>JAHJLN010000049.1 GCA_018821715.1 Pseudomonadota bacterium | reverse complement strand
TATTCTTGACAATACCTTTTATTAAGATAATATATCTGAATAAAAGTAATTTTGGAGACAGTTATGAAACTTGAAAATCAATTATTAAAAAAAATTGCCGAAACATATGGAACCCCGACATATGTCTATAATCTGGATCTGATAAAATCCAAATACAACTATTTTAAGGCGGCTTTCCCATGGCCTGATTTAAGGATCTGCTATGCCATGAAAGCCAACTATAACACGGCCATACTAAACACCATGAAATCATTGGGCGCCTTCATTGATGCCGTAAGTCCGGGAGACCTTTCCTTGGCCTTGAAGTGCGGTTTTAAACCGTCACAGATCATTTATACGGCAAACAACATGAAAGATGCTGAAGTCGATGTGGTTATGAAAACCGGTGTCCTTATGAATATCGGATCATTGTCCCGTCTTGAAAAATATGCCAAAAAATATCCAGGAACCCGGGTTTGTATCAGATTCAACCCAGATGTCGTGGATGGTGAACATGATAAAATCAAAACAGGTGGTGACCTGACAAAATTCGGAATTCTCCTGGAAGATACGGACCAGGTCATCCGAATTACAAAAGAACACAACCTTAAAGTAATAGGGCTCCATGAACATACGGGCTCAGGACTTATCAAATCCGACTCCATTTTAGCCGCCATGAAAAACATGATGTCCATTGCAAAAAAAACCAATTTCCCAGACCTTGAATTCATGGATTTCGGTGGCGGTTTTAAAATCCCCTACAGCCCGGATGAACAACCGATTGATTATAAAACAATGGGCCATGACATTGTTTCTTTGTTTTCAAATTTCTGTGATGCGTATGGAAAAAAACTAGGGCTGTATTTTGAGCCTGGAAAATTTCTTACCGCCCAGGCAGGCCATCTTCTGGTTGAAGTAAATACCATCAAGAACAATCGACAAAGGGCCATTTGCGGAACTGATTCAGGATTTCCTCAATTGATCCGGCCCATGTTTTATGATGCCTATCATCACATTGACAATCTGAGTAATCCAGATGGAGAAAAAATAAGATATGATATCTGCGGAAATATTTGTGAAACAGGTGACCTGTTTGCCAGGGACCGGCTTGTCAATAAAATAAGAGAGGGCGATCTTCTTTCCATCAATGATGCGGGTGCATACTGCTATTCCATGGGCGGCTTTTATAATCTGCGTCCCATGCCGGCCGAAGTTGTTGTAGAAAAAACAAAGATACGGCTGTCCAGGAAACGGCTGACCCCTGATGAGCTCATTGCCTTGATACTCAAGGAAAGTCATGATATGCTGCCGGTATTGTAATCCGTCACAACATTTTGATACCATAATTGATTTAAACAGCATGAAACTTTTGAACCTGTCACAATTCAACTGCCTGGGATGTGGTGCCTGCTGCAGGCAGGATGGATATGTCAGACTTAAAAAAAACGAGCCGGACATCATTGCATCATACTTGAATATGGATGTCTTTCAATTCATTGAAACCTATACCCGTCTTACAAAAGACCGGCAAACACTCTCATTAATTGACAAAGACAATGGCGAGTGTATATTTTTAACCGCCAAAGGATGCTGTATTCATAATGTAAAGCCCTTACAATGCCTTGAATTTCCTTTTAAATGGAAATTCAAGGCATTTGAGACCATTTGCGCCTGGGCAAAAAAAGAATTAAAAAAATAATCCATGATTACAAACCAAGAATACTCAATCCTTCTTCAAGTTCAAAGTATGGCTTAAGATCATATTTATAGCCGGGCACACCAAAATAGATGGCCAGACTCTCACCAATGGCTTTCAACCCTTCTGCAAGTCTGTCATTATCCAGTTCATAAAAAGTGATGGAATTCATGCCGCCTGTCATACTGGAAGAGACATAAGGCCCTTTTTTATTTAAAAATTCCGGCAGAACAGGCGCCTTAAGATATCGTTTTGCAATTTCTTTCGTACCTTCAGGGGGGTAAGTAACATTTGAAATAATGACCATGTTGTCTCTCCTTTTTTTAACCATTTTTGTTACTGAAGTTCAGTAAAAGTATTGTCATATAAGGCCCTGGCTGTCAAACAGTTTTAGCTTTGACTGTCAAATAAGAACCTCTTTTTCTCATTTATTATCCGTATTTTCAATGGCAATTAAAATTTATATATAATATAGCTATTTGACTTAGTGTTGAAGTCTTTTTACACTATCATTTTAATCGCTCAAAAAGGGAAGAGACCATGACAAAAAAAATTGACTGCAGAACACTTCAATGTCCGGCACCAGTGCTGAAAACGAAACAAGCGCTTGAAAAAGAAGCAGTTACCATGATCGATGTCATTGTTGACAACGATGCTGCTGTGGAGAATGTAAGCCGATTCTTAAATTTTAATGGGTTTGATGTGTCTGTTGACTCTGACGGCATCACTTCGACTGTTTCCGGCCAAAGAGATTCAAAAAAAGCAAAAAAACTCAGCCCTGCCTCAGAACAAAAAAAAGGAAAAACATTATCAGACAATCAAAAAATTCTTTTAATGATTTCTTCTCAAACTATCGGCAAAGGAGATGACGAACTGGGTCAAAAACTGATGGTCAATTTTTTCAAAACCTTGAATGAAATGGGGCACGACCTCTGGCGAATCGTTTTTGTCAACCACGGTGTAAAATTTTCCACAAAAAACTCAGCCATCCTTGAAGAACTCAAAACCCTTGAACAATCCGGCATCGGTATCCTTGTCTGCGGCGCATGCCTGACCCACCTGGGGTTGATGGATGAAAAGAAAATCGGTGAAACAACCAATATGCTGGACATTGTCACCGCCATGCAACTGGCGGACAAAGTCATCAATTTATAGCGTGAGTTGCTTGATAAGATGATAATTGGATACCCCATAATACCCGGCAGAGAACAGCTTGATTTTAAACCATCCGCTCTTTTTTGCCGGAAACCATTTATTTATTGTTCACAAAAAAATCATCTATAATCTTTTCTTTCTTTAGTTTCTGGCCGTATTCTGTTGCACTTTTTTTATCAATGAATTCAGATACCCGGATCACAAACCAGGTTTTTCCACCGCCAGCCACCTTTTTAACCGTTGCATCAATCCCTTTTTTCTTTAACCGATCAACATACCGGTCAGCATGTTTCTGGGTTAAATATGCTGCGACCTGTATGGTAAACGGTTTGGGCACCTGAATTTCTAATTTTACCTTTTCCTTTTCAATTGCCCTTGATTTAAAGATGTGGGACACCGTGCTGATCATGAAAAACGCAAGCCAGATCGAAACAATTAAAAGGAAACCCGCCTTTAAATAGAATCGGATCTTTTCATGTTCTTTTATATAGGCGTAACCCTTTGACACAGATAAGATCAAAAAACTTAAAACAGACCCCAAAAAGGCCCCTGATCGTTTTAAATAAGAAATAAGGTGTTTAGGTATTGATTGTATCTTTTTTGTGATCTCAAACTTCTTTACTGGGATAACAGGAGGCCTTTCAGGTTGGAAAAACGAAACTTGTTTTTGAATGGTTTGATCAGGAGGACCCATTATATCTTCAATTTTTTTGGCGTACCGTTTTTCCGACACCGGGTGGCTAAGCACCTGTTGATAAAGTTTTATTGCTGTAAAATCTTTTCTTTCCAACCCAAGAAAAATATCGACCAATAAAGCTGATATTTTTTGATGGGTATAATGTGTTTCAGCCAGAAGTGATAAGACCTCCTGATCAACTGATGAAACCAGGGTCGATTGTCTCAGCTGCTTAAGCCAGAGCTGTGCGATATCAACATCCTCAGGATTCATCTTTAGATAACTTGCTGAAATTAATTTGAAATTTTGATTTTCAGTCGTTGTGTTCAGTTTAAATTCAGCAATGGCTCTGAAAATTTTCTGAGCTGTTTTTTTGGCGGAAAACGGCCAGAGAAGAAAGGTATCAAAAATCCTTACTGCATTGATATAATTTTTTTCAGCCTTATTGAGAATCCCTGACCTCTCCCAGGTCTGGCCTTCTTTAATCAAATTTATCACAGCTTTTTTTGCTGTGACATCCATTAAAAAGCCGATCACAATCCCCACACCTGAAAAGATTACAACGCCTGTGATGACAGGATTGATCCCGGGAAAAAGCCGTGTGAGCCACGGCATGATATAAAAACAAACCGGCAGGGTAATGAGAGTGGCGATCCACAGGTGTACGCTGATATGTCTCAAAATCCAGATCATTGTTCCTCTTTTTCGCACAATCGTTGTCCGGATTTTAACGGGACGGTTAAAACCTCAGCAGCCTTGTTTTCATCTGTTGCGTTACACCCTGTTGCCGTATCCACGGTTTCAAACCGGATATTATCCGGAATGGGGAAATCTCTTTCAGGTTCTGATTTCAAGGCATTCATCATAAACTCAGCCCAGATCGGTGCGGCAATTTTGCCCCCGGTAATGCCGACATTATGAACATCAATCATTTTTCTCTTCTTGTCAAAACCAGTCCAGACCGAGGTGCACAACGTTGGTGTAAACCCTGTAAACCAAGCATCATTATAGCTGTCCGTCGTGCCGGTTTTCCCGGCAGCAGGCCGATTGAATCCCAGTTGCCGGATGGTTTTTGCAGATCCTTGTTCAATAACTGATTTCATCATATCCACCAGTTGGTAGGCAGTAGAGGGTTCAAGCACTCTTTTTTCCTGAACAATGTGCTCAAAAATAATTCTGCCGAATGCATCTTCCACCCGCCAGAAAAGAAAAGGGTCATGCCGGACACCAAGGGTTGCAAAAACTGCATATGCAGATGCCATTTCAAAGGGTGTCACACTTGAAGTGCCCAAGGCCACAGAATATACATCGTCTAACGGGCTCTTGATACCACAGGTTTTAGCTGTCTGGTTAACTGCTATAGGACCGGTTTTTTCAACAAGCTGAGCTGAAATTGTATTCACAGAATGGGTCAGGGCCTTTTTTAAAATCATATCTCCTGAAAAAATATGGTTGAAATTATCAGGTTCCCAGTCTGGTGTCCCTTTTACCTTTATGATGATGGGTTTGTCCGTCATGAGAGTTGCAGGATGGAATCCTAACTCTTTAAAGGCAGTATAATATACAAACGGTTTAAAACCGCTTCCCGGCTGCCGTCTGCTTTTCATGGCCCTGTTGAATTCGCTTTGATAATAATCCTTGCCGCCTACCATGGCTTTTACGGCACCTGAACCTGCATCAATGGCCACAAGGGCTCCCTGGGGGTGATCCAAGGTCTCATTCTTGATCCCCATCATGACGTCAAGCCTTTCAAGGCCGTTTTTCACAGATTCCTGAGCATAGGATTGAAGTCGAGTATCTATCGTTGCAAACACCTTGATACCGCCGTGATAGACGACATCTTCCCCATAGGTTTGGATCAACTCGTTTATCAGTGCATCTAAAAAATAACTGCCGGTTCTTGAGTCGGATTGTTCTTGGTAAAGTTCTGGTTTTATCAGCATGGCCTGGCGGGCTTCAAGATCAGATATGAGACCCACTTGTGCCATTCTTTTCAAGACAACTTCCCGTCTTTTTAACGCCCGGTCATAGTGTCTGTAAGGATTATAATTGGTGGGCGATTTCGGCAGACCTGCCAGAAGTGCGGCCTCGGGCAGGCTTAAATCAAGTGCAGATTTTCCGAAAAATACCCTTGCAGCCTTTTCAACACCTTGAGCCCCTGCGCCAAAGTGGATCTGGTTGATATAGGCATGCAAAATTTCCTCCTTTGTATTGGAGGTCTCAATCTGCAGAGCAACAAGCAGTTCCTTGACTTTTCTTGCATATGTTTTTTCAAAACTGAAAAACAGATTTTTTGCAAGCTGCTGGGTAATGGTGGATGCCCCCTGAACCTTACCGGGTTTAAAAAGTGTCACGTAAAGTGCTTTTAAGGTCCTTAACTTATTGATCCCGCGATGCTCAAAAAACAGATGGTCTTCTGTTGCAAGAATTGCATTGATAAAATCCTGGGACACCATGTTCAAAGGAATGGTCTTTCTTTCTCCAAGGGTGACCAGCACCTGTCCGGTTGAGGCAAAAATCTGGGTCTGGGGCGTTTCAATAATTCTGCTTAAAGGCGACGGCAGCTTTGGAAGATCCTTTGCAATATAAAAAACCAGAAACATCCCGGAAAGACTTGCCAGAGAAACAAAAATCAGGACTGAAAACAGACAGAGCCGGGCAAATGTCAGCCCCCTTGAAATAAGCGTCAATTTTCTTCCCCCTTAAGATTCAGACTCACCTGCCAGACTGCCCATTCACGACCTTTTACAAACACAACCTGTGTGCTGTTTTTTTCTTGGAATTCAAAACCAAGTTTTATATACCCATTTTCAGCTTCATTCCAGATCCCGACACGGGTGATTTTCCCCTCCTGGGCAAGTAATGCTTCAGGGTTTACGATCAAATCGGGAATCATATCAGGCGGCAGTTTAAACAATGCGTCAAAAAAGTTCCTGGCCGGATAGGTACGCCCTGAAAACCCTGCCATATCCGCAAGTTTTCCTGAAACAGGCTTGTCACCGTTTTCAATCTCAAGGATATCTTCCTTTTTAAGATCAATCTGTTTGATCACCCTGTTTTCAGAATCAATAAAATATATCTTGATTCCCCCGATGATACCTTCACAGAATATCCGGTCAAGGGAACTGCCTTTGAGCAACCAGACCAACTGAGCAGGTTCAATAATTTTTAAAGCCGTGGATTTTTCAAGGGCCAGGTAAAGGGACTTGAACTGTTGCTTTTCCAAGGTAACCCACTCGCCCGGCACTATGCTTGATGCAAGGAAAGAAAACGTGGATGCCTGATGAACAGTTTGGCGGGTATCTTCTTTTTTACTGATAATCTTATTAAGGGACTCGTGGGCACTGGAGGTTTGTTTTCCCGCTTCCCAGACAGCTCCTGTTTCAGGACGAAGGTCATTTGTGGAAGCAAGGTAAGTGCCGACAAGATTCTCAGCCCAGTCAAACCTGAATTCAGAAAAAACAAAGATGGCCGTAACCATAAAGATGGCAATATTCAGAAAAGAAAAGGTTCTTTTTAACCTTTCAGAAAAATTTAGAGGCTCATACCATTGCCGGATCATAAAAAATTTTTATATGCACCGTTCCTTTACGCTTTCCCGGCCAGTCTCAAGGATTCACTATAGACCGTATAAAAATTTTTATGTTCTATTAGTACTTTGGATAAAAACGGTTCAAGATGGGGGATATCGTCCCGGTGAATGATCGCATTCACACTGGAATGCAGGGCAACCATATTATCATTGGAATTGTACTTGCTGCTGACCAAAACAAGACAGATCCTTCGTCTTAAAGACATGTCAATGGTATTCATCCGGTCAATAATACCGGATATCCCCATTGTGGGTTCAAAGGCCTCATCAATGATCACCAGATGATAAATATGATATTCCATTTTATTTAATGCGGCTTTGGTATCAGTTACAGCTTCAGCATTGAATCCCATCTGTTGAATGATTGCGTACACCTTTTTTTTCAATTCAGAATCTTCAATGCAAACAAGGGCATTTTGCCGTTCTTCAAAAGAGATGGGATTGGGTTGTCTTTTAATTTCCCCGGCAGGTTTTTGCTGAGCTAGGGCGGGGACCAGGACGGTTTCTTTGCATTTGGGGCATTTAAATGACGCCTCTTTATCCTTGGGAATTTTGTGATCCGGAATATTGAGTTTTGTTTTACAATTATGGCATGTCACATTCATAGCTTAACTTCCTTGATATCCATGATCAATTTCCAATGAATCAATCTTTGTTGTGGTCTCGCCACGGGAGCTTTTTATTGAATCAAGCCCTCTGCCGACAATGTCTTTCCTGGATGCATAGGACGATGCAATATCCTCACTGACCATTCCCTCTTCATAAAGAGAAACAATATATTCATCAAAAGAAACCATATCCTGTGCCTTTCCTGAGGTAATAATATCATTGAATGTCTTTCCTTCAGATTCCCCATGGAGAATGGAATCTTTTACCCTCAGATTGGACCCCATAATTTCAAAGGCCGCCACCCTGCCGCCGCCGATCTTTGGCAATAATCTCTGGGACACAATCCATCGGATGGTATCTGCCAGTCGGATTCTGATCTGTTTTTCTTCTTCAGTGGAAAACATGCCCAGAACACGGTTAATGGTCTGGCCGGCATCTACGGTATGCAATGTTGAAAGAACCAGATGACCTGTTTCAGCGGCAGAAAGACCAATTTCCACGGTTTCCCTGTCACGCATCTCCCCCACCAGGATCACTTTTGGTGCCTGCCGCAATGCAGCCCTCAATCCCGTTGCAAAGGCATCAAAATCAGCTCCCAGCTCTCGTTGGTTAAATGTGGCTTTTTTCTGGGAATGCTGATATTCAATGGGATCTTCAAGGGTGATGACATGAACGGACTTGGTTACATTTATTTTATCCAACAGCGCTGCAAGGGATGTTGATTTTCCGGAACCGGTCGCTCCTGTAACAAAAATAATACCGTTTCTTTCTTCAGACATTTTATGAAATGCCTTGGGCAGATTCAGCTCATCAATTGTGGGGATTCTTGTTTCAAGCTTTCTTAGGACAATGGAATACTTGCCGGATCTTGAAAATATATTCACCCTGAACCGCGCTTTATTTCCCAGTTGATAGGACAGGTCGCAAGATCCTTCTCTGATAAGCGTTTCAGTTAATTTTCGGTTGTTATTAATCAAATTCAAAGCAAATATTTCAGTCTGAAAGGGTGTCAGTAATTTAAAATCCGGCTCTATGTTCACTGCAACCAATTCTCCCGAACTTTCAACCTGCAGCGGTTTGCCCGGGGTGAAGTTCAAATCTGAAACATTGTCATGGGAGTCCAGCATTTTGGAAAGAATATGGTCAATCTGTTGTTTTTTCATGCCGTCTTCCTTAAAATTAAACGGATAAAGACTGGTTTTTAAGCTTCTGTAAAATCAGCCGGCGGATTCTTTAAGAACGGTCTGAACAAGGATTTGTTATTTGCCTTGCCATATGCCTCATCCGGGCTGATCCACCCTTTTTTATACAGCTGCATGATGGCATCATCCAGCAATTGCATCCCGTATTGTTTTCCTGTCTGAATCATGGAGGGGATCTGGTGTGTTTTAGCTTCCCGGATAAGATTTCGTACAGCAGGGGTTGCCACAAGAATTTCCAGAGCCGCACACCGACCCCTTTTATCAATTCTCTTAAACAATGTCTGGGCGACAACCGCCCGCAGGCCATCCGACAATGTCGATCGTATCTGGGCCTGTTCCGTGGAGGGAAACACTTCAATAATTCTGTCAACGGTTTTGGCGGCAGAAGAGGTATGCAGGGTTCCAAAGACCAGATGACCTGTGGATGCCGCTTCTATGGCAAGAGAAATCGTTTCAAGATCCCTTAGCTCACCCACAAGAATAATATCCGGGTCTTCACGCAATGCCCCCCGAAGTGCTGCTGAAAAGGTCTGTGTGTGCAGTCCCACCTCCCGGTGGTTCACAATACAGCTCTGACTTCTGTGCACGAACTCGATGGGGTCTTCCACAGTGATAATATGATCTTTTCTGTTTCTGTTGGCCTGATCAATAATAGCGGCCAAGGTGGTCGACTTACCGGAACCGGTTGGTCCCGTAACCAGGACAAGTCCCCTTGGAAGGTCAGCCAGTTTTGAAATAACCGGGGGAAGCCCCAGCTGTTCTGCTGTCAATATTTCAGACGGGATCTCACGAAAAACTGCTGAAACACCGCTTTTTTGCATAAAATAATTTGCCCTGTATCTGGCAAGCCCTGGAATCTCATAACCGAAATCCACATCTCCTGTTTCTTCAAAGGTCTTGATTTTCTCCTGGGAAGTGATTTCATACAACAGCCCTCTGAGTTTATCACTGGTCAGGGTCTCGTATTTAATGCGTTCAATATCACCATGAAGTCTGATGGCGGGTTGCTGGCCCGAAGCCAGGTGGAGATCGGAAGCGCCCTGCTCATGCATCAGCTTAAAAAAAGCATCAATTTCAGCCATTTTCCATACCCTTATTTATTTAATGGTTCTGACGTTTCCCTGCACAAGCCAGGGAAAGACGTATTGAAAAACTATGCCTGTTTGATAAACTTCAATGTAGAATCGGTTTCATCAGCAGCCTTGTTTTCTTCCTTTGTCATCTCAAGCATTTTTGAATGGGATTCAAGTACTGCACTGATCTGCATTTCAAGCTGAATCCGTTGCCGTTTCAACTCAATAATATCACTGTGGAGCTGTGAAAGTCTTTTATGAGCCCGGTTCAATATTTTTTCCGCTTCCACTTCAGCATTGGCCATAGTTAACTGTGAAGATTTTTGAGCATTTTCCTTCATTTGATCCAGGACTTTCTGGGACTGGATCATGGCGTTCTTCATGGAATTTTCTCTTTTCCTATAGCCCTGATTTTCCAGGTTAAGCCGGTGATTTTCTTCGTGAAGACTTTGAATGGCATGATTCAGTTTATCAAGTTCTTTGCTTACCTCTTCAAGAAAAAAATCCACCTCCTGAACATCAAAGCCTCTGAATCTTGTTGTGAACTCTTTTTGTTTAACAACCAGTGGTGTTATGCCCATAAGAATACCTCACTTTTTATTATGCTATTGAGCGTGCCAGCCCATGAAGGCTGTTTACAACAAATGTCTGAAGAAAAATAATAGCTAAAATCACGATAACAGGAGATATATCAAGTCCTCCGAAACTGACAGGAAGTCTTTTTCTAATTTGATGGAAAACCGGCTCTGTTGCTGTATTGATGAACCGTACAATAGGATTATAAGGATCAGGACTCACCCATGACAAAACAGCACCCGCGACAACAATCCACATATAAAATGTCAGTGCATAATCCATCACAACGGCTATGGCTTCAAAAAGATTGGCTAATATGAGCATTTATATTACCTTTTTTCAATAATTTGGTAGCTTTCAATGTTCTGGTTAACTATGAATAGTGCAAAAAGTCAAGTTTTTTTACCTATTTAGCTTTATTAAATATTTGGTTTTCATCGTTGACATCCATGGAAGAATATATTATTAATGGTTTAACCATTTCAAATCAATATGAATTGTTTGGTTGTTTCTATACTTAAATCCAAAATTATGATATAGAGACTTCAATCAAATAAGCTTACAAAATTAGGGGTTGCAAGCTTTAATCAAAAAATGAAAAAAAGATTTTATAGCCAAGGAGTAATAAATGGGTCAAATCAACCTTAAAGAGATAAAATCCATCTCTTATGAAAAATCAGAAGTTAAAAAAGGGTATACTGATAAATCCCTTCGCGTTAATTTAGATTCAACCGAGATCATGATCAACCCTATCCAAGAAAAAATTAAAAACAAATTCATCGGCGGAAAGGGGTATGATCTGTGGCTGATGTGGAATGCTGTTTCAGGCAGTACCAAATGGAATGATCCTGAAAACGCGATTTGTATCTCTTCGGGCCCATTGGGCGGTACTCCGGGATACCCCGGCGGCGGGAAAAGTATTGTGACTGCCATTTCCCCTTTAACCGGTGCTCCCATTGATTCAAATGTGGGGGGATATTTCGGACCCTATAAAAAATTTTCCGGCTTTGATGTAATACAGGTTGATGGCAAAGCCAAAACCGATACCGTTATTTTCATTGACGGGATTGAAAATAAAATCAAAGTATTTGAAGCAAAAGACCTGCCAGTAGATTCCTATGAACTTTCAAAAGCTTTAACCCATCATTTTGATGAAGAAAAACCGGTCAATGTGTCTGTTGTCACGGCAGGTCCGGGGGCAGAACATACGTTTTTCGGGTGCCTGAACTTTTCCTGGTGGGATGCCGGGCGTAAAATGGTCCGCTACAAACAAGCCGGCCGCGGTGGGATCGGAACTGTTTTTGCCGATAAAAAAATTAAAGCCATTGTGGCAAGATATGGTGCCATTTCCATGAAATCCAACAATCCTGCTGATTTTAATGGTCTAAAACTTGTTACCAAAAGCCATGCAAAAGAAATCAATGAACTTGATCCCAAACAGAACAGGATGGCTCTTGTCGGAACCACCCACCTTGTGCCCATAATGAATGATCATGACTGCCTGCCCGTCCATAACTTCAAGTTTGGATCACATCCTCAAAGCCGTGTCATCGGAGAAGACGTGTTTGAACATATCTTTGACAAAGGTTTTGACGGCTGCTGGAGAGGCTGTGCCGTTGCCTGTGCCCACGGAGTGAAAGATTTTTCACCCTTTACAGGTCCCTACAGAGGGAAAAAGGTTTTTGTCGACGGCCCTGAGTATGAAACCGTAGCCGGTTGCGGTTCCAACCTGGGTATTTTTGATGCCCAAACCATTCTTGAAATTAATTTTTATTGTGATGCATATGGCCTGGACACCATTTCTGTCGGGACGTCCCTGGGGTTTGTCATGGAATGTTTTGAAAACAAGTTGATTACCACCGACCATACCGGCGGAATGGATTTAAGCTTTGGCAGCCGATTTAATGCTTTAGAAATCATTCACCAGATGGCAAGGGGAGAAGGATTCGGCGCCATTGTCGGCAAAGGTATCAGACAGATGAAAGACATTTTTGCAAAAGATTTTGGTGCCGACAGCGCTTTTATGCAGGACATTGGCATGGAATCCAAGGGCCTTGAGTTTTCCGAATACATCACCAAGGAATCCCTTGCCCAGCAGGGCGGATACGGACTTGCCCTCAAAGGCCCCCAGCACGATGAAGCCTGGCTGATCTTCCTGGATATGGTTCACAATTTCATGCCGACCTTTGAAAACAAAGCAGAGGCCCTGCACTGGTTCCCCATGTTCAGGACCTGGTTCGGTCTTTGCGGTCTTTGCAAACTGCCCTGGAATGATATTGTTCCTGAAGACAATAAAACAACATCAGAACCTGCCAAAGTTGAAAAGCATCTGGGATGGTATGCGGATTTCTTCAGTGCCGTTACCGGCCGAAAATCAAGTCCTGATGATCTCATTTTAATGAGTGAGGCAGTGTATAACTTCCAGAGAATTTTCAACCTGAAAATGGGGTACGGCACAAGAGAACACGACACCTTACCCTACAGGGCCGTCGGTCCTGTGACCGTTGAGGAATACGAATCACGAAAAGATCGATATGACGGGCAGCTCAAAGAAAAATACAGCCTTGACATCAGCAGCATGAGCTCCAAAGAAAAAGTTGCTGCATTAAGACAAAAAAGAGAAGAACAGTATGAATTGCTAAAGGATGCAGTTTATGAACGGCGCGGATGGACCCGAAACGGGATTCCCACCGTTAAAACCGTTAAACGACTTGGCATTGATTTTCCGGATGTTTTGGAAATTCTGAGGAAAAACGGGGTTCAATAACCCATGATAGAAGTGGATGGAATAAAGATGCAGTGGTCAGAAGACTTGACCATTGCATCTCTTTTAACAACACTTGATAATGTTGAATTCTGCTCGGTTGTCCGTTTAAACGGCACCCTTGTTTCAAGTCCAAAGTTTGATGAAACCATCATCCCCGACAACTCAAAAATCCAACTTTTGCCTATGGTTGCCGGAGGATAAATTTTAAGTTTTCACAATTTTAGCTTCACAAATAACGGACTGTCTGTTAAGAATCATTGTTAACTGTCAGGCTGTTAATATTTTAACCCTTAATAGAAAGTAACGATTGAAACAATTTTTTATATTTTTAAAAACGCTTTTTAGCAAAAAGCCTACCATACAATCCGTTTTGACTCCGCCACCTTCCAGCCCAGAAGCCACCATCCAAAAACAACGATTGCCTAAGCCCAAGAAAAAAATATGGTCCATGGATGATTTTCCAGTAGACCCCAAGGAAGGGGAAACAAGATTTCATGATTTTGATCTGCCGTTAACTGTCATGCATGCCATTGCCGATTTAAAATTTAATTACTGCACCCCTATCCAGGCAAAACTTTTACCCCACACCCTGGAAGGAAAGGATGCCACTGCCAAGGCCCAGACAGGCACCGGAAAAAGTGCCAGCTTTATTATAACGATTTTGACGGCATTTTTAAAAAAACCGGTTAAAAACAGGAATGGAAGCCCGAGAGCATTAATTCTTGCGCCAACAAGAGAACTTGTTTATCAGATTGAAAAAGATTTCATGGGCCTTGCCAAATATACAAATATCAGAATCATATCCATTTTTGGCGGTACCGGTTATAAACAGCAGCAGACCCAGCTTACGGAAAAACCGGTTGACGTTATTGTTGCAACGCCCGGACGTCTCATTGATTTTATGGGTAAAGGATTGATCAACCCTTCCAAGGTTGAAATTGTTGTCCTTGATGAAGCAGATCGTATGCTGGATATGGGATTTATTCCCGATGTCCGAAGAATCATTTTAAAAACACCCCATAAAAACAATCGCCAGACCCTGTTCTTTTCAGCAACACTGACAGAGGATGTTTTAAGACTTGCCCAAAGCTGGACAACCGAAGAAGCCGTCAAGATAGAAACAGACCCTGATCAGGCCGCAGCTGACAGCATTCAGCAGATTGTCTATATTTCAGCTGAAAAAGATAAATTCAGACATGTCTATAATCTGATCAACACTGAGCAGCTGACCCGCGTGCTTTTGTTTGTAAACCGTAAAGACACGGCAAGAATTCTGTCGGAAAAGCTTGAACGATACGGCCAGAAATGCAGTGTTCTTTCAGGGGATATCTCCCAGGATAAACGGTTTAAAGTTCTGGAAAATTTTAAAAACGGCCAAATCAATATATTAGTTGCAACCGATGTGGCTGCCCGGGGATTACATATTAAAGATATCAGCCATGTCATTAACTATGATCTGCCCCAGGAACCCGAACATTATATCCATCGAATCGGAAGAACCGGAAGAGCGGGTGCAACCGGGATATCCATCAGCTTTGCCGATGAGATGAGCTCTTTTTATATTCCTAAAATAGAAGAAGTGCTGGGCAATAAAATCATCTGCGAGTATCCGTCTGAAGAACTGGACAAACCCCTTCCCCCGCCGCGGAAAAAATATTATTCAAAACCAAAGGCTAAAAAAAGACAACCCTTCAAAGGGAAACGAAGACCAGATGCAACTACAGACAGAACCCGGCAAAATAATCGCTCAAACACAACAGGGGCAAGAAGATCAACCCAGCAGACGTAAAGCATAAGATATCCTTTCTTGACACTCCGCCATCATTCAGTGTAAAACTTAGATTCTGAATTATCGGTATTTTATACAATAAGGAGTTAAAATAGAGAATGTTTGGTCTTGGAATGCCTGAAATCTTATTAATTCTGGCAATAGCACTCATTGTCATCGGGCCGAAAAAGCTGCCTGACCTTGCCAAAACACTGGGCCGCGCCATGGGGGAATTCAAACGTTCTGCCCAGGATTTCAAACGCAGCATTGATATTGAAACAACGGTAAAAGACATGAAGGATATTGAAGATCCGAAAACAGATCTCAAAGCAATTTTTAAAGATGCCAATATTAATCCAGAGACCCCTTCTGATTCCAAAACAGATTCTGATTTCAAAACACCAGGCAAAGACGTTCCGGATAATAATGGAGAGACTTCTCCAAAAGATAAAGAACCGGATAAGACAGATAATTCATCAGAAAAACACACAACCGATTAACAGATGAGTACAGAAGAGAAAAGCCCTTTTACAGAGCATTTGGGTGAGCTCAGAGACAGGCTGGTTCGTTCCTTTATTGCAGTGGGCATCGGGTTTTTGGTGGCTTACTTTTTCAAGGAAAAATTATTTGACATCCTGGTGGCTCCTCTTGTAACAGCCATGGGTGACAACGAAAACACCCGGATGATTTTTACAGGGCTCCCGGAAGCTTTTTTTACCTATCTTAAAGTCTCCCTGCTTGCCGGAATTGTTGCGGCAACCCCGGTTCTGTTTTATGAATTCTGGATGTTTGTCTCCCCCGGCCTTTACAGGACGGAAAAAAAATACTTTTTACCCATTGTATTTCTGTCTGTTTTTTTCTTTGCCATTGGATCCTCTTTTGGATATTTTATTGTTTTTCCTTATGGGTTTAAATTCTTTTTAGGATTTGCAACAGACACCATTTATGCCATGCCGTCCATGAAGGAATACCTGTCTTTTGCTTCAAAAATGCTCCTGGCCTTTGGATTTGTTTTTGAACTGCCACTGGTTCTGACCTTTATGGCCAGGATGGGGCTGGTGAATGTTCAATTTTTAAAAAAGAATAGAAAATATGCCATCCTGATCTTTTTTATCGGTGCTGCTGTCATTACGCCACCGGATGTGGTAACCCAGATCATGATGGCCCTGCCATTGATGGTCCTTTATGAAATCAGCATCCTTGGCGCCAAGATTTTCGGGAAGAAGAAAACTGTTGAAACCGATGATGAAGCGACCCCAAAAAAGGAGACTACATCACCCTAATACAAAAAAGATAAAGAGGAATAGACATAAATTTTGACTTGTATTTTGTATTGACATTTCAACTGACTTGGGTGTAGAAACTTAAGTAAAATTTTATGGAAACAAGCAGTGGTATGAACTGCTGCTGAATTAAAGGCAACACAAATAGTTAATTTTAAAGGAGTAAAATCGATTATGAACAAAAAATTGCTGACTTGGCTTTTGGCGGCAGGTATTGCGGTTGTTTTTGTTGCGACAGGTCTCCAAGCGGGAACTGAAGTGCCTGATACAATAAAAATGGATTACAACAATTATACAAAACGCGTAAAAGCACCCCCAAAATTTAAATTTATCGAATTCACCCACAAAAAACACAATGAAGAATTCAAGATTTCCTGTGGTGACTGTCATCATGACAAGGACAAGAAACCTTTGGATCTTAAAATCGGTGACAATGTCCAGAAATGTGTGGAATGCCATACCAAACTTGAAAAAGACAAAAAAGACAAAAACGATCCTCTGGTGCTTGAAAACGCCATGCATGGAAACTGTGTCGACTGTCACAAAGATGTGAACAAAAAAGCCGGTGATCCTAAAGGGATGAAAGGTCCTGCTCCTGCGTCCTGTAATAAATGCCATGAAAAAGGGGAATAACCCGTTTTCTAAAAAATAATATTTATTAGAAACATTAAAAGAGGTTTTCTATTGGTTTTGGAAAACCTCTTTTTTTAACCCCTGTTCGATTCTTATTATCCGGCAAGACCTGCCTTGAAGGCTTTTGCCTTTTCGATCAGAGACGGTGCCCAGGAAGGACTGCCAAGGGCGTGAATATGGGTGTAGGTGCCAAAGGTATTGAGTTTATAAAATCCATCCTTTTTGTCAATAATTCCTTTTCCCCGCTCCATCTTAAAGGCCATTTCATGGTCCTTGTACTCAATCTCTAAAATACTGGAATATCTGAATTCATGTCCCTTTAAAAGCTCACCTGCTTTAAAAAACGGGTTTTCATGGACCACTTCTACCTTGGTATAGCCATGACCCTGGGGTCGAAGGGAAAGTCCGAATTTAATGGGGAAAATTCCTGACATGGGAAATTCCTGATCTCCCAACTGAATACTTTGACCAAGGAAAATGAGCCCCCCGCATTCTGCGTAAATGGGAAGCCCGTTCTGTGATAATTTTTTTAAATCATCCCGGAACGTTTTATTCTGAGCAAGCTGGGGGGCATGGGTTTCAGGAAATCCCCCGCCCATGTAAATGGCATGAACATCCGGTATGCTGTTTTCATTTAAAGGACTGATATAAACAATAGTGGCGCCCAGCTTTTTTAAGGCTTCAATATTGTCAGGATAATAAAACTGAAAGGCTGAATCTCTTATAATACCGATAGTAACAGGATCAGATTGGGTCAGTCTCTGTTTTTTAAGGTTGGTTTTTATTATTTCTTTGGAATCAGAACCGTGATGTTGACGGGTCACAGTCTGATAGAGTGCATCTAAATCAATCGTGTCCCGGGCAACTTTAGCGGCAGCCCGGATTGCAGTATCGGAAAACGCATGTTCCTCCGAGGTCACAAGCCCCATGTGCCGTTCAGGGAAATCTTTGGCCTTTAATTTCGGAACCGCTCCAAAGACTGGTATATTACAAAATTTTTCAATGTTTGTCCTGACCTTTCCTTCATGTCTTTTACCGGCCACCCGATTAAGGATAACACCACAGATATTGATATCAGGATCAAACTTCATACACCCCAGAAGCAATGCTGCCATGGTACGCGTACTTTTGGTGCAGTCCAGTACCAATAAAATCGGCAGATTTAATAATTTTGCGAGTTCTGCAGTCGAAGTGGTTCCATCCATATCAATCCCGTCATAAAGGCCGCGATTACCTTCAACAACAGCAATATCGCACTGTATGGAATTTTCATGATAGGATTGTGTAACAACAGATGGGGTACAAAGAAAGGTGTCCAGGTTATAACAAGGACGACCGGCTGCCTTTGAAAGCCAGCCGGCGTCAATATAGTCAGGTCCCTTTTTAAAGGGTGAGACCTTAAGGCCTTTTTCTTTCCACGCAGCAGTAATCCCTAAAGAAATGACTGTCTTGCCTGATCCACCCCTAAGACCGGCGATAACAATTCCCGGGACTCTTTTACCAGCTTTTTGCATGAAAACTAAAAGCGTTTAATATCTTAATCTTACTCTTCGCCTTCAGAAGAGTGCTGGATACCGGAACCTTTGAGTCCGTACATGGTCGTACTTCCGGAAGACCAGTATTCAAGCACTTCATCCTGCACCATTTTATTGATAACTTTTTTAATCTCTCTTGGTTTATCATCCGGGAAAACTTTATTAAAATCTTTGAAATAAAATTTGGTTTTTGATCCGGCTTTTTTTGTCATCCAATCCACAACCGCTTTGGTTGCAGCTTCCTTATCAGCAAGAAGATCACTCATTATCATACTCCTTTGAAATCAAAATGGATGAAGCCGGAGTACACAACGTGCACTCCGGCTTATCATCATATTTATCAGCTAAAGTCCAATAAACGAATCATATTAGAACTTGAACTGAGTTGATTGACGCCAGCTCATGTAAGCCTGCTGACGGAAATCATCGATCAGGTGATGTGTAAATTCAAGTTCACATGCTTCAAAGAATTTTTCCCATCCGATTCTTTCTGCCCAGTCACCCAGACGTTCATACTTGTTCGCACCATTTGAATATGCGTTGACAATCTGGTTGATCGCTTTTGTCATTGAAGGCCATCTTGGCATTTCATTGGGCAAAAAGCCGACAACAACTTTAGAGAATTTTGGATCGGAAATTCTGTTGGAAACCTTACCACCCGCCATGAGAACGATACCATCACCTTCTGTATCAGCAAGAGGCATGGAAGGACACATGGTGTAGCAGTTACCACAGTACATGCATCTTTCGTTTTTAACTTCAACGGATTTTACTTCTTTGCCGTCGGCAAGTTTTACTTTTGCAGGTTTGATCGCTGCTGTCGGGCAGGCAGAAACAGCCAAAGGAATTTCACAAACTTTATCAAGGTATTCATGATCCAGCATTGGCGGTTTTCTGTGATAGCCAAGAATAGCGATATCAGAACAATGAACCGCACCACACATGTTCAGGCAGCATGCCATGGAAACTCTCAGCTGTGCCGGAAGTCTCATGTCCTGGAAATCAGTAAACAATTCATCCATGGTAGCTTTTACCGTACCGGATGCATCACTTGCAGGGGTGTGGCAGTGAATCCAGCCCTGGGTATGAACGATATTGGTGATGCCGGCCCCGGTTCCGCCGATGGGGAACTTAAAGGAACCACCCTCAAACTTTCTGGAAGCCAGATCGTTTTTAAGGGGTTCAACCTTATCTTTTGAGTCAACCATGAATTCAATATTGTTACGGGTGGTAAAACGAACATAACCGTCACAATGTTTATCAGCAATATCACAAATTTCGTTGATATGACCGGTAGACATCAGGCGGGCACCACCAACTCTTACGGTATATAATTCATCTCCGGAATCACCAACATGCACAAGGACACCCGGCTCAAGAATTTCATGATGAGACCATTTGCCTTTGTTTTTAGCAATCACAGGAGGATAAAAATCGTTATAGTCTTTTGGACCGATGTCGGTAATTCTGTTTTCCATCGGTTTGGCTGGATTATAACCAGTAGAAATAAATGCCATTATAATTCTCCCTTTCTATCTAAGATGGTGTTTTCTGTATTCGTCAACATCACGTTCCCAGCCGCCTTCAACCTCATCTTCTTTCCAGAAGATATAGGGGTTGGTTCTCGGGTATTGTACGTGCTGTGGCATTGCATCTATACCAGTTACTTCAAGAAGTTTCTGGAATCCCTGACGCATGATCAGTTCACCAAGTCTTTCACGGTTTTTACCCTCTTCCATCCACCAATCCCATACATTTTCAATGACTTCTGTAATTGCTTCGTAATCATTGTCAGGATTAACTTCAACAAAAGGAACAAGCAGGGAACCCATCTGGGCACCATCAAGAATCGGTGCTTTTGCACCGACAAGAATTGAAAGACCGGTTTGTTTTCCGATTTTCAGGGCTCTTGGCATTACATTGATACAATGCATGCAACGAGTACAGTTGGCATTATCGATAAAGAGTTTTTTGTTTTTAAACATCATGCATTTTGTTGGACACAGCCCTAGGACCTCTTTTTCAAGGTCAAAGGCGCCCCAGTCTCTGCTGCCGCGGTAAGCACCGGCATTTGCAGGATATGCGGCATCATTTTCAACATATTTATTGACGGCATCCTGATCAATCCTTATATCATCTTTCCAGGTACCGATAAAGGACATGTCCGAACGTGCAATAGATGCAACGCAACAATTGGGGCAGCCATCAAGTTTGAATTTAAACTTGTACGGGAACGCCGGGCGATGAAGCTCATCCTGGTAATTGTTGGTCAAAAAATAAACCAATGCATTGGTATCATAACATGCATATTCACATCTTGACTGGCCAAGACAGTCTGCAGGAGTTCTCAGGTTGGAACCTGATCCACCAAGATCCTGGCCCATGTCATGGGTCAGTGTCCAGAATATTTCCTCAATTTGAGGTGTAGTGGTACCCAGGAGAATGATATCACCGGTTGCACCATGCATATTGGTCACACCGGAACCTCTAAGGTCCCAAAGCTTGGTCAATGATCTCAGGTAATCAGTAGTATAGTATTTACCAGCAGGCTGATTCACACGCATTGTATGAAAATGCTCTACACCGGGAAATATTTTGGGTTGATCGCAATATCTGCCGATAACACCACCGCCATAACCGAAAACACCTACAATACCACCATGTTTCCAGTGCGTTCTGCCATGCTTGTAAGACAGCTCCAAAACACCCAAAAGATCATCAACACAATCCTGGGGAATCTGGAATTCAACGCCTTCTACATTCTTTGCTCTTCTTTCAGCCTGTTCTTTCAGGTCAGAGACAAAGCTAGGCCATGGGCCGGATTCCAGCTGGTCCAGTAAAGGAGTCTCATGTTTTGCCATTTACTTACCTCCGTTAATAGTTAATTTACATTCATTCATTAATGAAAAGGTTATCCAAACTTTTCATTCAATAGTCTAATCTGTTGTTATTCCAATCTGTTATAAAAACATAACATTTTTCCAATGAACACCTTAAGCAAAATAACATTGCAGATATAAAATTTCTGTTTCAACATGTCAATTAAAAAAGGTTTTTTTTACAAGGTTTTGAAAATTGAATCAAGGATCTTGCCATGAGATTCAAGATTTTCTTGTATCACCAACAGTTCTGATGGAGCAAAAGAGCCGGTTGCTAATATGTTTTCCAGAAGCTCTGCGACCTGCTTTACATCGAATTGTTTGAAAAATTCAATAAATATCATTTTTAAATTACCGTAATCATACGCTGGAGTTTTTTCATCCAGTCCTATAAAAAAACCTTCCACTGCTGCTGTTACAATTTTTTCCCCAAGCAGCATGGTTTTGCCGGTACCATTTAACCGATCCAGACGAATTCTTAAGGTCAGGGTCAAAAAGAAAATCAACAAAGAGGGTAAAATATATATTTTGCTGTCTTCTCCTTGTGCACCAAATTCGGTTAAGGATGAATATCCTCTCACTGTAATCAACCGGACATGAACCTTGTCATCTTCCTTTTTGACGACAAAATCCCCTGCTGCATGATGCCAGGGAAAAATTTGTTCAAAGGTTTCAATATCATAGTAATAGGTCAGAATCCTTGATATCTCATGATATATCGGCAACGCTTTTGTCTGTGAGATATAGTGACACCTTCCGTCAGACTCCCATATCACGACCTGGCTTTTGCTTTTGTCTCTAGTGACATGAAATTCCTTGTACCCGTCAAACCATTCTCCTAAAAAGAATCCAACCCTGCCAGTGTCTGTTTTTATGACGTCAACCCCAAAAACAGGTGGAAGATAGTGTTTCAAATGGGTTTTGTTCAAGCTGGCCAGGAGTTGATACTCTTTTTCTATCAGATTAAGGCCCGGACGTGATACAGCTCCGTTAAGAACAAAATAACAGGTGGAATTGTCACTGAGAGCAACCTGTACCTTCAGCGGATGATAAAAAGCACCGTGTTTTTCAAGGGAAACGATAATCCGGCGTATTTGATCCGTCAGGACAGCTTTATCTAAAACAGCCGCAAGACCTGTTTTCAATATTAAAAAATCATTGCCCGATAAAAATTGACAGGCGGCAGTATAATAATCTCCAACCGTTATAGCCGGATCTTGGGCAGGTTCTTCAGAAAGGCGGTCAAAACAAAACCCTTTGTTTTCCCCTGACAATGGAATTTCCCACAAACAAGAACCAGGGGATACTTCTTTTTCTTCACCCGATATAAAAAAGCAAAACAAAATTGGATGCCATTATGCTTTTCTGTAAGGCAACAGCTCTTCTTTCAGCTCCTGGGCAACTTCGAAACCAAGTTCTACGGCTTTATCACAATGGGTGATGGCTTTATCGAATTCACCGATTTCAAGATAGGCAACAGACAGATTGTTGTGGGCCACGGGAAAATCAGGCTGTACTTTAATGGCTTCAAGATTTGCCTTGATGCCTTCTGGCACAAGCCCTTTCATGAAATAAGCAGTTCCCAGGGTTGTATAGGCCTGAACAAAATTTTTATTGTGAATAATGGCTTTTTTGAGATTTTTAATGGCTTTGTCCACTTTTTCTTCATCTTCCTTGGGATCTTTTCCGTCCACCAGCTGAAGAAGGACAAAGGCCATGTTGCCATACCCTTCTGCAAAGCCGGCCCTGGCTTTTACGGCACGCTGGTTAAACCGGTAACACCCTTCAAGATCCTTTCTCTGAAGACAGATACCGCCCAGAAGAACATAGGCCTCAGCAAGTGTCGGGCTGCAGTCAATGGCCTCATGGAGTTCCTTTTCAGCCTCGATATACTCCTGCTTTCCCATAAGGGCTACCGCAAGATTGTAATGGGTAGTTCCGCACTCTTCATTTTTTGAAAGCTGGCTTTTTAATCGTTCAATATGCTCATCCGCATCTTTTGGCAGGTTTTTTCCCTGATCGGCATCACTCATCTTAGAATATCCTTTTAATAATTGATATAAAATTCAAATCTTTTTAAAACTAAGTATAATATTTCCGATACAACTTTGTGTCAAGACCCCTGAAAAATAATCACATTTTTAATTTGGACTTGAACCAATTCAAGACTTGTGATAGCACGTGGATCTAGGAAAATCCATTGCGGAATAATTTATTTTTATGCCAGGAGTTAGATATGAAACCAGGATGCTATACAGCATTAATCACCCCATTTAATGAGGCAGGAGAACTCGATCAGGAAGGGCTTGAACTACTTATCGACTTCCAGATTCAAAATGGTGTCACAGGGATACTTGCAACCGGAACAACTGGAGAAAGCCCTACCTTCAAATGGAAAGAGCACGATCATGTTATTGCCCTGGTTGCAAAACTGGCCAAAAACAAATGCCTTAGAATAGCCGGAACAGGAAGCAATAATACTGCTGAAGCCCTTGAAGCCATTGGACATGCCGCCAGAGAAGAGGTCGATGCAGTTCTTATGGTGGACCCGTATTACAATGGCCCAAGCTCCCTTGAAATCAGGAGAGAATATTATGAAGTGGTTGCAAAAAAGTTCCCTGATATGGCTATTATACCCTATATTATTCCGGGCAGAACCGGTGCACAGATGCTGCCCCAGGATCTGGCCATTCTGGCAGAAAACTGCAAAAATGTGTTCTGCGTCAAAGAAGCTACCGGCAATATAGAAAACATGAAACTCACCCGGAAATACTGCGGGAATGACTTTAAAATATTATCCGGAGACGATGCCCTGATTTACAATATTATGACAGATCCTGAGATCAAGGCATGCGGCGGAATTTCCGTGATGTCCAATATTGCCCCGAAATTTCTCACACAAATGGTAACACTTCTCAACCAGGGGGATACAAATGGGGCCGCAAAGCTTCAGGCCGCCTTAAAACCACTGCTGGATCTTGTGGTGGTGACCACACAGGAAGACTGTCAATTCGGCCCTGTCAGCTGCAGAGCAAGAAACCCGCTGCCGTTAAAAACCTTAATGCAGTTATTGGGCATGCCCTCCGGCCCCTGCCGGAAACCTTTGGGTAAAATGACACAAAACGGCTTTCAGGTTCTTCTGGATGCGGCAAAAAGTGTTCAGGCCAATACCCCTGAAATCTTTGAACCCATTGCTGCATTTTTTAATGTGGATATTGAAAAAAGGCTGACGGATCCCAAGTTCCAGGAAGGCCTCTGGTATACCTATTAAATAAAACAGCCCCGGCCATGTCCATTGCGACATGGCCGGGGCTGTGAAAATCCGGTATGGGTTACTTTTCTTGTTTTACTTTAAATTTTTCCCGGCCTGTTTGAAAAAATTCTGCTTTAAGCCATTCAAATCCAAACTGCAGCAGTTTGACATCATCGGATTCGATTTCTTCAATCTTTTGTTTTGAAAGATCATATCGTTTTAGAAAGGTGCTGTTAAAAACAAAATCTTTGAACTTGTCAATGTTATAGCACACCATGAAAAAAATCTTTTTACTCTCTTCGGAAAGCTTCATGCTCAACGGCAATGATTTTTTCCTGACAATCAAATCCATCCAGCCGTCATTGACTTCATCGCGAAGGTCAACCCCCTGATCTTCTCTCCATTCAGCAACCGTCCACGTTTTATCCTCTTCAAATCCCAGGCAGTGGTCCTCTTTTACCGTAAAAAAGAACTCTTCTTTTTTGCCTTTTTCACCAGAGTAGCTTAAGGATCCGACACCTAAGGGATAGTATCTGCAGGTTGTGGGGCGATCCTCATATATGGCACACCCGTCCTTGTCTTCCACAAAAGGGCATGATTTTCTTTCATCATCTAAAAGCTTAAGCGTTACCACGGGAAGCTCGGCTTTCTCAAGAATCTGCGGCGTGGTAAATACGGCAAGAAACTGTTCCGACGTTAAATCGAGCTTTTTACGCATGGTTAGAATATCATAAGGGGTAAGCATAATATCAATTCCCCGGCAACAGTCGGTAAAACAGTTTACACCTTTATGGCATTTAAACTGAAACTTGCTTTTCAGGTTGAGCTGTTCCGGCGGTATTCCGGATGTTTTCTGGGTTGTATCAGTCATTAAAACTTCCTTGTCTAAAGTTGTTATGGTCATTTAAAAAGAGGAACATACAAAAATAATACAATAATGTCAACAAATTACGACTACTCCCCATGGCTTTGACATCCTGTCCGCACATTAGTGGTCAAAATATATTTGACATATGCTTTTTTTCCAAATACATATCAAGACATTAAAAAGACTGAGCATTGTAAGCGTTGACAATGAATCACCAAATCGCCCAAAGGAGTTTTCATGAAGATTAAAAAGGCAGTTTTCCCTGTTGCCGGACTTGGCACTCGATTTATACCTGCTACAAAAGCCATGGCAAAAGAGATGCTTCCGGTTGTTGACAAACCCATTATTCAATATGCTGTTGAAGAAGCCTTTGCCGCCGGTATCGAACAGATTATTTTTGTTACAGGCCGTGGGAAAAAAGCATTGGAAGATCATTTTGACAGATCTTTTGAAATAGAACACTCTCTGATGGAAAAAGGAAAAGAAGATCTTTTAAAGCAAATTCAGGAGCTTGTTCCAAAAACCGGCACCATTATTTATACCCGCCAGAACCAACCCTTAGGGCTGGGCCATGCCATCTGGTGTGCAAGGGATATTGTCGGCGACGAACCCTTTGCCGTTCTTCTGGCTGATGACCTCATCCAGACAGACAAACCGGTTCTTGCCGAAATGGTAAAAAAATTCGATCGGTTAAGGGCTTCCATGGCTGCTGTCATGGAAATTGAAAAAAACCAGACCGACAAATACGGTATTCTTGATGCCCAGCAGGTGGAAGAAGATATTTTTCGAATCGATGATATGGTAGAAAAACCAAAGCCTGAGGACGCGCCATCCAATCTTGCCATTGTCGGCCGTTATATCTTAACACCTAGAATTTTTCAACATCTGGGAAAAGAAAAAAAAGGAGCCGGCGGAGAAATCCAGCTCACCGATGCCATGAAAGCACTTCTAAAAGAACAACCGATCTTTGGATATAAATTCCATGGAAAACGCTTTGACTGCGGCGACAAGGTAGGATTCCAGATGGCCAACCTTGCCTTTGCCTTAGAAAGACCGGATATGAGAGACCGGCTGATAAATTTTATTAAAGAGATTCAAAAAGACGTTTAACAGCCTTCAGGAATTTTTATACAGACTGTAGGTTTCCATCACTTTTCTGACAAAATTCTGCGTTTCACTGAACGGCGGAATCCGATTGTATCTGTCAACTGCCTCAGGCCCTGCATTATACGCTGCAAGGACCAGGGGCAGTTTATACTCGTACCGCTTTAAAAGGCGCTGAAGATAAAGGGTCCCGCCCATGATATTCTCTAATGGGTTGAACGGATCATTCACCAGAAGGGATTTAAAATTGTCCGGCATTATCTGCATCAGTCCTTTGGCGCCTTTTTTCGAGACAGCCTTTGCATTAAACCCTGACTCAACCTTAATCACCGCTTTAATCAAAGAAAACTCCACACCATATTTTTTTTGTGCTTTTTTAATAAGATCATCATATCTTTGGGTACTGAACCAGCGCTTTATTTTTTTGGGCCTTTCTCTGATATACAATTTATAATCCGATGAGGTGGGCACATTTGTAAAATGGACAACGCCCTCACTGTCAATAAAGGTGTAAATATCTGCAACGGCAGGGTTGTCAAGGCAACCGATACATAAGCCAAAAAACAGAATGATGATGGTTTTCTTAAACATTTTTCTTAATTATTTCATCTTGTCTTTATATTTTTTAAGGATAAATTTCCCAGGGAAATCTTTTTTGGCAACATAGTGGCCCAGGTTATCCAGAAAAATTTTGACCTGTGCGTCAAACACCTCATCCTTTTGATGATTCAAAATGAAATTGCGCGTAATTTTGTATTCATAGACCACCTTGTCACCTATCTTGTCCAGAATATCCTGAAATTTAAAATCAGACAACGAATCGTCGGGGAAAAGGTCTTTTTCAATTTTAATTTCAATACTTGCCTTCATGATGACCACATAGGCATCCTCACTGATCTTTCTGGACAAGTCCGAGAGGATCAGCAGCTGGTTATTATCAAGTTCTATCTTTTTTACTATCGTGTTTTCCATTATTTCCCTGTGGCTTTTTGCCTGGCCGATTTAAATGCATTAAAATAATTCCAACTGCTTTTCTTTTTTTATCACCGGCAATTGAACAGGGCTTTTTACAACCTGTGTCAGTTTTTTTTCAATATCGTCAATAAAAAAAGAGCGTTGTCTTGTTAAACGTTTGCCATATATGGTTCTTTTTTGGGCATAAGTCAAACAAAGAATATCCATTGCCCTTGTCATGGCGACATAGAACAGACGCCGCTCTTCTTCAAGGTCATCAATATTTTCACCATCCTTTGCAAAGGGGATAAGTCCCTGTTCACATCCTGCAACAAATACCACAGGGAACTCAAGACCTTTAGCGGAATGAAGGGTCATCAAAGATACCTTTTCCACATTCACCTCTAGTGTGTCCACGTCCTGGTTTAAGGCAAGGGCATCCAGAAAACCCTTTAAATCATTGTGACTTCCTGCAATGGATAAAAGTTTTTCAAAAACCTGGTTTGTTTTGTCATTTTCTCCAATGATCTGATTCAACTGTGTTTTTTCACACAAAAGTCTTAACCCTGTTTCATTGTCGCATTTTTTAATCTCATCCTTAAGCGCCTGAAGGGTTTTGGCAATTAAGACAATGCTTTCTTTTAATGTCTCTTTAACCCCATTCATATCTATGTGACCAACTGCATCCAGAAAATCGTGGTTCAGAACACAGGACGCTTTATATACCTCATGATACACGGCTTTGCTTTTTTTGCCCAGCTTTACACCCAAATAATCAAAAACAATTTGTACATCAAAAAAACTTTCGCATTGCACCATCATTCTGCACAGACTGATGAGTTGTCGGATGCCGTTGATTTCCAGCATGTTTTTTTTATTTGCGGTCTGAAAGGGGATTCCCTCTTTTTCAAACACATTGATAAACGCCTCGCACTGCCGTCGGGTTCGATAAAGGATGGCAAAATCTGCAAAGGAATACTCTTTTTTTTCATCAAAATCGGTTTTACCGGCATCTATTGAAAAAAAAGAAGTCCCGCCCACAAGCTTTTCGATCATCTTACCAATGGCAACAGCCTCTGCCTGTTCTGTGGCAGCCGCTTTGATGATCAGTTTTTTGGTGCTGTCCACATCTGAAAAAATCTTCACTTTTTCTCCAGTTTCAACAGACTTGCTGATCATCTGAAAAGCAGCATCAAGAATGAGCTGGGTGGACCTGTAATTTTTAGTCAAAAGAATCTTTTCACATCCAAAAAAATCATCTGCAACCTGTTTGAAATAGGTATTGTCCGATCCCCTGAACCCATATATGGACTGATCCGGATCACCAATCACAACAATATGATTCCCTTTTGAAATCAGTTTTACAAGCGCATACTGGCCAAAATTCAAGTCCTGGTATTCATCAATAAAAATATATCCATACCTTTGCCGGACGTTTGACAGGATCTGTTCATCCTGAGTCAGCAGTCTGATGGTCATTAGAATCAGGTCTTCAAAATCGACCAGGTTCTGTTCTTTGCACAGGTTCTCATAGGCTCGATAGGTCGCTTTAAACAAACCTGCATCATCATCCGGTACTATTTTTTCAAGATTATCATCAGGGCCCAATAACTTTTGCTTGCAAAGAAAAATCAATTGATCCACCTTATTTACCGCCCCGGCCTTAACATCTTCTCCCATGGCTTCCCTGATCAATGACCGCCGAACCGTGTCATCAACAATGGCACCATTAAAGCCTTTGTACTCTTTTAACAGGTTTAAACAAAAAGAATGAAAGGTTGCCGCCAGCACAGCCCCCTTTGTTTGGGATACATATTTATCAATTTTGAGTTCAAGCTGTTTTGCCGCTTTGTTGGTAAAGGTAAGTGCAAGGATGGCGGATGGATCAACCCCTTTTTTTGATACAAGATGGGCAATCTTTGCTGCTAAGGTTCTTGTTTTGCCTGTCCCGGGTCCGGCCTGTATCACCATGGCGCTTGCCGGGGATTCAATGGCTCTTTGCTGTTCAGGGTTCAAACCGGCTAAAAGATCCTGGTTCTGTAAAGGTGCCTTTGTCTTCATGCTTTTTTTTTTATTTGTTTTTTTGACCGCTGTTTTTACAACACCTTTTTTTACCGGTATTTTTTTTTCTCTTTTCACGGGAAGAACAAAAAAAAGGTTTTTCTCTCCTTTTAACCGCTCTTTTTCCTGTCTTGAAAAAAGGTTTACTTTGCCGAATTCACCATCATACCCGGGGTCAATGGTGATATCCCCTGTTCGCATCTTCAGGATGGCTTCTGAAAGCAGCGGCACTTTGGCGGTTTCTATTTCTTCAAAAGAGGCGTCCAAAAGAATGCCAAGCTCGGGCCCGAGCATTTCAATCGCCTTGTTATAATAAGCCGTCACCTTTTTTGTTTTAGGGCCTGCTTCAACTATTTCCGCCAGGATATCTGAAAGGGGAATAATGCTTTTATATCCGTGCCGGTTTTCGGGCACATACCCTTCGGGCCGGTTGGCAAGTTCCTGGACTCTGTTTAATACCCCATAGGTAACTTTACGTCCGCACTCGGGGCAGATCCCGTCAATTTGGGCAGTGGTGGCAGGATTCAAGCAGACATTGCATTTCCTGTGTCCGTCATAATGATATTTTCCCTGGTGGGGATACATATCCAGGGTGCCCTGGAATTTTTCAAGGTCATTTTTTTCAAGGGCCTGACGGATATGAGAAAAACTCAACTCTGTATCAAACACAGAGGCATTCCGTCCCAGATACCCGGGGGAATGGGCATCGGAATTAGACATCAGCCGGATATTATCCAGATCTTCAACACGCCAGTTCATGGGGGGATCTGAAGACAATCCGGTTTCAACGGCAAAGATATAATCCTTTAAAGGCCCGAAACACTCTTCAATGGTATCAAACCCTGATTTTGAGCCGAACATGGAAAACCAGGGTGTCCAGATGTGGGCCGGGACAAAAAACCCTTTGTCATTGATATCCAGCATGATCTTTAGCAGGTCTGCCGCAGAAAGTCCAAGTATGGGGCGCCCGTCGGATTTGATGTTTCCAATGGCATCAAGCCTGGCATTAAATTTTTTAACACTTTTAATATCAGGAAAATAGACCAGGTTATGATTTTTCCTTACCCGGTCATCTTTCTTGTAAATATTACTGATCTCCGTCTGCAGAAGAAACCGGACCGGGTGCCTGCAATTTTCCGGGATGGTTTTATCAATCTGTTCTGTAATCTGTTTTTTAAGACAAAACAATCCCGGTTCCGCTGCTTCGAGCTTGGACTCAATGTCATTGATCCAGGCAGGATAGGTAAAATCTCCTGTTCCGACAACCGTGACCCCTTTAATCTGGGCGGCATAATAAAGATTTTCAAAATCAAGATTTTTGGCTGTTGCCCTTGAATACTTGGAGTGAATATGAAGGTCAGCAATAAATTTCATTTTTTTGCCTGGATTAAGCGTTAAAATTATATACCGGTTTAACAATTTACACGATTTGCACTTAATTTAAAAGCAGGATTCTGCTAAAAGGTAATTATCCGACCCAACAATAAAAATGAAAGGGCTTTTAATGAACATTATTTGTGATAAAATTCTTGTGATAGCCAAAACAGAATCCAAAGAAACTATTTCCAATTCTCTCAAAGATAATTCAGGGCTTGAAATCCTTGAAGCAGATTCAGAAAACAAGGCGTTTGAGTTGATCTATAATCATTTTTTCGTTCTGGTCATTGTTGATGAAACCCTTGTTCACATCGATATGTATAAAATCGGGGCCATGCTTCTCAGCCATAAAAACACCCATAATACACCGTTGCTCATCATCACGGGCACCATTAACCCGCAAAAATTTTTGACAGATTTTAAAGCCCTCCACATCGACTATATTGTAAAGCCTTTTGACGAACAATTGATCCAGGCAAAAATAAACATATTTTTTGATCTCTTTAAACAAAAAAAGGCAGTTGACCAGAGTATTGATGAGCTGGATAAAGTGTACAAAAAAATTGTTGCACAGCATGAACGATTCATGAATGAAGATGTCTCAACAAATAAGATGATAAACCATTCAACCATTGCAGGCAACCAGATGCAGCAACCCCTGAGAACCCTCCAGGGGAATGTCAATCAATTGCTCCGAAACAAAGATGTCACCCCTGCTGTCAAATCAAACCTTGGCGCCATCAAGACTGCTGCTGAAAGAATTTCTCAGATCAACAAAAAACTTCTGGCTTTTCCGGGAAAATCAAAAATGATTTTCCCACAAAAGGCTGCAGCTCAAATGGCTGATCAGACCTATCGTATTCTTTATGTTGAAAATTCAGATGAAGATTTCAGCATCTTCAACCATTTAATGAAAAGCGTTATAACCTGTACCTTAATCCAGGCAAAGACACTTGAGCAAAGCCTGGAACGTATTGCCGGCAACAGGTTTGATTTGATTTTCATTGCACACCTTTTACCCGACGGAACCGGATTTGACCTTCTGTCCCGGTTAAACCGGATGCGATCGGATATTCCTGTAATTTTCACCATGGACAAAGCCCATCTCCATAAGGGTCCTGAAGCCGTGTCAAAAGGAGCCTTTACCTATTTTATAAAAGAAGAAATCTCTAGCGCGAATATTCTTTCCATTATTTACAGCACCCTGGAAAAGGCAAAGATCACCCAGGATGTGGAAGATGCCCAGAACAGGATCGTCATGATCTCAAAAAAAGACCCTCTTACCAAGCTTTATAACCGGCAATGCTTTGACCAGGAACTGGAATCGGAAACATCCAAGGCAAAACGGTATAACACAGCATTATCCATTCTTATCGTTGATTTTGATCATTTTAACACCCTGACTCAAACCCATGGACACGAAACAGGAGATGCCATCCTCACCACCAGTGCCGCATTGATCCAAAGCATGGTCAGAAACAATGATGTGGTCTGCAGATACGGGGGGGAGGAATTTGGCATTGTGCTGCCGAACACGGCGCTGAACGGTGCCAGGATGCTGGCGGAAAGGATGAGAAAAAAAATTGCCAACCATGAATTTAAAAAAGATTCAACCCTGTTGAAACTGACCGTCAGCATCGGGATTGCCCCCTATATCCCGGATACGGACACAAGCTGCTCCCTTCTGGTAAAAAGAGCTTTGGATGCGTTAACCTCTGCCATGGAGCAGGGGGGAAACACCGTTAAAACATTAATCCTATAAAAGAAGGTACCATGCCCCTATTTAATCCATCATCAGAAGCCTTGATCCGAAACTGGAATCAAACCATTGAAAAACAGATCCACATAAAATTGATCACAACAGGTCACACTGAAGACAATGAATTTAAGGCTATTGCCGATCATCTTCTGCACACAGCATCCAATATGGTCATCAAACCTGAAAAAGCTGAAAAAGGCCTGCCCGGATTCCTGCTCAAGGAGAATATCACCTATTCGGCGTTTCCCCTTGAAAAGGAGCTTGAACCCTTTCTTGAAGCTTTATCGCAACTGAACAGCAATGGTTCGATTCTGTCGGAATCCATCCGGCAATCCCTTGATACTATAGACATCCCGGTCCGGTTAACCCTGTATATTGCCCTTCAATGCCCCCATTGTCCCTTTGTGGTTCGAACGGTCATTCCTTTGGCACTCTATTGCAAAAACATTCACCTTCATATCATTGACGGCAGTCTGTTTAAAGAAACGGCACAAAAAGATGCTGTCTTGTCGGCACCCTGCCTGATCCTTGATGATGATTTCAGATGGACCGGAAGTGTTTCAGGAGAAGAAATTGTTAAAATGATCACCAACCGTGATCCGTCACAATTGAGTACCAAAACATTAACGACAATCCTTGAACAGGGGGATGCCGCATGGATCGCCCGGCAGATGATTGAAAAGCAAAAAATATTTAATGCTTTTACCGATCTTCTGCTTCATGAAACCTGGTCCGTAAGATTGGGTGCAATGGTGGTGGTTGAAGAACTTGTCGAAACTGACCCACAATTTGCAGCCCGGCTGTGCCCTGTACTTATAAACCGGTTTGATGAAAAAGATATCTCCATACAAGGAGACATCCTCTATGCCCTGGGAGAAGCAGGCGATAGTGAAACAAAAGAATGGATCAAAGCCATGCTTCCTGCGCTTGAGCATCAGGATCTTATTGACGCAGCAACAGAGGCCTTAAATGCCCTGGAGTCTAAAAGCTGTTAAACATCACACGGATCAATTAACGCCGGGTACAATGATCCTGGATTTTTCTGCTTTTTTCTTCTGTTCCTGCTGTGCCTGCATCTTTTTAAAACTTTCAATAACCTTTTGGGTTTCAGCTTCCATGGCTTTTGGAAAAATATCCAGGGCTTGTTCAAGCGTGTTAACCTCAAGTTTCGCCTGAATGGGGATAGGGCCCTGGGGAGTGCCAAGCTGTGAACTTCCAATAAAAATCGTTTCCCGGCTGCCGTCCAAGGTGCCGTCAAGGTGTATGGGTATCAATTGCCGTATGGTGGCAATCTTAAGATCAGTGACTGACTCCTCCCGAAAGAGGTTTTTTTTGTCGACTGTAAAATCTATGCTGTTGGGTGTTCCGCTGTTACCGCCCATGGTATGTCTCCAGTTTTGGTGTTAGAAATGGCAAAATATCCTGGCGTTTTGTCAGGAATCTTTACCATTATTAGCGAATTCAGGGGGTAAGCACAAGAAAAGATTTTTTCACCGTCGGTTTATCAGATATATCCCTGTTCCCACCATAAAAAGCGCACACACAAGATACAGGGTTATCTGCTCGTTCAAAAACACGGCCCCGGCCAATACCCCGAAAAGGGGCGTTAAAAAAGTAAAGGATGCCAGCCTTGATACCGCATAATTGCTGATCAGCCAGAACCAGGCAATATAAGTGATAAAAGCGATCCAGACTATTTGATAAAAAAGACTGGCCATAACCAGTGGTGAAAGCGTTGTCATCCCGGGCTCTCCAAGTGCCAGTGATGACAACGGAAGAACCAATGCGGAAACAGCAAGCTGGTATAAAAGTGTTTTGCTCGGTGAAATAACTGCCAAGGGGCCTGATTTTATTACAACGGTTGTTGCACCCCATAAGACTGCCGCAATCATGAGCATGATATCGCCGATGAGCATCTGCCGGGTGGGAAGGTTTAAAGATTCATTAAATGCCACCATAATGCCGACAAAGGCAAGGCAAAGGCCGGACACCTGGATCTTGTTGAGTTTTTCTCCGGGAATAAAAAGCTGGGCACCTAAGGCAACAACAAAGGGTGATGTATTCAGAAAAATAACTGCCCGGGATGCATTGGTAAACTCAAGCCCCCAGTAAATCAAAATAAATTCAACTGAAAAAAGAAGCCCCACAAGAATCCCCCACCAAAGGGTATGGTCTTTTGCAAGGATCGGAACACGGCGCAGCTTCATCCATACAACAACAAGAAGGGCTGCGCCGATTGACCTGAGGCCTGCCTGGAGCACCGGCGGGACGCTGTAAATTGCCACCTTGATGGCCACTTGATTAATGCCCCAGCTTGCGCAAAGGATGATCAGCAACATCATCCCTTTTAAATCCAGAGCAGTGTTGTTCGGTTTCATCCTGCATTCATGCCTGTAAAACAAACAAAAATCAATCCATAAAATCCTAAGGCAACGCTTTTGCCTAAAATCCAATCTTATTGACAATTCCATAAGTGATAGCATATTTTTAAGCATTGATATCAAACATTAAAAAAAATGTTGAAGATAAAGTGCGCCGGGAAAAGGGAGGATCTTAAATGAAAGTTGCAAATTACAAGGATGTTTTGCCCATTGTCATGGACAATGAAATGGTTAAAAATGTTGCCGGCAGAGTGATGATCGGTAAACAGGACGGGGCAGAAAACTTTTGCATGAGAGTGTTTGAAATGGGTGAAGACGGTTTTACGCCGAAACATGCCCATGACTGGGAACATGAAGTATTTGTTCATGCCGGAACAGGAGAAGTCTTTATTGAGGATAAATGGTATCCATTATCCAGTGGGTCTGCTATTTTTGTTCCGGCAAATATAGAGCACCAGTTCAGGAACACTTCAGATAAGATTTTTACCTTTGTCTGCCTTATTCCGTCAGCAGCGCCTGAAATATGAGGGACCAAAGATCCTGTGTAGGAAAAGACGGCCGGTTTATTGTCGGGGTACACAGACCTGAATTCACGGTGAAAAACTTAAGAGACCATGAGTATTTTGCATCCCTTGGGCAGCTGGAAGACGGCACCGTGATCGACAACCGCGTCAATTTTCCTGCAGCCGATTTTTATGAACCAGATGCCGACATCATTTATGAAATTGCCAACCCCTTTCCCTTCAGGGGGGCAACCTATATTAACTCGGCATGGGCAAATCAAAAAGCCGATCATCCTGAAACCATCCGTATTGCAAAACCTGAGCCCTGCTCTTTGCTCCAAAACTATGAACAGTCCAAAAAAATCAAAAACTTAGATATTAAAAACAAGACGGCTCTTCTGGACATCCTTCCCCACCCGCTGCTCATCGCACTTGCACAAGCCTCCACTGATCCTGCAGAATTAATTTTTCTGGCAAAAAAATCCTGCAACATCGTGTTTGATCCTAAAAATTTTTTTCCTGTCGGCATTGGATATAAAAAAAATCGACACAACAAAGCTGTGCCGGACATTTTTGATTCTGAACTTTTTGAAGTGCTGGTGAACAACCGGTATCTTCCGGATGACTATAAAAATGCCCTGGTGTTGAAACCCGGTGTGCAGGGAACCAATGAAATCACAGGAGAATACCTGTCCTCCAAAGGAAACACCCACGTATTTGAATATTTAAGACGAAATTCCTATATTCCCTGGGGACATTTTGCATCCAATATGGCCAATGATGCCATACGGTACAGCACTCAAGATCTCAGTATTGAAGACATGAAAGGCATCCGCCACCTTTATTACCAGCGCGCCTTTGTAAGACTTGCAGCAAATCTTGATATTCCCGGGCCGGAAAAAAGAGGGTGCTTGACTGAAAACGAACTTGAAGACTTAAGAAAAAAAATAGGTGTAAAACTTAGAAAATCCCCCTGCCCTGCCCTGGAATTTGATAATACCCTGTGGGGGTGGAACTTTGGTTATGGATATGCCCAGTCCGGCCACAGGCTCCATGCCTCACATCAGATGATCCACCAGCAGAATGCCATGATCCCCAAATATGTCCAAACCCAATCCGGCCAAAAGATACCCTCTTTTGCCTGCGGTGACCTGATCAGTGAGTTTATACAGCAATACAAAAAACAAACAAAGCAATGCTTTTTTAAAAATTACCTGACTGCCATAAAAAACAACACAAGGACAGATGGAAAAACAGACAAAGCATCCTCACTGGTTCTGATGGAAGATGATCACACGATATTGTTTGTACCAAAGGCTCAGGTTTGTGAGTGGGAACTGCAGCTTGTGCCCAAAACCCCTTGCGGCAATATTCTTGAAGCGGACACAGCCCTGAGGCATTCCCTTGACAAGGCCATTCTGACTGCAGTTAAACTTCTTGAGTCTTTGGGGTCACAATTTGTGACCTCAATTGAATTCTCAAAGCGGTTTGATTCAAAAGACGATGACCAGCACCTTGTATATTCATTTATCCCAAGACTTCCCTATGCGCCCGGAACCTTTTCAGAAGCCCAGTTAAGATGGATCAGCGGATGTTATCCAGAGGATGTTGCCCATGCATGCCGGATGGAACTTAAACATATTTAAATAAGGACGTTAAAAATGATTCTGCATGATTTTATTTACGAATGGGACGGGAAAAGCACTGACGGTGAAAAACCCGTTTCCTGGTGGCCGGGATCATACCATGTGAAAATTGTAAAGCTTGCAACAGACACTAAAGATATCAGCTACCTTGTTCCTTTTGCCGTTATCCTGAAAAATGCCAGAATCAACCCGACCATGAATACATCCTTAAGAAATTATATCCATAATTTTGCGCAAAAAATTTCAAAAGAATATGATCTGGATATGGAAAAGACCCTGTGGGTTGAAATAGATGATACAATCCAAGTGACCCGGCTGCATCCAGACCCAAAAGTAGTTTCTGCAACACTTTATTCCATCCCCTGGCGGCCCATCATGCCCAATGAGCTTGCCATAATCAACCCCTATCTTGCGGATATGTAAAAATAAAGGCCGGTAAAAAAATCAACCGGCCTTTATCGAATCCAGTTATGTCAAACCATCAGAAAAAATTAAACAACGCCCTGATCCATCATTGAATCCGCCACTTTAACAAATCCTGCGATGTTGGCGCCATTCACATAATTGCCAGGGGTTCCATATTCTTCTGAAGCAGACAGACAAGCCGAATGTATGCTCTTCATAATGCCTTTGAGTTTGGCTTCCACTTCTTCACGGGACCATTTGATTCTCATTGAGTTCTGGGACATTTCAAGTCCTGATACGGCGACGCCGCCGGCATTGGCTGCCTTGCCCGGTGCATAGAGAATTTTATTGTCCAGAAAAATATCAATCCCCTCGGGCATGGTCGGCATGTTTGCACCTTCACTGACCAGATAAACACCGTTGGTTACCAGGTTCTGGGCATCCTTGGCATTGATTTCATTCTGGGTTGCACTTGGGAAAGCACAGTCTGCTTTATGGTTCCAAAGCGGGTTATGATCGGTTGACCCATCCAGCGCCGTATAGACCGCTTCTGGATACTTTTCAACATACTCTTTGATTCTGCCGCGTTTGACGTTTTTGATATACATGACATGGGAAAGCTTTGTCTGATCAATTCCTTTTTCATCATAAATGTATCCGGAAGAATCCGACAGGGTGACAACCTTTGCCCCCAGCTGGTTCAATTTTTCATTGGTGTACTGGGCCACGTTTCCTGAACCCGATACCAGACAGGTTTTTCCTTTAAGGGTTTCTTTTTTTGTTGCCAGCATTTCATCGGCAAAAAACACGGATCCATACCCGGTGGCTTCAGGCCTGATCAAACTTCCGCCCCAGTTAAGGGCTTTTCCGGTCAGAATTCCTGAAAATTCATTTTTTAATTTTTTATACATTCCGAAAAGATACCCGATCTCCCTTCCGCCGACACCGATATCACCGGCAGGAACGTCTGTAAAAGGGCCGATATGACGGAAAAGTTCACTCATGAAGCTCTGACAGAATTTCATGACTTCATTATCTGATTTGCCTTTGGGATCAAAGTCTGACCCCCCTTTTCCACCGCCGATGGGCAGGGTGGTCAATGCATTTTTAAACACCTGTTCAAAGGCAAGAAATTTCAAGATAGACAGGTTTACGGAAGGATGGAAACGAAGACCGCCTTTGTAAGGTCCGATGGCGCTGTTCATCTGGATTCTGAAACCTCTGTTGACCCGGACTGTTCCCTGATCATCCACCCATGGAACCCTGAACTGAACCAGCCGTTCCGGCTCAACTATTCTTTCCATGATTCCGGCATGCCGGTATTCAGGATTCCGGTCCAGAACCGGTTTTACAGACTCGGCAACCTCTGTTACAGCCTGATGAAACTCTTTTTCAAACGGATCTCTTGCAATGACAATATCCATTATTGTACCCATTTTCTGTCTCCTGTTAAAATACGTTTTGGATTAGTATAATCCAGCATAAACTTCATTGTTTATCTTCCGGAACAAACCCCATTGTTCATTCTGAAAGCATATTTTAAATGGTGTGACCATTCAAATACTTCTATTATAAACGTGTTAAAAATTTTGCAATTATGTCTGTATCCTTTGGTATCCAAATCGATGTATTCGATAGTTCATCTGTTCCTTCGGATTGAGGCTTTGTTTGATCAAATGCCGTATTAATCCTTGTGTAAACTAACACTTTTCATCATCAAATAACACTATTATAATTCAATAAATTTATTATAATTTCGGTCATGGAATTATACCCTGCGATATTGTTGGTCAACCCTAATCTGAATTTTTTTAAAACAAACATGGTTTGTCTTTATTAAACCATTATTGAAGTCAATTATTGACTTCAATTTTAAACAAGGATAGAGTAAGCTGCTTATGGAAAAGGATCAACATATCGGACAGGCTGCAATGACAGGCCCTGAAACATCCCTGGAAATCAAAACACATCCCTTTATGGGATTTATTTTTTTCAAGGCAGTTTTATTGTCATTTTTTCGTCCCGATACGATTGCAGATGGTGCCGTTGTCAATAAAACCCGTATGGTTTTAAAAAACTTTTTACCGGATAAAAAACAGATTAAACGTTACCGGCAAGTCTGTGGTTTTTCGCAAGACCGACCTGACATTATTCCCATATCTTATTTTCAGACACTTTTTATCGGTCTTCTGGGCAGATTTATTACCGCTTCTTTTTTTCCTGTCAATCCTTTGGGACTGATCCATATTTTTCAGTCCTTTGACCAAAAGAAACCTGTGACAACCGATGAGCCCCTTGATCTTGCCTGCAGCCTTATTGGCATTAAAAAAACTCAAAAAGGCATTGAAAGCAGTTTTAACCTGGAAGTCCTGTCAGGCGGCATCCTTGTCTGGCATGGCATATCTGTTTTTTTCACACGAAGCCCGGCAAAAAAAGAAAAAACAGCAAAGAACAAACAAGAGACTTTTTTAGAAAAAAAAGAAACCCTCTTTGTTCCGCCAGGTATTGGGCGACGATATGCAGCTGTTTCAGGGGATTATAATCCCCATCATCTTTACACGGTACTGGCAAAGCTTTTTGGATTTAAAAAAGCCATTGCCCACGGCATGTGGAGCCTTGCAAGCGTTATTGCAAGACTTAATAAAAAATTTGGAATTCACGATTCAGCACGCATTGAAGCATCCTTTAAACTGCCGATTTTCATGCCGGCAACAACAACGCTGGGATATGAATGCACGACCGACAAAGAAACCGATCAAATCCTTGTGAATTTTGAACTTCGCGATGAACAAAAAGGACTGCCCCATATAAAAGGAAGGCTTCTCAAACCGTTACCAAGGTAAATAACTATGCTGGGTGCCATATTATCTTTGTGCGCAGCCTTTTTATGGGCCAGCGCAGTAATTCTGTTTAAAAAGAGCGGGGAAGTTTTCTCACCTGTTTCCCTGAATCTCTACAAAAGTATTGTGGCGCTGATTCTGGTCAGCCTGACCATGCTGATGTTTAATATCCCGTTTTTTCCTGACAAACCTGTCAATGACTGGCTGTTGCTTGCCGTCTCAGGCTTTATTGGCATTACCCTGGCAGATCTTTTCTTTTTCATGGCCTTAAACCGGCTAGGCGCAGGCATTGTGGCCATTGTAGAATGCCTTTATCTTCCCAGCGTGATCTTTTTTTCATTTATCCTTTTGGGAGAAAGTTTAAGCATTAATGCCATTATCGGAGGGCTTTTGGTATTAGCCGCTGTTTTTGTCGGTTCAATAAAAAAAAAGAGGGCATTAAATGCCCCTCCGGAAGTCAAGACTTCTCTGTCCGGCATTTTTATCGGCTGTCTCTCCATGATCTTTGTAGCAGCCGGCATTGTGCTCATAAAAGAGCTGCTGGACCGAACCGATGTCCTCTGGGCAACCCTTGTCAGAGTCGTTGCGGCAATCGTTTCCCTTTTAATCCTTGTCTTATGCCACCCCAAACGAAAACTTTATTTCAACGAGCTCAAATTTTCAAAAGCCTGGTTCATCGCGCTACCCGCTTCTATTGCAGGCAATTATCTGGCATTGCTCTGCTGGATGGGTGGAATGAAATATACGACCGCATCCCGGGCTGCTATCTTAAACCAGATGTCCACCATCTTTATCTTTATCCTGGCTGCGGTTTTTCTCAAGGAAAAAATCACTGTAAACAAGAGCATTGCCATACTCCTGGCACTGACCGGTGCCTTTCTCACTATTTTAGGCTGACATTTTTTTTGTCACCTGGTTTTAAATTCGTTCCTCTTAAAGGTTCACCTACAAGAAGGTATCGGTCAAACCACCATCGGACAGCTGGTGGATCTTGTGGCAGATCAATTCAATACACAAAAAGCCATAAACTATTATGAATATGGCATTGAACACACCTGGGGCCAGTTCAAAGATGTCTGCAATGACGTTGCCAAGGCCTTTATGGCACTTGGCATTAAAAAAGGGGAAAAAATCGCCATCTGGGCAAACAATGTGCCGGAATGGCTTTACTCTCAATTTGCTACCGGTAAAATGGGAGCAGTACTGGTAACTGTAAATACCAGCTACAGAAGCTTTGAACTGGAATATCTCATGTCCCAGTCTGATGCCACAACCCTGGTTTTTATCGGCGGGGTCCGGGAACCTGATGAATATCTCAATATGCAGTATACATAAGGTACCACAGGCTTTCCCAAAGGGGTCATGCTGACGCATACCAATATCATCGGTAATGCAAAAAGCATTGGAGAATGCATGGACCTGACCTGTGAGGACAATCTCTGCATTCCTGTGCCGCTTTTTCACTGTTTTGGTTGTGTCCTTGGTACGCTGACCTGTGTGGTATCGGCAGCAACCATGTCCATAGTGACGCAATTTAGACCCGACAAGGTACTGGAAATCGTTGAAAAAAATCGCTGCACCGCGCTTCATGGTGTTCCCACCATGTTTATTGCCGAACTTGAGGAAATGGAAAAAAAGCAGTATGACACCTCGAGCCTGCGCACGGGTATTATGGCAGGATCTCCCTGTCCCATTGAAGTAATGAAAAAAGTGATTGATGTAATGGGCATCACCCAGATGACCATTGCATACGGACAGACCGAGGCCTCGCCTGTCATCACACAGACCCGGCCTGAAGATTCCCTTGATTTAAGGGTGACTACGGTTGGCAGATCCCTGCCGGGAATTGAGGTCAAAATCGTGGACCCTGAATCCGGCCAAAACGTCTCCTGCGGTGTTCAAGGGGAAATATGTACCCGTGGCTATCATGTCATGAAAGGATACTACAAAATGCCTGAAGCAACAACCCGGGCCATTGACAACGAAAACTGGCTTCATACGGGCGATCTTGGTGTGATGGATAAAAACGGCTATTGCAAGATTACGGGCCGTATCAAAGATATGATCATCCGGGGAGGTGAAAATATTTATCCACGAGAGATAGAAGAATTTTTATTCACCCATCCCAAAGTCCTGGATGTCCAGGTCGTCGGCATTCCCAGTAAAAAATACGGAGAAGAATCCGCCGCCTACATCAAGCTGAGAGCCGGGGAAACAGCACAGCAAAAAGAGTTTACTTTATTTTGCAAAAATAAAATAGCCTTTCACAAAATCCCGGAATTCTTCTTTTTTGTTGATGAATATCCAGCCACTGCATCTGGAAAAATTCAAAAATACAAACTGCGGGAACAGGCCACACACTATCTGAAACGGCAGGAGGATGCCGCAGTTGCCACAGCATAACCAGACATATCCCTTATCCCGGCAGACAAGCCTGCCGGGATAAGGAAGGGAAACAGCCTTTCACAAACTTGTCTGCCCCCTGTTTTTTATTTTTGACCATACCAACTTAACTTTTTCATAAAATCAGGGTTTTCACCGATTGATATATCCTGTTATTCATACTATCTTTCTTTAGAAATAATTTTACCGTCAGTTAGCTGGCCACCCATAAAGGAAGATAAAATGAAACTCTTTCACATCTGTTTCACAAAGTTAGCATTCATTGCCGTTTGTTCCATATTTTTAATGTTTTACAGCTGCGCTGTAAAAAAATCAGAGATCACACTGCCGTTGTCAGTTCCATTACCGCATGCAGAGCTTCAAAAAATGCAATCCATGGCCCCGCTTGAAAAAGATGGGGAACTCATTTTCAATCACTCAAAAACATATGAAAAAAACGGCATCCTTGTTCTCGTGTTAAAAGGATCCCCCTATGAAATGGGGTATGCAAGAGGTATCCTTCTTCAACATCAGATACGGCAATGGACAATAGACTGCACTTATATGATTAAAAAAATGGCATTTGGTGATATCGGCCTGAACATGGCCCTTTCAAGGGCAAAAAAAATTGAACCGTTCATCCCCTCTGTTTTCAAAGATGAATTAAACGGACTTTCAGCAGGTTGCGGATTAGACTATCAAACTATTTTAATGCTCAATGTCCTTGATACCATTGGGAAACAATTTGCCTGTACATCTGTTGCGGTAAAAAACAAAAACGGGCATCTAATTCGAAGCCGTACCCTTGACTTTAAAAATCTGGAATATCTCAAGCCATCCATTCTTTCGCTTTATCAGCCGGACCAGGGAAATGCTTTTGCCTCTGTGGGGCCTGTCGGCAATATCAGTGTCTTTACCGCTATGAACGAAAAAGGGTTGACCTTTGGTGTTCACGACATTTCCGGATCTACTCCCGGCTGGGAAGGGTTGCCTGCAGGGCTTTTATACCGGACTATCATTCAGAACGCGAATACAGTGGATGATGCAGGATACCTGTTAAAAAAAGCATCCAGATGCCTCCCGCAGATGGCCATGGTAACGGATGCAACCCATGCGGCAATCTTTGAATTTAATTCAAAAAATGTCAAATCCGTTAAAATGGAACACGATTCTCTCATCCTGACCAATCATACCCGCGCCTTGAATATTGGCAGAAGATCCGACAACAGTCTTGCTCGGTATCAGGAAGCTGTATCCTTTTTAAAACAGTTTAACCGCCAGATGACTGAAGAAAAATTAATTGAACTGAATCGACAGACCCTCATCAGCAAATTGCACGCTATCGTATGGATAAATATTCATTCTGCTGTTTTTAATTCAAATACTCTTGATTTCTGGATTGCTGTTGATTCCCCAAAAGCTTCCCTGGGAAAATGGGTTGGATTCAACCTTGAAAACGAACTCCATCATAGTGGGAATGCCCCTGATATTCATATTTTCCCGCCGCTGAAGTAAACCTGATGGCAGAAGCAGGGTGCCATGGCGTATCCTGTTTTTTTAGGATTCAAGCCCTGCTAAAGGGACACCTCTGTCCAGTTTGGCTTCCTGGGCCTTATCAAGGGTTTGAGCCTTGTGCCAGAATGCACAGGAATAATTCATCCCCTTGTCCAGCATGACTAAAAACAGGCTGTTGCCGATATCATAATGGCGCTGGCCGATAATAAACGCCCTGGCCCGATTCTGGAGATTGATCATCCTTGCCGTAAGCCTTCTCCACATCACTGATCCGTCGGTTGCTTTCACCCTCAGGTCCATCCGGCCTTTCAAGAGTTTTTCAAATAACCGGTCAAGGGCATCGCAATCCCACCACCCGTCCATGTAACTTTCACCCAGTGCCAGTGATCCTGAAAAAAATCGGTTTTCTTAAAGATCCTGAGTCTTAATCCTCACCAGGTTAAAATCCGCCAGAATGGTGTAAAGACAGGGCACCACCACCAGCACCAGTATCGTGGACATCAACAGCCCGAACACAATGGAACAGGCAAGGGGGATAAGAATCTGGGCCTGCATGGATCTTTCAGAAAGAAGGGGTAAAAGCCCTGCAATGGTGGTCACCGAAGTCAGCATCACCGCCCTGAATCTCTCCCTTGATGCAAGCTTCCCCGCTTCTTTTGCGGAGTTCCCCATGGCAGTATTTAATTTAATAAAACTGATCAGGAGGATGGAATCATTCACCACAATGCCGGCCAGGGATACAAACCCCAGGATGCTGGGCATGCACAGATCTATCCCCATGATCACATGACCCCAGACAACACCGATAAAGGCAAAGGGAATGGTCACCATGACCACCAGGGGCTCCTGAAAGGACCGAAACTGGAAGCTCAACAGACAGAACACCCCGAAAATACCGATGGCAAAGGCCTTTATCATCCCGCCCATGGAGGATTTCAGTTCCTTTTCCTGGCCTTGAAGTTCGATCATGATATCTGGAAATTGTTTTTTTAATTCCGGCAGGAATCTTGCCTTTGTATCTGCGATAATATTTACGGCATTGGCAATGCGTGTGTCCACATCCCCTGTCACCGTAACGGTCCTGTCAGAATCCACCCTTTTTATCCCGGCATAGCCCCGGCTTTGGGTAATGGATGCCACCGTGTTCAACGGAACCCGCCCGCCCTTGCCGTCCATGAGATAAAAATTTTCAAGGCCGTCCATACTGTCCCTGTCAGCCCCTGCCATGCGAAGATTGACCTCATAGGATTCATCTTTCACAATTATTTCACTTGCCGTGGCACCATAAAAGGCAGCTCTTAACTGCTTTGACACCATCCTGGCATCAAACCCCCTGATCTTTGCGCCTTCTTTGAGTTTTACCTGGATTTCAGGCTTTCCCGGCCGAAGATCATCATACAGGTCCGACACTCCTTCATAGGAATAAAACCAGTTGATCAGCCGGGTTGACGCAAGCTTCAAGTCAGAAAGGGTTTTTCCCTTGAGCCGGATTTCTATGGGCAGCCCGCCGGGCCCGATACCCGGTTCCTTGAATGCAATAGCAAGGGCATCCGGGATATCCCCGGCAAAAGTACGCCACGTGGTGATGATATCCTCCATGGTACCGGACCTGTTTTCTGCATTTAGCAGATCCAGAGATATGGTTGCCACATGGGTGCCTGTTTCCCCTGCATCTGCATTGGTGTTGTACAATACACTGATATGCTTTACCACATCAGCCTTGTCCGGCTGGGACGAGGAAAGCATTTCATTCATCTTTTGCGCTGCCGTCACCATCTGGTCCACATAGGTTTGGGTCCTTTCAAGGGGTGTTCCCTGGGGAAACAGAATCCTTGCCTGCAGGACATCCCCTTCAATATCCGGGAAGGCTTGAATCTTCAGGCGCCCGCCGGCAATCATGGCAACAGATGCGATAAAGGCAAAGACGACCAGTCCGATAAACAGATATCTGTAATTCACTGCCGCATCAACGATCCGTCCCAGAAGCGTTTCTTTTATCCAGTCAAGCCCTTGATCCACCTTCTGACGAAACCTGCCTTTCTGTATGCCGCCTGAATGCTTTGAAAGGGAGTGGGACAAATGGTTAGGCAGAATAAAGAACGCCTCCACAATACTGACACTAAGGGTCAAAATCAATATAACGGGTATGACATAAAGCACCTTTCCAATATCCCCGGCCATGCTCAGCCCTAAGGCCCCGAAAATAAACACAGTGGTTAAAAACGAGGAAAACACCCCTGCTGCCACTTCAGAAATACCGTCCACCGTGGCGTTAAACGCATTTTTGCCCTTCTCAAGGTGAGAAGCAATATTTTCAGCAATCACAATGGCATCATCCATGAGAAGCCCCAGTCCGATCAACAGCCCCACCATGGAAAGCATATTGATGGAAAGCCCCAGGTGTTTCATAAAGAAAAAGGTCAGGAAAAAAGACACGGGCAATCCCATGGCCACCCAGAAGGAAAAGCCGAACGGAAAAAAGAGCAGCATGGCCAGAAACACCAGGATCAGCCCCTGGACGGCATTTTTTATCAACATCAACAGCCGGTCCCGGACAATCTTGGACACATTCTGGGTAATGGCAAACACAACCCCCGAAGGTGCCCGGGCCTGCTCTTGTGCCAAAAATACCGTTACTGCATCCATGATTTTCAAAGCATCTTCAGACTTGGTTTTGTTAATCTGGAGAAGCCCGGCCCGTTTTCCGTCAAACAGGATCTTATTTTCATCATCCTTGAACCGGTCAAAAATTTTTGCAATATCCCCCAGGCGGTTTTCAGCCCCTGTTTCAGAGGAAACCACAACGAGATTCTCCATTTCATGAAGGGTTTTTCTTTCTTCTGAAAACCGGATCAGGATATCAGACTCCCTGGTTTCCAGGCTGCCGGCCGGCAGATCCAGGTTCTGGGCCGCCACAGCCGCTTCAATATCTGCCACGGAAAGACCCAGCCGCATCATGTTGTAAAACGGGATCTCAATTAAAAATTCATGATCGGAAAATCCCAGGATTTCCACCTGAGAGACCCTGTCAATTCGCTTTAACCGGTCTTTTAAATCTTCGCAGAACGCCTTTAAATGCAGCGGGGTCATGGGGCCTGTCACTGCCACAGACACCACCTGATCTGTCCGGTTGACCCGTTTGACAATCACATCTTCCACTTCACCCGGGAAATCACGGATAGACTCTACCTGGGTTTTAATGTCATTGAAAAACTCAATCATATCATTGCCTTCCACCATTTCCACCAGAACAGACGCCCGGTTTTCCATGGCCGTGCTCTTGATCTCGGCTATATTGCCCACACTGTCAATGGCATCTTCAATGCGCCGGCATACCGAGGACTCCACATCATCGGCAGTGGCCCCGGGATAGGTGACCGAAATTTCAACTGCGTTGATGGAAAAATCCGGAAAGGTTTCCCGTTTCAAATCGGTCACAGAGATGGCACCCAGGGCCAGGAACAACAGCATCAGGAGATTGGCTGCCGTGGGATGGGCACACATGTAGGAGATGATCTGTTTAAAGGCGTTCATCTTAATCGGTCTCCCCTGTTGCCTGTTGCTTCAAGGATGCCACAACCTCTTTTGCCTCAACCGGTTTCAACAGCATCCCCTCTATGGCCGGCATAAGATCCGCCAGCACAAGGCGCTGGCCGACCTCAAGTCCCTGGGACAGCACCGCCACATTCCCCATATAAAACTCAACTTTCACCGGCCGTATTTCAAGCCGGTTTTCAGACGTGCAGATATAAACTGCAGTATCGTGAACCGCACTTCTGGGCACCACAAACCGCTCCGACAATGACCTGCCTTTAAGTTCCACTTGAACATACATATTGGTCATAAGGGGCGGCCGTTTGCCTGGAATCACATTTTCATAGGGTTTATCCACCGTAATATAGATGGTAAGGGCGCCGGTCTTAAGATCCATGGATTCGCTGGTCCGGGAAAACGTCCCCTCCCATTCAATGGGAAATTCCACATCCATGGGAAGCCTGACCCTGGCGGTAATGCCGATGGCCCGGCGGATGGTTTCCATATCCAGCATCTGATCAATACTGGCCCGATGATCCCGCGGCAGGAGGCTTAAAAAACTTTTAGGGGTCAGTGAAACCGGGATTTCCGCACTGTCAATACTTTCAGCCTCAACCAGAACGGTTCCGGCGGCTGCAAACTGGTAGAGTTCAACATTGATAACAGACAACCTGCAGTCAAAGGGGGCTCTAATTTCCGTTCTGGCAACATCCAGCTTTCGCTCCGTCACTGTGGATTCCCCGGATTTTTTCTGGGCCAGCAGCGCCTTTTTCTGGGACGGGATCAGATCCAGAGCATTCTGCAGATTATTCACAGTGGTCTGATGACCTAAAAAGGTTCTTTCTTCTTTTTCAAGATCAGATGTGGAAATATACCCGTTTTTAAATAATTCGCGTTTGCGTCTCAGCTCCTGGCCGGCACTGGCAAGGGATTTTTTTTCAATGGCCAGGAGGCGTTCCGTATTTTTCCGGGATTGATCCAGTTCCTTGAGCCGGGCATCCACATTCATCAACTCCGCCTCCCCTCGGCTTTCAGCCAAACCATAGGATGTGGTATCAATCTTAAACAGGATCTCGTCCTTTTTTATAAAATGGCCTTTTTTTAAGTTCTCGTTCACTGAAACAATTTTACCGCTGACCTCGGAAATCGCCTGCCAGGTCCGGTCTGCCTCAACATACCCATAGGAAATCACCCGGGGTACAACCGCCATCTTTTCCAAAGGGATCACCCGGACAGCCTGGACCCGCTCCCGGTTCTCAAGGCGAACCGGCGGTTTTTTATTTAATGTCATTACGGCAAAAAACGCAATTCCGCAGACGACAGGGATAATGATCAACAGTTTTTTTATAATTTTCATAGGGTTCCCCTGATAGTTGTAGCTTGAATTCTTCAAAGCCCGGATAGACTTCTGCGTTTTGTATCATTTCTTTTCTGAAACAGTTTTTGTTACATCTAAAAGCCCGAGCAGAATACCTTTTAAGGTCTCAGTATATTTTGATGCAATTTGTCTTTGCCTTTCTCTGGAAAGCCCGCTCGTCCGGCCAATGGCAGCAAGATTTATAGGTCTGTGAACAATGCCTGTTTGAGGGTCAAACCCATTATGCAAACACACAAATTCATAATCGCGGTCCTTGTTTTGACTTCTCCCCCAATCATCATGGTTGTATAACAGCTGAAAAGCGATTACAATCAATTCATGCAGCTCTATCCTCTCTTGTGAATTGTCTGTCTCATCTTCAATAAAATCCTGCCACAACCTCTCATCTGAACCGCCTTGACTGTGTCGATCCGTCAAAGAAACATGTTTATCAGATCTTAACAGTATGGCATTCTTATAGGTAATTTTTGTAATCTTCGTTTTTTCAGTGAATTTTGGATCAAAGGATTGCAGCGCTTCATATGATTTAGGATAATATCCCTTTTTTTGATAAAATAAATTCTCTACTTCGTGTATGGCCTTTAAAATATAAGTATAATGCTGTGTGATGTGACCCTGGGCGATAACATATTTTATCAACTCTCCCTTAACGTCTCCTTTAGCCCTGACAAAGGAAATAAATTTAACATCATATTTAAGATTATATTCATCAGCGTTTTTCAGCATTACTTCTTCGGCAACGCCAAACAAATCGTGAAGATGTTTTTGAAAATGCGGGCGATACTGGGCAATTGAGTCTACATAGCTTCTCAAACGACTTCTTGATTCATGAATCAATACAGCCAAGGCCAATCCATTGTTAAACTTCTGATACAGTTTAATTAACGCTTTTTCTTCGGGTATGGTTAATGTTCTTTTTAATAATTTATTTGGATTTTGTCCTTTCATCAGGTCCGGCATTTTCACTGCGCGCTTTACTTCAGTCCATGCCCTGTTACCATGCCTGAGTGCTGCACGCTTAACGATTCTTTGCTGCTCAATTTCTGCAAGTTTTTCCGCTTTTGTTTTTTCATCCTTTAATTCATCATCCCCACTCCCCTCTTTTTCAATAAATTTCTCTTCTTGTTCCAATATTATTTCGGTTTTTCTTATCACTTTTACTTGCCAATTTTTATTGTCCTCAAATTCTTTTATATGGCCGATCAACCAAGTTGAAACATAGGTCATAAAATCTTGACTCAGTCGTTCTTTTTTATTCCAATCCAAATATTCTTCATCAAGGATGAAGAGTATTTTTTGCATAAACTGATACGCTTTTTCCCCTAAACTTTTTTTGATATCCCCAGAGTGAAATAAAAAATATCGTTTTACTTCTTCACTATCAATAACAGTATTGGGTTCCATGAAATTAATGATTTTCACGGTGGCTATTTTATTGAGCAGTCTTAAAAATCTGGCATCCTCCCTTGGATAGATAATATTCCTGTATCCACTGCCCTCCATACCCACCTTAATGCCGGCCTTGGCAAAAACAGATCTTGCTTTGTTGTATTCAGCCGGCAACTCCACGGTAATGGTCATGATACCACCGCCATAATATTGCGGGACACCCTTATATCCGTCAATATAAACAAAATAAAAATTGGTATCTCTAAACGCCACCGGCGGAAGAATCTGAGGGTTGTCATATTCACCCCTTGCTCGAAAGTAACGGTCAAAAAACCAACAAAGGGCATTCATTAAAAATTCACGATAATCCGCATTCTGCTTGCGACATACCTTAATACCGCTATGCGTTGTGAGCCATAGCGTATATTCCTCGAAATCTTTTTGATCGTTTATTGGATAAGGATAATACGTACGGACCAATTCCGGGGTTTTCACAAAAGCGTTTAATCTCCTGACCCTTTCAATAACACTCTTTGGTTCCTCTTTAATATTTGCCATCCATATAGGCACAAGCGGAAGCGTTTCTTCCATCTTTTGATGCGCTTCTTCTGGGCTTATCCCTTTTGACAGCAGGCTCAATTCATCGTCTTCATGCCATGATGTTTTTTGCAGATGCTTTTTTCTTTCATCAAATTCTTTGTAGTTAAAATCAAAAAGATCAACAAGATTCCTGGTAATACAAATCTCGAGTGCCCCATCACGTTTTTTGGCCCAGATGATGCCTTCTTTGGGCGCACCATTAAACCCGTTTTCCAATTGATACCAACTGACCGTCTGCCCGTTAACACTCAATTCATAACTATTAAAATCCTTTATTTCCTCAACAACTCGATTTCGACTTGCTTTTGTTTTCATTAAATTTTCCAGGGAATGATTTAACTGTGCCGACACATTCCCTAACCCGCCTTGTCCATTGATGGGTTTGTTTTTTACTTTATTTTGTTCAAAAATTGACATCCATTCCTTTAATATTAATTTTTGCCATTAGTTTATATCTAAAGCCACTATTAAAAAACCCTGCCCCATAAAATCATTCCATCTTTACAAGGTGAATCAATTTTCAGGATGATACCACTGAAATCCCGGACAAACAAATTGATCCGTTTAAATGAAAAACAAAATTAAAAATCAACCATCCGCTTTCGTTTTTTTCTCATCTTCATGTTCAGGATTTCAACACCAATGGAAAAGGCCATGGAAAAGTAAATATATCCTTTGGGAATATGAAATTCAAATCCCTCTCCAATGAGTGCCACGCCCACCATGATCAAAAAACTTAAGGCAAGGATCTTGATAGTGGGATTCGCTTCAACAAACCCCCCAATGGCTTTGGCAGAGATCATCATGACACCGACCGATATAACAACGGCAGCAATCATGACCTGAATATGAGATGCCATTCCAACGGCAGTGATGACCGAATCCAGCGAAAAAACAATGTCAATCAAAGCGATCTGGATCAAAACAGCGCCAAACGCTTTTTTGCCTTTGACAGCCGTTACCGCCCTATCACCCTCGACACTTGCATGTATCTCATGGGTGCTTTTCCAGATAAGGAAAAGGCCGCCTGAAATCATAATCAGATCCCGACCGGATATATCAAGACCATAAAGCGTAAACAGATGATCTGTTAATCCCATCACCCATGTTAAAGACAACAGCAGGCAGATCCTGGTAATCATGGCAAGCGAAAGACCGATAATCCTGGCCTTATTGCGTTTTGCTTTTTCAACCCTTTCCACCAGGATGGAAATAAAAATGATATTGTCTATCCCGAGAACAATTTCAAGTGCGGTTAAGGTTGCAAGCGCTATCCAGGCATGGGGATCATTCATCCATACCATATTTTATCTCCTTTAAAATCCGGCCGACAAGGGTTTTGGCCTTTTTTTCACACCCTGTAGGAACCGGCACTTCAATGTCAAAATAATGGGCCGAACGGCCGTGGGTTTCCCTGAACTTGAAAATTAAAAACATCTGCCCTGATTTTGGCTGGACAAACAGATCCTCCAGCTCCAGAAAAAGGCTGTGAAGCCAGTAGTACCGTTTCTTGTTAAACCAGATTCCATCTGCTGATGCATAGAATTCCACTGCCGGGTCATCGGACTGCCAAGCCGCAAGTCTGACCCTGCTGTTCTCATTTTTAAGCTCCCGGGTCAACATCCAGTGATGCAGGGGCCGACTTAAGAAAACCGCCACAATTGCGGCACATAACCCCGTTAAAAGCGGTGCGCCAATGGTCCAGAGCCCGTAACCGGTCTCATGAGTAAACATCGGCACAAATACCGCTGCCGCCGCCACGACAAACAGCACACAAGGAATCAGGCATCCTGTGGCCATCTTGAATTTCTGGTAGTCCATCCCGTCAATCTCCTGTCACATCAGGGTCATTCTAACCCCTTGGCACCATGGCCCAGGAAAAAATCTCTTCTTTTGTCAGAATCCCTGAAGCCCTTGCCGCTTTGACCAGATCCGGGTTCAGGATATCCATGAGCGCAAAACTCAATCCTGCCGCAGCCAGCATGGCCAAATAACTTTGCTCCATAAGATTTTTTTTGTCTTTGTCCCCTGCACCTGTTGTCAGATTAGAAATCCCGCCAATGGTTTGAACATCAAACCCCAATAAATCCGGCAGCATCTGTATCACCTTCAGCACCGCCCTTGCCTGGACAATCCCGTCATCCCATGCCAGCGGCGGCACCACAGGATCAATAATGACCCGCTCCTTTGCAACCCCGGCAGCTTCAGCCTGCCCGATCAACTCAAGGGCGATCTCAAACCGCTCTGCCTCATTTTTCGGCACCCGGCTGTCAGGATACAATAAAAACCCCACAATATCGGCATCAAACTCTTTTGCCAGAGGCAATATTTTTTCAAGTTTTTCAGGTTCAAGGGAAAATCCGTTGATCATCACCGGGTTCTTGGCAGCCTCAAGCCCTGCCCTCATGGCATCAGAATTGGAGGTATCAATGAGCAACGGCAGATCTGTCACCATCTGAACCGCCTCAATGAAAAACCGCATGCCCTCTTCGGGTGATTTCCCCAGAGGCCCTGTATTTACATCAATGGCAAAGGCCTGCTTTGCCACGCACTGTCTGACAAGATCCTGTAACGGCTCTGGATCAAGGGCCAAAAGCGCAGCCTGGATCTTCGGCTTTGTAATTCGAAGATTATCAGCAATCAGTTTCATTATGCCCTTTTATATTTAAAAAGTGCCCCATTTTTCAAAATGATCACCTTATGTATTACCATGGTGCATCCAAATTATCATTGTTCATTCATTGGTTTAATCATTACGCTTATCATATACTGTTTTTAACTATCAAGTTATATTCCATATTCTGTAATTTCAGGTATTCATCAATTGAATTTTGCTGCATAAATTATATTCAGACGGGTTGCGTCCTTCCGCCTTATCTGATATTCAGATTCTCCATGAAACCTTATAGTTGTCATACAACGGCGTAAAAAAAAGGTAAGAGATATGGGTGCTGAAAACCATCAGGAACTGGTTGTTGAAATTCTTCCCCCCAGGGACCTGTGCCTCACATGGGAAAGCAGTGGCGACCGGGTCAGTCAAAAGCAGCACCTGTTGAACCGGCAAATCCATCAGCACTATTGCAAGACCCCTGACACCTGGCTTCTGTATCTGGGAGGCTCCCAGGATCGTATTGCATTGTCCCCTTCCCTTGACTTTTTCCGGTCTGTTTCGCGACAATTTCTGGACACGGTTGCCCGGTATCCGGATATTGAAGCGGTTCGGCATTGTGCGGACCTTTCCTGTGATCCGAAAGAATTAAACAGCTTTGTTGACGCGGCACCACTCATGATCGGGAGAGAATATCTTACCCAGGATCTGCTTTCTCATATCTGGGAAGGCTTAACCCGGACCTTTATCCAAGGCATACAGGGGTATCCCGGGAGTGTGAAGGATTATTTCAAAGAATTATGCCCCCATATTCACCTGGCTGGAAGGGTCTATTTTCATCTGGTGGAAAGCCGGGAGGATGATTACCCCTTCCAGTTCCTTGCCACCTATGCAGATGATAAAAAAGGAAACAGCCCCAAAAAGCATCGTCCCCTGCACCATGCGCTTGAAGAATATTCCGGGGAATCCATCCTGGAATTGTTGACCACGGTAACACTGGCTGCAAAACAAAGCCCCTTGATAAAAGATCTCATGGACACCGGGGAGTTATTTCATCACCTGGCCTGGGACAGCCGGGAGGCCTATGAATTCCTTTTGCAGGTGGCGCTTTTCGAAACCTGCGGCATCATCTGCCGCATACCGGACTGGTGGAAAAACCAGCGACCGGCAGTGCGGCTGTCCGTCAGCATGGGAAATCTGAAACCGACCCACGTGGGTATGGACGCGCTCCTGGATTTTAACGCTCATCTGTTAATCGGGGATGACCCTGTCACCCTGGAAGAAGCCAAGACGATTTTGTCCCAGAGTGCCGGGCTTGCCTGGATCAAAAACCGATGGGTTGAAGTGGATACAAAAAGACTTGAACAGATCCTTGAAGCCTATGAAAAAGCCATGGAAATGGCTGACCAGGGTGCATTAACCATAAAAGATGCCCTGTTGCTGCAGCTTCACCCGGAACGGTTCCGGTTGACAGATAATGAAACCGACCTTTCCATTGACCATGGGAACTGGCTGAGCGCGGTGGTAAAACAATTGTCAAACCCGGAACTGGTAAGAACCGCCATCGCACCCCAAACCTTCAGGGCAACCCTGCGACCCTACCAGCAGACAGGGCTCAACTGGCTTTCATTCCTGGATTCCCTGAAATTCGGGGCCTGCCTGGCCGACGACATGGGCCTGGGCAAAACCCTGCAGGTGCTGGGCATGCTGAGCCTTCTTCAAAAGAAAGAACCGGACAGGATGTCACTTCTGATTGTCCCGGCATCCCTGATTGCCAACTGGGAACATGAAATCCAACGGTTTCTGCCCGGTCTTTCCTATGCCGTGGCCCATCCCGGAAGCACTGATGCAGTTATAAAAAATGGGCCCAAACCACCCGACTCCCTTTTGTTTGATCTGGTCATCACCACCTATGCCATGGCACAAAGGGTTCCATGGATGGAAAAAATCAACTGGCGGTGCATTATCCTGGACGAAGCCCAGGCCATCAAGAACCCGTCAACAAAACAGACAAAATGCGTAAAAAAACTTAAGGGCGACACCCGGATTATCATGACCGGCACCCCTATTGAAAACAGTCTGTCAGACCTATGGTCCCTGTTTGATTTTCTCAATCCAGGATTTCTGGGCAGTGCAAAGGCATTTAAAACATTTGCTTCAGGGTTAAAGAAAAATCCTTCAGGATACAGGCGCTTGAAAAAAATCATCTCTCCCTATATTCTGAGGCGGATGAAAACCGATCCTGCCATTGCACCTGATCTGCCGGCCAAAGTGGAAATGAAAACCTTTCCTGAACTCAGCCGGCATCAGGTGGTGCTGTATATGGATTTTGTAGAGCAGTTAAAAAAACGCCTGGCCCAGGCCGGCAGGGGAATAGAACGTAAGGGGCTTATTCTGACGTCCCTGATCAAGTTCAAGCAGATCTGTAACCATCCGGATCAGTACCTGGGAACCGGCGGATTTGACCCAAAGGAAAGCGGGAAATTCATTCGTCTCAAAGAATTGTGCGACACCATTTATGCAAAGCGGGAACGGGTTCTTGTGTTTACCCAGTTCAAGGAAATGATCCTGCCCCTGGTGAATTTTATGGAAGATATTTTTCATCAAAAGGGCTGCTTTCTCCATGGCAGTATGACTGTAAAAAAAAGAGCTGAGGCTGTCGAGCTGTTCCAGGGGCCGGGATATGTTCCCTTCATGGTTCTTTCCCTCAAAGCGGGAGGTGTCGGACTCAACCTGACCCGGGCAAACCATGTGATCCATTTTGACCGGTGGTGGAATCCTGCAGTTGAAAATCAGGCCACGGACAGGGCCTTTCGCATCGGCCAGCAAAAAGGGGTGCTGGTGCACAAGTTTATAACAAAAGGGACCGTTGAGGACCATATTGATGCCATGATTGAAAGCAAAAAGGAGATGGCGGCAGCCGTGATCCCGGACACCACCGGGGGATGGATGACAGAGTTTGATGATAAAAAACTGTTGAAGATGTTCAGCCTTACGCTGTGACAAGAAAATCAAATTAAAAAAGAGGGAAATAATGGGCAATCGTTTTGGATATCCAAAGTATGTCAGTGTGGCTGAAAAAAAGGCCAGGGCAGAAAAAAAAATCAAACAGCTCATGAAAAAAAATCCAGGCCTGTCACCCGTGAAAATTTGCGGCAACACCCTGGCAGCATCCTGGTGGGGCAAGGCATGGAATACAAACCTGGAAGGGTATGCCGACTTCAGCAACCGTATCGAACGGGGCCGCTCCTATGTGAGACATGGCGCTGTTCTGGATCTGAAAATTGAATCCGGGAATATTTCTGCCCTTGTCCAGGGGTCTTACGCTGCGCCGTACCAGGTAAAAATAACCATCAAACCATTAAAAAAAGCTGTATGGGAAAAAATTATTGACCAGTGCAAAGGAAAAATTGATTCCCTTGATGCCCTCTTAAACGGGGCATTGCCCCAGGCCATGGAAACCATCCTGACACAGCAGGGGAACGGTATTTTCCCCTCCCCGAAAGACATCGTCTTTGACTGTTCCTGCCCGGACTGGGCCTACATGTGCAAGCACGTTGCCGCAACGCTTTATGGAGTGGGAGCACGGCTGGATACAGACCCCTCCCTGTTTTTTCTTCTCAGGAAGGCAAACAAGGAAGACCTTGTGTCAAGCGTCATTCGCAGTGAAGCCGATCAGTTGCTGAAAAAGGCAAAAACCCGCACTTCCAAAAGGATTATCAGGGATGCAGATCTGTCATCCGCCTTTGGTATTAACCTGGATGATTCAGTACCGGTCATTCGAGCCGCGTCACCCCCAAAAAACAAACCCGTGTCTTCAAAAATCCCCCAAGACGTCGATTCCTATGAAACAGTGATCAAACTGATCCGCCGGAGACGGGTAAACGGCATCAGTTTCCGGGAAATCAAAGAGAATACCGGACTTTCAGATTTGGCATTGCGCAATATCATCTCACGGGCACGAAGGAAAGAGGACATTCAAAATCAGGGACGGGGGCTGTATATAAAAGGCCGGACATCACGACCATTGCCCTGACAGGATAATTAATCCTGACTCTGCAAAACCTGCCGGAAACTGATAAAAAAAATTGATGGCTGATCTCAAATTGCCACTGTTCCAAACAATTGATTTATGCCGTTTACATAGTCGATATTTTTACAAGGTTTTGACAGATGACCAATATATGGATCTTTTTTCTTTAAGTCTTTAATGGACTCTAAAAATTCTATGTTACCGGAAATAAAAAAGATTGGAATGTTTTTATTTGTTTCCCGGACGTGATGATAGATATCCATACCGTTAAATTTTCCCGGAAGAACATAATCCAAGCTTATTAAATCATATTCATTTCTATTCAATAAGTCTAATGCAACCTGCCCGTTATTGGCAATATCAACCTTGTGGTTGCAGGGCTTTTGTGTCAATATTGTGTATTGTACCTCTGCGATGGCTGTTTCATCCTCAACAACAAGGATATGTTTTTTAAAATGTGCTATTTCTTTTTGAATTTCTTTTTTCTCTTCACTTGTTAATTCTTTTTTAATGACAGGCAGGCTGATTGTAAACTTGGTACCCGATCCTAATTCCGACTCAACAAAAATAATGCCGTTGTGTTGTTCAATATATTTTTTTATGTTGGACATGCCATACCCGGTCCCTTTAATCCCGGCTTTATATGAACCTGATACATCCTTGCTTCCTTTTAAAGTAAAAGAAGGTTCATAAATATTTTCCAGGTTCTCTTTTGAAATTCCACATCCATTGTCCTCAATTTCAAAGCAGATATGGTTTTCACGGCTGTAAGTTCTAAGGGTGATCCTGGGGTTTTCAACCATGCTTATAGCATGGATTGAGTTTTGGATCAGATTCACAAGTGCATGCTCGATCATTCCAGGATCGGCAAGCAGTTCCGGGACGCCCGGACGTTCTTCCTTCAACAGCTCAATTCCCGTAAGATCCTTTCTCATCAAGTTTAAAACAAGATCGATTTTTTCGCTGATTCTAAAAAATTCCTGTTTGGGTTCCTGATCTTTGGCAAACGCAACCAGGTTTTTTGTCAAATTTTTTCCCCGTACAGTCTGTTCAAATATTAATTCCAAGGTCTTTCTTGTTTCAGCGTCTTTACAATCAACAAGCGATAGTTCTGTATTCCCCATTATAATACCTAAAATATTATTAAAATCATGGGCCATTTTTCCTGCAATCCTACCGATCAGGGCCTGCTTTCCATGTTCATCGGCAATTTTCTGGGCGGTTAACTTTTCTGCTTCATCCAGCTTGCGTTCAGTGATGTCAATAGTGTAACCGGCCAATAAAATTTTGTCTCCCTGGACTATAGGAAATTTTATGGAGGTATAGCTTCTGCCGTTCAGTTCCTCATCCAGCCTGAGCAAGTCCCCTTTGGAGACGACATCCCAGTCATCTGCTGTTATCTTGGCGGCAAATTCCGGGGGAAAAAGATCCTCCATCGCCCGGCCGATCATTTTGCTGCTTGGAATACCGATCATCTGCTGGTAATTGTCACTTGCCTGCAGCACAACGCTCCTTGTTGGGTTCACATCTTTGATATAGCAGTAAACAGGTGAGTGCCTTATGAACAACGTGAGCAACTCATTGTTTTCCAGTAACGCCTTCTCCGACTGTTTGCGCTCCTTAAACTCTTTTTCAAGTTTATTTTTAGAATCTATCAAATCTACCTGCTCTACGAGTAAAAGTTTTGAACTCGCCTTGGCCTCGCGATCTGATTTTTCAATCTCTTGAAAAAGAAAAGCAACAAATAATGTCGTACAGACATTTATAAAAAACAGGTCTGTTGAAGTCTGAAACCATAAATCAAGAGGGTCTGTTGGCATAAAAAGATCTTTCCAAAGTCCGATTTTTATAAAAATTCCAATGCCGATAAGGGTGATTGTATTCGTTATTATTGAAATAATCGCACCAGGCCAACCGAGCAATACAGAGGTGACAATACTAAAGAAAAATAAATATTCCCGTGGTGCCACAAATGGTCCCACTGATAATATGATTGAAATACCAACAGCGTAAATAAAAAATGAAGTGATAGTTGCCCGTTTTTTATAACCGATTGTCGGAAAAAAGAACAGGATCAAGCAGCCTAAATAGGAAATGGTTACCGTACTGATAATTGCCCAGTAGTTTTGTTTAATCAGGTAAGGAAAATTTGCTAGGCACATTATAAATATTAAGAAGACTGAGATGAATATGAATGTGTAAAGAATTTTTTCTTTCCAATGATTAGTATCATCAGGATCTAAAACACCTTTGGGCGAAAATTTCAGGTATAGTTGTTTAAACATGGATGACCAATAATTTATTTTGTTTCCTTCATTATTATATCGCTCTTGGTTGGATGTCAAACACGCTTTTCGTTACTTGCTTTTTTTGGGCGGTGTAAAACAGGTGGCCATCTTTAAATCCTTGATGGTTCTGTATAATTCTTAAGTATCAGGATGGGTTACATTTCAATCCGTATTCATGAAAATTGAATTTGATCGTCAGCGCAAAACTGTCCATACCCCATAAATTTCAGGCAAGCAGGAAACAACGCTTCAGGGTCCAGGCATAAAATCGTATGGCGGATACAATTTTATGCGGCACCATATTCTTCAAGATAAGCATTGATTTTTTCAAGCATGCGGTCATCCAGAATTATTTTTCCATTGATTTTTTTATTATGAAGGTATTTTTTTATATCGGTGATGGTAACAATGGCGTGGATGGGGATACCAAGGATTTTTTCCACTTCC
>JAHJLN010000048.1 GCA_018821715.1 Pseudomonadota bacterium | reverse complement strand
TTTTTTTTATCCTTTTCTGTCCTGGAACGGAGCAATAAATTAGAGGGATTAAAGGGGGTGACTTAAGATCAGGCAAAATCTTTTCATTTCAATCCGCTTTGCGGGCCCGCAAGAAAAGATTTTTCCTTTAAAGCCCTGCCCGATATTGACGGGATTTTAAAAAAATCCCCACCTTCAACAGCCGGGCAGCCGAAAACTCGGCTGCCCGGCGAATTTTGCCCTGGCCCATGGCCAGGGCGGGACATTTAATAAATATCTTCTCTGTGAAGGCTCCAGACGTTTACCATGACTTCAAAATAAACCGCACCGGAAGCACAGGCACCCTTGTGGCCCCAGGCACAAAACATCTTTTTCCTTTCCCCGGCGTATTCAAACATTTTGGGATCTTTTTCCGATATCCAGTATCCCCCGGAGGTGCTGAAAAAGGGCATATCAAAACCATCAACTACAAAGGGCGTATACGGCCGGGTACAAATCGAGGCATATTCCTCTTTTATATCGGTTTCCAAATGGCCGTTTTCATATCTTGCCCGATCGGAACAACACATAATAATGTCCCCGGGTACCGGCCTTTTTTTATCCCGGGAATTTAAAATCAAATCGTGCATAAGATTTGCAATCTTAACATCCCGATCCGTAAGACCGTGTTTTCGAATAAAAGAAGCGTTTGCAGCATTGGCTTTCAAAGTGTCGGTGGTAATCATCTTTTCTCCTTTTCTGCCCTGGCCGTTACCAGGGCATTGTTTCGGTTGTTATCTAAAAAAATCCCTTGTTGAATTTTTGATCTCGGTTATTGTTCCGTCCGCCTGCATTGACAAAAATTCCCCGGCCCCACAGATCAAATGCTCATGCAGCACGATCCCCATGACATGGCAGGCTGAAAAAATTAAACGGGTAAGCTTTTTGTCTTCACTTGACGGCGTGATATCCCCTGAAGGGTGATTGTGTGCCACAATCAAAGAGGCCGCATTCTTATCAAGACAGGCCTTGATAAGCTCTCTTGGATAAACCGTGCATGAACTCAGAGACCCGGAGAAAACAGGTTCTATATCAAGCACCCTGTTTTTTGTATCCAAAAAAACACAGTAAAATTTTTCAATGTCTTTATGCTGGGCCATTAAAGGAGTTAAAATATTAAACAAGGTTTTCGGATTGGATACGGTTTCTCCCTTGACGGCTTCCTTTACCATCCCTGCCAATTGCCCGGACATTAACGCTTCTTTAAAATCAACCGGTTTCGCCTTGCCTTCTGCAAACAAATCCATCTGTCTTGATCTCATGGTTTTTTTACCCTCCCTGTTGTCAAGCTTTCAAAGCTTGGTTGTCTTTTGTGCATTGTTAATCCTGGCGAATTAACCCCCTGATCCCGCCAAAAAAAATTTGCGTAAGGGAGAGACGAAAAAGGTAAAAACCCTGATGATGAAGGGGAAAAAGTTTTTTTACCTGTATTTAAAAAAACTTTTTTTTGCCTTTGCAGGAAAGACCGTAGCAATAGATTCAAGGGATTAAATGGGGGTGGGCTACTTATCGGGCCTGATCCTTTATGTGAAAATCCGGGAAACCGGATCCTCATATAAAGGATCTTTCCATATCTGATATTGCATTGTTATGAAACCTGTCCGGGTTTTAGCGGTCGCTTTTGGACAGATGCGGTGAATCGAACTCTTTAAGGGATTGTTTTTCGGGGAAAAGAGACGTTTTTAAACCCTTCTGTTAAAAATAATTCCGCCCGGAACCTTGCCGGCTCCGGGCGGAATTGTAAGATACACACACCTCCTGGATGTGTTGATCGGTTATGCTAATGAATCGTTACACTATAGGCCTTTTCCCACGGGTCCTTGAGCGGGATATTGATCAGAAGAAGACCGTTTTCATAATTTGCATCTGTCTTTTCTATATCAACCGGACAGCAGAAATTGCCTGTGGAAACATATTCAACATCATTTTTTTCAGCCCTCAGCCTAAAGCTGTCGGCATTGAGTTTCAGATTGATATCCTCTTTTTTAACACCCGGGATTGTAAATTCAAGGTGAAGCGAAGAGTTTTCATCGTCAACACAGGAACAGAGTCCGGCGTCGAGTTTTCTTTTTTCGTAATTTGATTTTTCCATTATATTAACTCCCTTAAACATAAGGTGGATTGTTTTTTTCATGAATGCTTAATCAGAGGGATATTAATCCCCCGTCATAGCAGGTATAAGATAAGGATTCTTTTTAAAAAAACAAATTGAAAGGAATAATCACAGAAAGGCAAAAATGCGATAACACCTTTAATAAAGGCCCTTGTCCTGCTATTCGGTATGGCCTGAAATGCTCTTAAATCGCAAATTTGAGAGCCAGTTTTTTGAGACAAATCCTTGAAAACTTTTTCCCTTACGGTTTCGAGTCACCAGGCAACGATTTTTCAAAATTTTCAATTTGTGAACAAATCATTGCCCGTTGATCTCGATTGTGCAGGTTTACCGGATTCAGCAACAAACAAGTTAAAGTGGATATAATAGATATTTTTATGACTGTGTGCTATTGGTTTAACTTAACATTGAATGAAAGGGTATTTCTATGATATTGCTGATGGGGTAAGTTTGGCCAGCCCAAACCATATAAGATATTTTAGCACCTAGGAGTTATAAATAAAATGTCAGAAGAAACAAAACCAATTGATACTGAAGACACCTTTGAGGGAGAGGAAACGCTTGGTGCGGAATTGAGAGAAAAATTTCCTTTGACTGAACCAGACACAACAGATATCTATCCCGATGCCGTTGTAAATATCGTACCGGAAAGTGCTTCGGTTTTTCAGCTCAAACGCAAGCTTGATAAAACACCGCCGCTCATCAAACTAGACCCAGACTTTCAAAGGCATGCGGTTTGGTCGTCTAAGCAGAAAAGCGAATTGATCGAATCAATTCTCATGGGGATTCCCCTACCCCTAATTTATGTTAGAGAGGACGACAAGGGAGTCTATATAATCGTAGACGGACGTCAACGTCTGACGACTCTTTTTCAGTTCATGTGCCATGAGTTTCCACTTCAGAATCTTACTGTCTTGAAGAATTTGAACGGGGCATATTTCAGTGAAACTACAAAGAACGGAATTAAAATTGACAAGTTTCTTACCCAGCCACAACAGAGTAAGATCGAAGATTGCCCGCTTACCTTGCATGTAATTAAACCACCAACTCAGGATCGAGTCACCTTCGACTTATTTGACCGTGTCAATCGAGGCGGCACACGTTTAAATAATCAGGAGATGAGAAATGCCATTTATCAGGGTTCTGCAACAAAACTATTGAATACACTTGTGGCATTTAATAGTTTTAAAACAGCAACTGAAAATTCAATTAAACCAGACCGTATGAAGGATAAATATCTTGTTCTTAGAATGATCGGTTTTTATCTTTGGCGCAAAAAAAAGCTATTATCTGTCAAAGATAAGGGACATCCACTAGTTGAATACCGTAGTGACCTTGAAGATTTTCTCGGTAAAACAATGCTGTTCCTTAACGATCAAGCAGGTAGTAACTTCTGTGAGCGATTTCCAGAACAATTCGATAAAACCATGAAAGCGTGCAGAACGGTTTTGGGTAAGGGGTGTTTCCGTTTGCCCAAAAAAGGCGATGGACCGCGTCGGCCAATCAGTATGGCATTGTTCGAAACGGTAAGCTACTTGATAATTGAACTGATTGATCAGCCACAAGAAAATCATGTCCGCATAAAAAGCAAATTCACGAACCTTCTTTCGGACGATAAATTCTTTCTCAGCACAACCTATACAGTGGATAGCAATATTAGTGTCTATAAACGATTTGAGCTTATAGAATCAATTATTAAGGAGATACAAAATGCTTGAAACTCTTTACATACAAGGTTTTAAATGTTTCGACTCAGTTCAAATAGCTTTGCGTCGGATCAATATTTTTTCGGGGACAAATTCATCGGGCAAGTCTTCAGCAATTCAGGCCTTTCTGTTGCTTTGTAATAATGCATTGAAAAATTCGTCCTCCCCGCTTAATGGAATGTGGTTGCGTTTAGGCACATTTGATGAATGCCGCAATCATCGGACTAATGCACGCACCTTTCAAGTTGGGGCGTCAATTGGGAAAGAACTTTTTAAAGCGGAGTTTTGTTCAGCTAATGATGACAGCAATGATGTCTTGGTTACATTTGATCATGAATCTTCTGAAATACAGGATTTTTTAAACCTTGAGAAACGACATGTATATTATTTGCCTGCAAACCGTATCGGGCCTGAGGATTCATATCTAAAGAACTTTGATCGGGTAAACTTTCTTGGGAACAAGGCGGAATTCATCATTGATTTTTTATATAAAAACCGTAAACAGGAAGTAGCACCATCACTCATTGCCGATGCGGCAAGCATAACACTCGAATATCAAGTCAATTACTGGCTGGGTAAACTGTTTGGAATCAACAATACAATTCGGGACCTTGGACTCAGTAATAGTCTTTCGATGGAATTATCTCTCGGAAATGCCAAACTAGTCCGCCCATATCACATGGGTTCCGGGGTCAGTTTCGCTATCGGAGTGCTTGTCTCATGCCTTAGCGCAAGTCCAGACGATATCGTTATTATTGAAAATCCAGAAATACACCTGCACCCCAAAGCACAATCCGAACTCACTGAATTTCTTTGTTTCGCAGCAAATGCGGGCATACAAGTTATATTGGAAACCCATAGCGACCATGTCTTCAATGGCATTCGAAAATCCATTGTAAAAGAGGAAATTACCAATACTGATGTGGCGGTGCACTTTTTCCAACTTGATGAAAATGCACTTTCGAAAAATACGGCGATCACGCTCAATGAGCATGGTCGTGTCATGGAGCACCCTAAGGGATTATTTGACCAGTTCGATGATGACCTCGACCAAATTCTGGGGTTGTAATATGCAAATACTGTTCAACGAACTTTCATTGACAGGCCAATTCTCTGATCAAGATGCTTTTGTCAAAAAGGGCCTTCTTCCTTTTATCGGTGTATTAAAGGAGATGCAGGATTTTTCGACGTTGTTGCTAAAAAGAAGTGACGTTTGGAATAATATGATCACGCCTTCCAAGACATTGCATTCGTTTCTTGTCAATAATAAATTTCGAAAATCCGACGAAGTACGTCGTCTGAAATCAGCAATCGCCGGTCTTACCAAAGAACCATTCTGGGATTTCGATAGTAAACAAAGCGCGGAGTCTACTTACTCTTTCGATGGAGTTGATATCCCCCTGTGTCAGGATAGATGTCGCCTCAATTAAAAATTAAATCAGGGGCATTGAGGTGATAAAAATGGGATATCCTATCCAATTAAAAGAAGCCGTGTTAAAAAAGGTATTACAGGGAAACAAACCCCATTATGAAGTCGCAAGGGAGTTAGGAGTTGGCCGGTCTACAATCGGTAAATGGTTGAAAGAACATAAACAAAACGGAAATATAAAATTGAAATCAAAAGAAAAACGCCCCAAGGACTGGACAGCCGAAGAACGCATTTCAGCAATAATTGAAACCGGTGGCATGACTGAAGAAGGTCGCACAACCTGGTGCCGTAAAAAAGGTATTTTCACCCATAATCTGGATCAATGGAAAAAAGATGCCATATCAGCTGTGATCCAGAAACCCAATAAAGACCAACTTGAAGAACACAGAAATCTTAAGAAAGAAATTTTTGCTCTAAAAAAAGATCTGTCCCGCAAAGATAAAGCATTAGCAGAAACAGCGGCTTTGCTGATTCTTAAAAAAAAAGCCCAGGAGATCTGGGGGGAGCCAGAGGAAGATTGATCAGCCAGGAAGACAAACAAACCGTGTTGAAATTGATTTTAGAGGCTTGTAAATCCGGAGCTCGAAAAAGCAAGGCAGCGCAATTATTGGGGTTGACCATTCGAACCCTCCAGCGGTGGGGCCAAAACGGTCTGCCGGATAGCCGCAAAGGGTCCCGAGCTGCCCCTGGTAACAAATTGTCTGATCATGAGAAGACCCGGATAACCAATATATTAGAATCGCCTGAATTTGCTGAGTCCAATCCAAATCAGATTGTACCAAGGCTTGCTGACCAGGGAATTTATCTGGGTTCTGAATCAACCATGTACAGGATTCTTCGTGAATTAAAAATGAATATACACCGCCAGTCAAGCCTGCCCGCTAAAAGGCACAGCCCTGATCCTTTGATTGCGAATGCCCCAAATCAGTTGTGGAGTTGGGATATCACATATTTGCCGTCCACGGTAAGGGGCCGGTTCTTTTACCTGTATATGGTAATGGATTTATACAGCCGGAAAGCTGTTGCATGTCAAGTTTATGAATATGAGTCTGGTGATCTGGCAGCAGATCTGATAACAGATGCCTGTCTTCGGGAAAACATTCTTGAGGAACAAGTCACCTTACACTCAGATAATGGGTCACCCATGAAATCCGCCACCATGCTTGCAAAACTTCAGGACTTAGGCGTTATACCCTCATTCAGCAGACCCAGTATCAGCAATGATAATCCATACTCTGAATCATTGTTCCGGACATTAAAGTATCGGCCGGAATATCCGGACAAACCGTTTAAAACCTTATTTGAAGCCAGAAAATGGGCTGATCGTTTTATTCACTGGTATAATAAAGAGCATTTGCATAGCAGTATCCATTTTGTCACCCCGGAGGACAGGCATAATGGCAAAGATATAAAAATTCTCGCAAACCGCCATCATGTATATCAGGAAGCCAAATCAAAGAATCCTGAAAGATGGACAGGAAAAACAAGGAACTGGAATCCTGTTACAGAGGTTGTTTTAAAGAAATTTAAAAAAGTTAAAAAAACTTCAGAAAAGATGAAAAAGGCAGCATAAAATGGTGGAAATGGCGATGCTATAGCAAAATCTTCTCATGGGTGAGAATGGGCTCCAATTACCCGTCGGAACCCATGAGAAGATTTTGCGGCAAAGTTAATAAATCATTTTGGAAAAAGGCGACATCTTGCTTGACAGCCACCGA
>JAHJLN010000440.1 GCA_018821715.1 Pseudomonadota bacterium | reverse complement strand
TGGATAAGCCTGCACATATCCAGTATTTCATATATGTGAAAAATTTTTTTTCAGGAAATCTGGGGCGTTCTTTCCACTATGGGGAGCCGGTTTCAACGATCATCATGGATAAGCTGCCCTGTACTGTTTTGCTTTTCACCACATCCACTCTCCTGGCTGCATTTGCAGGTGTGTTCCTGGGCAAGATTGCCGCATGGAGCAAAGGGTCTGGGCTGGACAATTTTTTATCCATATCCGCCCTTGTCTGCCACACGCTTTTTATTCCCTGGTTTGCCCTGCTTTTGTTATGGATACTGGCCTACAAGGTCGGATGGTTTCCCTTGGGTGGAATTATTTCTCCGGAGTTATGGATCGATGATGCTTCGGTTTTTATGAAAGCTATAGATGTGGTTCATCACATGCTCTTACCCCTGGCCACCCTTTTCTTTATTCACCTGGGTTCTTATCTTTTATTAATGCGGTCCAGCATGCTGAGTGTGTTAAGGGAGGATTACATTATAACGGCACGGGCAAAGGGACTGTCTGAAAAAGTGATTCGCAATAAGCATGCTGCAAAAAATGCAGCACTGCCGGTGATCACAAGCGTGGGATTAAGCCTTGCCTTTTCTATTAACGGCGGAGCATTGACCGAACAGATCTTTACATGGCCCGGCATTGGAAGAGAGCTTATTTTTGCCGTCAGCAATAATGATTATCCCCTGGCCCAGGCCTGTTTTCTGCTCATTGCAGCAGTGGTTCTGATTGCCAATCTGGTTGTGGATCTTTTGTATGCCTATCTGGACCCAAGGATCAGGTATTAGAATGGATTTCAATTTTAATCATATAAAGCTTAAAAGAAAATAAAGGACAACCCGGTGCGTAAAAATCACTATATTATGCGGTTTCAAAAAGGATGGAAAATTTTTATAAAAAATCCTTTGGGTAAAACAGGTCTGTTTATTTTATTTGTTTTTTTAATTATGGCGTTTGCAAGTTTTTTTGTCCCCCATATAGGGCCCATGTATGATCCCATGACCGGAACCGACCCGAACATCAAAGTGTCCACCTATCCCAGCCTTTCGCACTGGCTGGGTACGGACAATGTGGGCAGAGATCTGTTTGCCCAGTTGCTGGAAGGGGCAAAAGTCGCTTTTATCGTGGGACTTTCTTCTGCATTTATCAGTATTGTTATCGGCACCGCCATCGGCATGATATCCGGGTATGCCGGCGGCATTATTGATATCCTTCTCATGCGCATAGCCGATATCATCATGGTAATGCCGTCTCTGGTCATCCTTTTAATTTTAGCTTCCATATTCGGTCAGTTTAATATCTGGATTATTGTATTTATCATTGCCATATTGAGATGGCCGGCAGTATCCCGTATTATTCGATCCCAGACCCTTTCTTTGAAACATCGACCGTTCATTGAAGCATCACGGGTTGCAGGGGCATCCAATATCAGGATTATTTTCAGACATATTATGCCCAATGTTCTTCCGTTGGCCTTTCTTTATATGACGTTCAGGGTCACCTCCGCCATTCTTGTTGAAGCGGCATTATCCTTCCTGGGATTTGGCGATCCCAGCCAGGTCAGCTGGGGGATGATGCTTCAATGGGTCTGGAAAACCGGCCACATGTTTCAGGCGCCTTACTGGCTGATACCCCCGGGCGTGTGCATTTCTCTTTTGACACTGGCGTTTTACATGCTGGGAAGGGCAATGGATGAAGTCCTTGATCCACGATTGAGAAAGGAGGGACAGGCGTAATTGATATGACCATACTTTCCGTTGAAAATTTAAGCATTGGATATAACACTAAAAAAGGTCTGTTAACAGCTGTAAACAACATCTCTTTCAGCCTTGAACATGGCAGGTCATTGGGGTTTGTCGGGGAGTCGGGATGCGGTAAAACCACCATTGGCATGGCGCTGATGGGGCTGTTGCCTGAGAATGCAGCCATTCTTTCGGGCAAAATTCATTTTTCAGGAGAGGATTTAAGCAGGTTTACGGAAAAGCAATGGCGAAATATCCGGGGCAAGGAAATCGCCATGATTTTTCAGGCAGCCATGAATGCTTTGAATCCGGTTTTCAGGGTCGGAGAACAGATTGCAGAAGCCATTACCACTCATAACCCTGATCTTTCAACAGACAAAGTCAATGACCGGCTGAAAACACTTTTTAATATGGTTGAAATTCCGGAATCCCGCATGTCTGATTTTCCCCATGAATACAGCGGCGGCATGAAACAAAGAGCCATTATTGCCATGGCCCTGGCGTGCAGCCCGAAACTTGTTGTTGCTGATGAGCCGACAACCGCTCTTGATGTCATTGTCCAGGACCAGATTTTAAAGGAGATAAAAAAAATACAGAAAGCCATGAACATGAGCCTGATTTTTATTTCTCATGATATTGCCGTAGTGGCTGAAGTATGTGAAAACATCTGTGTGATGTATGCAGGACAGATCGTTGAAATGGGCACAAAACAAGAAGTCTTCAAGTCTCCAAAACATCCCTATACGAAAACGCTGCTGGCCTCCTATCTGAGCCTTGACAGTGATGAAGATATCTTTGTTCCAGACATGATGGAAACACCTGACCTGACCGGTATAAACACAGGATGCCGGTTTTCAGTTAATTGCAATTGCAAATCAAAAAATTGTTCAAAAGATGCACCCGGCTGGATAGATCTGACATCAACCCATAAGGCGTTTTGCTGTGAACAGGGACTTGGGCGGAAACAATCATGACTGAACTTACTAAAAAGAACCGGTTTATTATTGAACTTAAGGGGATTGTGAAAGAGTACAGTCCCCAGAAAAGTTTTTTTTCAAAATGTGATAACAGGGTCATTGCTCTGAACAGCATAGATCTGGGCATTAAAAAAGGAGAAATATTCGGGCTTGTCGGACAGAGCGGCAGCGGGAAGACGACCATGGGAAGGCTTCTGGTAAAACTGGAACAGGCAACTCACGGGACAATTTTCCTGAATGGAAATCCGGTAACCAATTTGACGGGAAAAGCCTTGAACAATTATCGATCAAGGGTGCAGATGATCTTTCAGGACCCCTATCAGTCTTTAAATCCCTATCTTTCAATTTCAGAAACCATTCTTGAACCCTTAAACGTACATAAAATCGGAAATAATGACCAACGGTATGAAAAAGTTATTCACACCCTTGAAACCGTCGGGCTTTCACCGGGAAAAGAATATTATGACCGGTATCCCCACCAGCTCAGCGGCGGCCAGCGCCAGCGCGTTGCCATTGCAAGGGCCATTGTCCTGGAACCTGAATTTATTGTGGCAGATGAACCCACCTCCATGCTGGATGCCACCATTGCCATCCAGTTATTCAGGCTTTTAACCCAGATAAGAGATAAATTTAATATGACGTTTCTTTTTATTACCCATAACCTTGCAGCTGCGAAATATCTTTGTGACCGAATTGCCGTTATTCACGAAGGAAATATTGTTGAAATAAATACAGCAGATGAGATCATCCAAAATCCTCAACATCCGTATACAAAAAAATTGATCCAGGTGCAGCCTGGATTCCATTTTAATTAACCCCCATGGGCTCACCGTTTTTTTGCCAGCAAATTTAAAATGACAGGAAATACTGAAAATAAAGGTGTATGATGACGTCTGCGTTTTTAATATCTTTGCCCCATTGTTCATCAAAAATTCCAGATGAACTATCTGTGAAGTTTGCTTTGAATAAATATCAAATTTTAGAATCTGAAGATTTTGGAACAAAAGAGATATTCAGTGATTTGTCCATCCCTGCCATTCAGGCTCAATTCAGTCGCCTGGTGGTGGATCTGAATCGAAATTCTGACAATAAAGATGCTAAAGGCGTTGTGGCAAAAACCGATTACAATGGCCGGCAAATTTATAAATCCGGTCAGTATCCAGACCTCCTAGCCATTGACCGATTGATAGACACTTATTACAGACCCTATCACAACACCCTCGAAAAAGCCTTTGCCCGCCCTGAAATCAAGTTCTTATTTGACTGCCATTCCCTGGAAGGCATAGGCCCCAAAGATGCACCGGATGCAGGTTCCCCGCGCAAAGACATTATCTTGAGCAACAATGGAGATACAAAAGGTAATTTTGATCCAGCCCTGGGACCTGTATCCTGTTCAAAAGAAAAGGTATTGTTAATCAAATCCATATGTGAGGCAGCTGGATTTTGTGTCAGTATTAATCATCCATACAGGGGCGGGTTTGTCACGGTTCACTATGGTCAGAAATATCCGGACAAGGATGTGCTTCAGATTGAATTGAATCAGGACCTGTTCATGAATCCGGATGGGAATACGGCAGATCATGGTAAAATCAAAATGATACGCAATAAATTTATTGGTATTTTTAAAGAACTTTCTGAGTGTTTTTCCTGATATTGCTAACTCTCGATATTTTAGAATATAGTTCTTATGGTTTATAATTTATTACCATAATGGTATAGTGCATTTTTGAAAAATTCAAAAATAATATTGTAGAGAATTATAAGAATGCTGAATATTGATGCTGTATCAAAAAGTTTTGGGGGTCAGAGCCTGCTGGATAAGGCAGGGCTGCAGATTAATCCCGGTGAAAGGATCGGGCTTGTCGGCCGTAATGGTCATGGTAAAACCACATTGTTGAATATGATATCCGGCACTGACCACCCGGATGAAGGCAGCATTTCCTGTCCGTCAGGGTATCGAATGGGGTTTTTATCTCAAAAAATTGAATTTTCCAAGTCCCGTATCATTGATGAAGCCATGTTAGGGCTTTTAAATCACGAAAAAGAACAAACCTGGAAGGCGGAAAAAATTCTGGCCGGACTTGGATTTTCTGAAAATGATTTTATTAAAAATCCGAATGAATTTTCAGGCGGGTTCCAGGTCAGGCTTAATCTTGCAAAAGTATTGGTTTCAGAACCAGATCTTTTGATACTGGATGAACCGACAAACTATCTTGACATTACATCCATTCGATGGATTTCACAATTTTTGATTTCCTGGCCAAGGGAACTCTTACTGGTCACCCATGACCGAAGTTTTATGGATAACGTTGTCACCCATATCGCCGGCATTCACCGGCAAAAAATAAAAAAGATCAAAGGGAATACGGCTAAATATTATTTGCAGATTGCACAGGATGAAGAAGTCTATGAAAAAACCAGGCAGAATGAAGAAAAACGCAAAAAAGAGATTGAACTGTTTATTTCAAGATTTCGGGCAAAGGCACGTCTGGCCAACATGGTTCAATCCCGGATAAAGACGCTGGAAAAATCTGAATCAAAAGAAAAACTTCAAAAAATGAAAAACCTTGATTTTTCATTTAATTATCTTCCTTTTGCAGGAAAACAGGTATTGATGATAGAAAATCTATCATTTGGCTGGCAAAGCGATATCCTGTTGATTGATAATTTTTCTTTAACCGTATATCCTGAAGATCGCATTGCTGTTATTGGTAAGAACGGCAAAGGAAAAACCACCCTTTTAAAGCTGATAAGCAAAAATCTTACCGCTGTTTCCGGCAGTATTATAATTAATCCAGGAGTTCAACTTGACTATTTTGAACAGACAAATGTTCAATCCTTGAATGACGGTTTTACCATAGAAGAGGAGCTTATTCTTTCTTCGCCGGATTCAGACAGGCAGGCAGCCAGGAATATCTGCGGGGCCATGATGTTTGAAAAAGATGCCGCCTTAAAAAAAATATCCGTATTATCCGGCGGAGAGAAATCAAGGGTGATGCTGGGTAAATTGCTCATGTCACCTTTGAATCTGTTATTGCTGGATGAACCCAGCAACCATCTGGATATTGAATCTTGTGATGCCTTTGTTTGTGCACTTGATAATTTTGAGGGTGCCGTGGTCATTGTAACCCATAATGAAATGTTTCTTCATTCCCTTGCAAACAGGCTGGTTGTATTTAAAAATAACACGGTTGAGGTCTTTGAAGGCACCTATCAGGAGTTTTTGGAGAAAGTGGGTTGGGAGGAAGAAGATCGTATTGTTGAAAAAATACAAAAACCGGTTACTTTGTCAAAAAAGGAACTTCGCCAGAAAAAATCGGAAATTATTACTGAAAAGTCTAAAAAAATTAAACCTGTAAAACAAAAAATTGAAAAACTGGAAAATGATATTGAAAAAAATGAGGCATTGATCGCCAACATTAATGTCCAACTGCTTGAGGCATCCCATGACCAGGATGGACAGAAAATTCAGAATTTGTCCAAAGAACTTGCAAAATTTGAAAATTTAAATGAAATATTGTTTGAGGATCTTGAAATCCAGATGGATGCTTATGATAAAATAGAAAATATGTATTTACATCAGCTGAAAGAATTTGAAAGGTAAGAATTAAAATGAACAAAAAAAAATTTGGATTTTATTATGGCATTCTTCTGTTTGTCGTCGGATTAGGGGTTTTCTACCGCATTCCTCAAGTCATGCTGCAAGTCGAAACCATTGAATTTTTCAGGCAAAAGCTTTTTATTGTCAAATCAAGTTTTTATATTTTAGGCGCGCTTTTAATTTTAGCAGGTGGTATTAGAATTCATAAGAACTATAAATAAGTTAAGGATTTTAACAGATGCAGAAATCATCCAGCCTGAAATCAACCATAAAAGATCAATCCGGCGCAGGAAAGACCAGAATTGGAGAAATTCTTTCAAAAGAGGGTCAGATTACCAGTCTGCAGCTGGATGAGGCATTGAGTGTTCAAAAGAAAACAAATGAACGGCTTTCCAGTATCCTTTTAAATAAGGGATATATTGATCCTGATACCATTATCAATGTTCTGGGGCGCCTTTACAATTACAATGTGATTAAATTTTCCGAGATCAAACCTGATCCCAAAGTATTGAAGTTGCTGCCCTATGCAATGGCTAAACCGGCCATGGTGTTTCCCCTTGCGCTAAAAGGGGAAGAATTGACCATTGCCATGGTTGAACCAACCGATACGTCGATTGTTGAGGATCTTCAGAAAAAAATCGGGAAAACAATCCAGGTGTTTGTATCAACTGAAAATGATGTGATTCAAGCCTATCGAGATTTTTATAAAATCAGCAGCGAGGAATATAAAAGTTTTCTTAAATTTGATGATGATTCTGAAGATGATGAACCGGTTACATCTGTTGATGATTTTGGTTCCCTGGTATCTGAGGCAGCAGGAGAGGTTGAAGTAGGGTATGCGGACATAGAGGATTCTCAAGATCAGTTCATGGCTTCTGACGCACCGATTATCAAGCTTGTGAACGGTATTCTTACCAAGGCCATTAATGATGGTGTCAGCGATATTCATATTGAACCCTTTGAAAAGACATTTCAGGTCAGATATCGGCTTGACGGATCCATGTATAAAGCCATGAATCTTCCGTTAAGTATAAAAAATGCAGTTATTTCAAGAATCAAAATTTTGGCTGAACTGGATATTGCAGAAAGAAGAGTTCCCCAGGACGGCAGAATAAAGCTTAGATTCGGCAAAAAAAAATCCATTGATTTCAGGGTCTCAACCTTGCCCACACTTTTTGGCGAAAGCATTGTCATGCGTATTCTTGATCAAAGTGCCCTGAACATTGATCTGACCAAGCTGGGCTTTGAGCCGTCTACCTTTGACAGTCTGAAAAGAGGGATTTCAAGACCCTATGGGCTTTTGCTGGTCACAGGCCCCACAGGAAGCGGGAAAACAACCACGCTTTATTCTGTTTTGAACCGGTTGAATAAAGATGATATCAAAATATTGACGGCAGAAGACCCGGTTGAATTCAATTTTAAAGGGATCAACCAGGTGCCGGTAAAAGAAAGCGTCGGCATGACCTATGCAGCTGCATTAAAAGCCTTTCTGCGCCAGGACCCGGATATCATCATGGTGGGTGAAATCAGGGATATGGATACGGCAGAGATTGCGATTAAGGCGGCAATGACAGGGCATCTGGTTTTTGCAACCCTGCATACAAACGACTGTCCGTCTACCATCGGACGTCTCATTGATATCGGTATTCCGCCATTTATGCTGGCATCCGCAGTTACCCTGGTCTTATCCCAGCGTCTGGCAAGAAGGCTCTGTCCTGAATGCAAAGAGATCGTTACCGGCCACAGCCCTAAAGATCTGGAATATGAAGGGTTTTCAAAAGATGAAATAAGCGATTTAAAGATCTATGGTCCCAAAGGGTGCAGCCATTGCAATGGGACCGGATACAAGGGGCGGGTCGGGCTTTATGAATTAATGGAAGTTACCGATGATGTGGCCAAAGCTATCAGTGCTGAAGTACCGGAAGATCAACTCAGAAAGGTGGCGGTTCAAGAAGGGATGATAACCCTTAGGGATGCTGGCCTAGATAAAATCAGAACCGGTGAAACTTCTCTTGAGGAAGTGCTAAAAAAGACCACCATTACCAAGGAGGCATTGCCGGCATATCTTATCAATCCGGATGTTGAACGATATGAGGATAAAGACATCATTATCCGGGAAGGCAATACAGACATTGACTTTTTTAAGCTTGTTCAAGGCGGACTGTATGTGGTGAAGGGCGGAAAGAAAATTGCTGAAATTGTTCAGCCGGGCGACTATTTCGGAGAAATGTCAGCCATAACCGGCGAACCCAGATCAGCCTCCATTATCGCCAAAGGACGGGCAATGGTTAAACGGTTTCCAGGAGATAAGCTCATTGAGGTCATCGAGAAATACCCTGATGTGGCAAGGCATTTGTTTGGTGTTCTTGCTGCAAGACTTGACAATACAGACAAGCGGTTCGTGAACATGCTCAACCAGATTAAAAGGGCCCAGCCCAAGTAAATGATGCATATTATTCTTTAAAATATCGATCCTTTTCACTGTATATGCAGCCGCAATACTGTTGACGATACATGTTTAGGCGTTTGGATGTTTCAATTCCAAATTTCCAGCCTTCTCTGAAATCCTGATAGAAAAATTTGAGACCATATTTTTTGGCAATCGCCTCTCCTGTTTCTCTGATACAGTCATGATTCTGGAACCTGCTGTATAAAAGTGTGGTGGAAAATGCGTTAAAGTTCCCTTTTTTAGCAACAAGCGCCGTGGCTTCCAACCTGGCATAATAGCAGTAGCGGCAGCGATCTTTTTCCCTGAAAACAATGGATTGAAGAAATTTTTCGATTCTGTAATCCTTTTGAAAAATCACTTTTAACTCAATGGATTGAGAATACAGTTCTAATGCGGCCTGTCTTTTTTGACATTCTTGAAAGGGATGGATATTGTGTCGATAAAAAAACCCCATTACATCCATGTCCATTTCGCGCAGAACTTTTACAGGATAAATAGAGCAGGGTGCACAGCAGGTATGAAGCAGCAGTTTCAATCTCTGCCCCCGAATATGGATGTACCGATCCTTACCATTGTCGATCCTTCTTGTATTGCCACTATAAAATCATTGCTCATCCCCATGGAGAGGTGTTCCATTGATACATTGTCCAGATGATGCGTCAGGATTTCTTTTTTTAACTGCACCAGTTGCTTAAAATAGATTCTGGCGTGTTCAGGATTTGAAAAATATGGGGGCATGCACATAAGTCCTTGTATGGATATATTTTGTAAACCACTGATCTGTTTTACAAGCTCTACTGCTTCTTTTATGCCACTTCCGGATTTGGTTTCTTCTTGACCAATATTAACCTGGAACAGAATTTTTTGAATTTTTTGAATTTTTTTTGCCTGCTTGTCAATTTCTTTTGCAAGTTTTACCGTATCAACCGTATGGATATATTCAAAATTATTGACTGCAAATTTTGCCTTATTGGATTGGAGATGCCCGATAAAATGCCAGCAGGCACTGTCTTTTCCAATTATTGCAATCTTGTCAACCGCTTCTTGGATATAATTTTCTCCAAAATGCCTGGCACCGGCATGGATTGCTTTTGTAATGGCTTCTGCGCTTTTTTTTTTGCTGACAGCAATCAATTGAACCGTATCAGGATTACGGCCGCAGGAAAAACAAGTTTCAACAATTTGTTTATGTATTCTATCCAGATTGTCTTTAATGGGAACCATGATAACGTAAGTCCTTAAATTGGATAATGTTTAAATTTATCAATGTTTCTACTACCTCACAAACCGGCAAGCCCACAACATTGGAATATGACCCGCAAATGCGTTTAACAAGGAATGCACCAATTCCCTGAATGGCATAAGCCCCTGCTTTGTCAAAGGATTCTTTTGTATCGACATACCAGTTTATTTCCTCATCGCTCAAACACTTGAAATACACCTTGGTTTCAACCGATTTATTTATCAGGACGTGTTTTTTGTCATGGGTCACACAAAAACCTGTAAATACAGAGTGTTCACAATTGTTTAATTTGTCCAGCATTTCCATTGCATGTGCTTTTGATTGAGGCTTTCCAAGAATTTCATCCTGAACGACAACAATTGTATCTGCCCCTATAACCCAGGCATCCGGAAAAACAAGAGCAATGTTTTCTGCCTTTAAACGTGAAAGGTTTTTTACATAATCTTCAGGATTTTTTATTAAAATCGATTCTTCATCAATATCTGATGGAAAGATGTCAATCTTTATTCCGATCTGTTCAAGAAGCTCTTTTCTCCTGGGAGATTTGGAGGCAAGAATTAGTTTTTCAGTATTTATTGATTCCATAACGCTCTTCTTATCAGAAATTGTTCAAAGTGACAAACATTAGAGTTTTAAGCTTGCATAATTTTGGAAAATGGTATAGAAAAACCATGAAAAATGCCTGGGTGGCGGAACTGGTAGACGCAAGGGACTTAAAATCCCTC
>JAHJLN010000439.1 GCA_018821715.1 Pseudomonadota bacterium | reverse complement strand
TGTCAACAATACTCTAGGCAAAATTTTAAAAAATCAAATAGATCAAGGAAATAACCTGGCTATCGCTCTTTCTGTGAAAGAAGGATTTAACCCTGATCAGATGGATAAGAATAAATTATTTTCAATTGGAACCTTGATTCAATTAAAATCCCACATATCTGAGCGCGATCATGATATTTTCCATGCAAAGGTGCAGACAAGAGTCTCGATTGAATCGATCAGAACGATAAAGGGTAAGCTTCTTGCAATGCATGTTCCAGAACCGGATCATATCGATATGGACCCCAAAAGCCAGGAACAGATGCTTGAATATATCAAAAAGATTACCTATGAAATAAGCACTCTTTTTAAAGGCTCCGAACCCTATGTCAAAGAAATCAAACAGATTGAGACGATTCCGGAATTAATGGGATACCTTCTTCCGTTTGTTACAATTTCAATGGAGGAAAAGCAGCATCTTCTGGAAATTGACTCCTTAAAAGAGAGAGGAATTCTCTTTATGGACATTCTTCTTCAGCATAAAGAGTCCATAAAACTTCAGATAGAAATGTCACAAAAATTCTCAGATCAGGCAAATAAAAACTATAGAAAAGCGTTTCTGAAAGAACAGCTGAAAAATATTCAAGAAGAACTGAATGAGGATTCCCCCAAATCTGCCGGCAAAAAAGATTATGCCAGGCTTATTGAAGATGCAGATATGCCCGAAGATATAAAGCAGGTGGCATTAGATGAGCTTTCAAAATTAAATGAACAGGGACAGGGGAGCCATGAGACCGGCATCATCAAAAATTACCTTGATCTTCTTGTGGCCCTTCCATGGCGTATTACAGCGGAAAAAGATATTGATATTAAAAAAGCAGGCAAGTTGCTGGATGAACATCATTATGGGCAGGAAAAAGTAAAGGAGCGGATCCTTCAACACCTGTCTGTGATGAAATTGAAAAAAGAGAAACAAGGCTCTATTCTGCTTCTTGTAGGACCTCCCGGTACAGGAAAAACCAGCCTTGGAAAGAGCATTGCGCAAGCTTTAAAAAGAAAATATGTCCGGATAAGTCTTGGTGGCATCAGGGATGAAGCTGAAATAAGAGGGCATAGAAGAACTTATATCGGTGCCCTTCCGGGAAGAATTATTCAGGGGATGAAAAAAGCAGGCGAAAAAAATCCTGTTTTTGTCCTGGATGAAGTGGACAAACTGGTATCAGCATTTCATGGGGATCCATCAAGTGCATTACTTGAGGTTCTTGATCCGGAACAGAATCATACTTTTTCTGATCATTACCTTGAGGTTCCCTATGATCTTTCCGATGTCTTTTTTGTTGCAACAGCAAACAGCAGCAGAGGAATTCCAGCGCCGCTTTTGGACAGGATGGAAGTTATTGAGATATCGGGTTATACAGGAAATGAAAAATTTCATATTGGAAAAAATCACCTTTTAAAGCTTGTTCTTGAGGAACATGGGATAGTGACCTCTCAGCTTGAAATTGATGATGATGCATTAAAGGTAATCATTGATAAATATACGGTTGAAGCAGGGGTTCGGGGTCTTCGAAAACAACTGGCCAAGGTGGCCCGGGTTGTCTCCCGGAAAATTGTCTCCGGCACAACTGAACTGCCTTATAAAGTAACTCAAAATTCACTTGAAAATATTCTTGGGCATCCGGTAATCAGACACGACATGGCACAAATGGATAACCCTCCGGGAGTTGTTACCGGACTTGCCTGGACACCTATGGGGGGTGAAATCCTATTCATTGAGGCAACCCATATGCCCGGTAATGGCAAGCTCACATTAACCGGTCAGTTGGGGGATGTGATGAAGGAATCTGCTGCAATATCACTTAGTTTGTTCAGATCCAGACTGGCTTTTGCACTACCTGATTTTGACTTCGAAAAAAAGGATCTGCATATACACGTACCTGCAGGAGCATTACCCAAGGATGGTCCATCAGCCGGCGTCGTCATGTTTACCGCTATCACTTCGCTTATAATGGGCCGAAAAATTGATCCAAAGCTTGCAATGACAGGAGAAATAACCTTAAGAGGTCGAATCTTACCCATCGGTGGTATTAAAGAAAAGGTTCTGGCTGCCCATCGGGCTGGAATCAAAAAAATACTATTACCTGAAGAGAACGAGAAAGACCTTAATGATATCCCTGAGGATGTGAAGGAACAATTGACATTTGTAACGATTCATACGGTTGAGGACCTGATTAAAGAAACATTGGGACTTGATCTTCCAAAACCGGAAGCACTTATGATGGGAACGCTTCCGGGAGAAAAAATGCTTAATAGCGCAACTTTGGGCAGTTAATTAAATTTGATACAAACCGGCATGCCTTTGCTGGGCATGCCGGTTTGATAAACGCCCACGGACAATCGTGTTTAGCTGCTTTTATTTAAATGAATCTGATCTCATTGGAACAATTATCACCCAAAAAGCCTATTTCGTTATTTTTTATAACTCCCTGGAACCCCTAAAACCGGTCGCAACCGGTTCATTTTTTTGTTAGAACCTTTCGACTCATGGATTTTGTCTTAAAGCAACATCGGGTTCGTTCAAATCTTTTAAGTAACAGTTTGGGTTTAAGCTTTTCAGTATAATCCATGCACCATCTATTGAACAAAACGTCATTTAGGAAATGCCGATATTGTTTCTCGCATATTTTCAAACCCTTGATTTTTTTTCTTGTATTAACTTGCCCCACCCTGATACAGGTACAACAAAATAATATTTTGAATTATGGAGGGTTGAGTATGGTTTGGTTAATAAAAAGCAAGTATTTATCAACGAATATAGCCAGTGCCATCATAATTGGACTGACTTTATTTGTTGTGGCAGGAGGTTGTACCAAGAAACCGCAATTCATCCCGGAGCAGCTTGCGGGACGCCAATCCCATGAGCTCGCTCTGTTGGCAACGGATAGAACCAAGGATATTTTTATTGACGAAGAGAAAGCGAAAAGCAATCTCATTTATCTTGCGCCAGGCCCGCATTCTATTCAATATAAAGTCTATGAAGAAACTGAAGAGTGGAAATCCTTCGTGAGTTCAATGAACAATAAGGGGTTCTCACTATGCGTAAGCCGGATGGGAAAGTTAACCTTTGAAAACCCTTGGTGCAGATCCAAAGGTTCCAAGAGCAACATCGAGGCTTTTTTTGACAGCAGTACCAGGTTTACGGTGGCCGCTGTCCCCTCTGCCATGCTCAGATCAAGGTATGGATGGATAGCTAAAATAAAACAAATTTCTTTGAGACCTGGCAGGAGGTATGCTCTCAAAGACCTTTAATCCTGGTTTAGAGAACCGTGACTGGTCTTGAATTCTGGAATTTAGGGGGCATCTATCTCTATTTCGGTTTTACTTTCCAGCCGTTTTTTGTGACAATTGAGTTTAGTAAAATTGGCTTTAGAAAAATCAAACGGCAGGCTCAAATGTCTTGACCTCCCTTTCCAATCTGTCTCCTAATTGCATTTTGGCTATTTCAGTATCATAGTGAACCTGAATTCCGGTCCAGAAATCAACAGACATTCCAAAATAATGCGCCAATCATAAAGCAGTATCCGCACTGATTCCTCTTTCACACCGAACAATTTTATTTATCCGCATGGCAGGAACGCCTATATCCTTAGCGATCCGATATTGGGTTATACCCATTGGTTTTAAGAATTCTTCAAGTAATATTTCACCAGGGTGTGTAGGGGGAAAATCTCTCATATTAGTACCTCCTTAATGATAATCAACAATCTCAACACTATGTACGCCATCCTCTTTCCATTCAAAACAAATTCGCCATTTTTTATTTATGCGTATGCTGTGTTGTCCCATCCGATTGCCACTGAGCGTTTCCAGCCGATTTGCAGGCGGCACTCTAAGATCATTTATTTCTGTTGCTCTATGAAGCATGATTAACTTCCTTTCAGCCAGCCTTTGTATATCCTGTGGCAATTTTTTAGAAAAAAGACCATTAAATATAGATTTGGTTTCTTTGCATTTAAAGTCTTTTATCATGGTCAATATAGTAACCGATAAAGATAATATCGTCAAGGGGTATTGTTTTAAAATTCAGACAAAGTTAATTATTCAAAACAGTGGCTTAACTTCGTGTGTACAATAGCGGGGGAGGATCATTCTTCTTTTGTTCATTTTGTCCTCCATAATTTTGCATTATAGAGGCTTAACCTCAGGTGTACAATCCTTGGGGAGGATCAGGTATTATACTCTGTTCATTTTACTTTACATTTTG
>JAHJLN010000438.1 GCA_018821715.1 Pseudomonadota bacterium | reverse complement strand
GGGCAAAGATGAGGCACGGTTTATGTATTTAAGCCGCAGCTATGATTCCGGAATTGACTTTGATCTGGAACTTGCAAAACTCAAAAATTCTGATAATCCCGTATATTATGTCCAATATGTTCATGCAAGAATCACGGGGATTCTTTTAAAGGCAAAACAGGAAGATATTATCCAGGATATTGACTTTAATAAAGGTGAATATCTGAATTTATTGAATGCAGCAGAGGAAATCAATCTGTTAAAAATATTGAATGCCTTTAAGGAGAATGTGGAAAAAAGTGCAAAAGAACTGCATCCCCATGTGATCTTTACCTATCTTATGACCCTTGCCGCGGCGTTCCATGGATATTATAACAAACACAAGGTCATTTCAGATGACACAGAACAGACACTGGCTCGCTTAAGTCTTGTTTTGGGAATAAAAAAGGTTATTAGAAACGGGTTGACGCTTCTCGGGGTTTCGGCACCAGAAAGAATGTAAAAAAAAATGATATCCTTTAAAGGGATTTTAAAATATTCAATTTACATATTTATTGCCGGCTGGATGTTCTTCTTGGGCATCATGGTTGGGCGGGGTACGGCTCCTGTGAAGTTTGATACCCATAAATTTCAAAAAAGGCTTGAGACCATTGCCAATGAGTTTGGAGAAAAAAAAGGGACAACCCAGAAAATTGATTTAAAATTTTATGATGTTCTGGATAATCCTGTACCTGAAGAAGGCGTTCCACCCCAAAAAAAGCCTTTGGAAATTATTCCGAGAAAAGAAGCTGTTATTGCTGCTGTGGCAAATGAATTAAAGACCAGCAAAAAAAAACAGACCTTTATAAAACAAGGAAATACAACAAAGACAGACAGTGAAATTAAAGATATTTCAAAAACCAAGGTGCAAAAGTCAGAGGATATTAAGACGCAATCAGTTGATCTTAAAAAAAGTAAAGCGTCTGAACTCCTGTCAGACCCAAAGGGCTTAAAGGGAAACTATACGCTTCAGATCGCAGCATATAAAGACTTTAAAGATGCTGTTACACACATGGCAATTCTTGAAAAAAAAGGATTCTCTTCCTACAGGGTAAAGGGTGAAAAAGACGGTGTTACCTGGTATAGAATCAGAAGCGGTTCCTTTGAAACCTATGATGCGGCAAAAAAATTTAAAGAAAAATTAAAAAGCGCCAGGATAAACTCAATGATCATAAAAAGGGATAAGGATGATGATATCAAAAGATGAGGTTGAAAAAATTGCCCACCTTGCTCGATTAGAGATCGATGATTCACAAAAAGAAAAAATGGCTGAGCAGTTGAGCAATATTCTCCAATATATTGATAAATTAAAGGATGTTGATGTCAGAGGGGTCAAGCTTTCATCAGGTGTGGCGTTCATGAATAATGTATTCAGGGAAGATGAAGTAGGCGTATCTCCAGGCCCTTGTGTTACCCTTGCCAATGCCCCGGAAAGAGACGAGGATTTTTATACGGTCCCAAGAGTCGTGAAATAACGCTGATCTGTGAAAGAATAAGGATAATATCAAATGCAATACCATGAATTGACCATTGGCAGTGCTAAAAAATTACTTTTTGACCGAAAAATTTCTTCTTTTGATTTAACATCAGCATTGCTGGATCGTATTGAAACCTATGATGACAAAATAGGTGCGTTTATCACGGTTGATAAAGACGCGGCCCTTAAACAGGCAAAAAAGGCGGATCAGGATATCTTAAACAATAAGGTTTCCGGCTTGACCGGTGTTCCCATTGCACTGAAAGATCTGTTGTGTACAAAAGGGTTAAAAACAACCTGTGCATCAAAAATTCTTGATAATTTCATACCCCAATACGATGGAACGGTTGTAAGAAAATTAAAGGAAAACGGTGCCATTATAATCGGTAAAACCAATATGGACGAGTTTGCCATGGGGTCTTCAACTGAAAATTCTTCCTATCACGTTACAACAAATCCCTGGAATAACGCGTACGTCCCGGGTGGTTCCAGCGGGGGATCTGCTGCTGCGGTCGCCGCCCGGTTTTGTTGTGCAGCCATTGGAACGGATACCGGGGGATCCATCCGGCAGCCGGCATCCCATTGCGGTGTTGTCGGCCTTAAACCCACCTATGGCAGGGTATCCAGATTCGGCCTGGTTTCTTACGCATCTTCCCTTGACCAGATCGGCCCCATTACAAAAGATGTGACAGATGCGGCAATATTACTGAACATCATATCAGGTAAGGATCAGATGGATTCAACCAGTGCAAGCATTGATGTACCTGATTTTACCAAAGCCTTTGAACAGTTTGAAAAAGGGTCTTTAAAAGGGATGACAGCCGGCATTCCAAAAGAATATATGTCTGTTGAAGGGATTGACCCTGAAGTTGAAATTGTTTTTAATGGGGCAAAAAAGATTCTCAAAGAGCTGGGTGTTGAGATAAAAGAGATTTCTCTGCCCCATACAGACTATGTTGTGGCAGCATATTATATTATCGCGCCCTGTGAAGCCAGCTCCAATCTTGCCAGATTTGACGGTGTCAAATATGGTTTCAGGGATATGGCTTGCGATGATCTGATTGATATGTATAAGAAAACCAAATCAAAGGGATTTGGCCCGGAAGTTAAAAGAAGAATCCTTATCGGGACTTATGCGCTTTCAGCCGGCTATTATGATGCCTATTACGGCAGGGCATCACAGGTTCGAACACTGATCATGGAGGATTTTTCAACTGCTTTTAAAGCCTGTGATTTTATCCTGTCTCCTGTGGCACCTGCACCGGCATTTAAGATTGGTGAAAACATGGATGATCCTTTAACCATGTACTTGACGGATATCTTTACACTTTCAGCCAATATGGCCGGTATCCCGGGAATTTCAATTCCAGCCGGATATTCTTCAAAAGGCCTTCCCATCGGCATTCAGATGATGGCCAACCGGTTTGATGAAATATCCCTTTTACGGGCTGGATACGGGTTTGAAAAAACAATCCAGTTGGATAAAAAGTTTCCTGATTTTTAACCAGCAAAGGAGATGAAACATGTCAACACTGCAACCCCAGGGAGATAAATTGAAAAAAGCGGTCAAATGGATATCGGAAAAAAGAAAACAAACGCCTGATATCAATCTTGCAGGATTGGTGAATGATGCCAGCTTTCAGTTTGATTTAAGCCCAAAGGATTCAGAGTTTCTGTTAAGGTTTGTAAAAAATGACAACCATCAGAATCCTGCCTGAACTGATTTCCAATCAGATTGCAGCAGGAGAGGTGGTGCAAAGACCTGCATCGGTTGTTAAAGAACTTGTTGAAAACAGTATTGACGCCAACGCCACACAGATTACCATTGAAGTTAAAAAAGGCGGGAAATCCCTTATCCGGGTTTCAGATAACGGTATCGGGCTTTCAAAGGATGACGCATTGTTATCCATTGAAAGATATGCAACAAGCAAAATTTTTACAACACAGGACCTTTTTTGCATATCCACATTCGGGTTCAGGGGCGAAGCCCTTCCTTCCATTGCATCAATATCAAAATTCACCCTGGTCACAAGAACAAAAGACACGGATATCGGAACAAAAATTGATATTGTCGGTGGAAAAATAAAAAATGTTTCTGATGTCGGCGCACCTGTCGGCACCATGATGGACGTAAATCATCTTTTTTTTAATACACCGGCCAGAAAAAAATTTTTAAAGTCCGATAATACCGAGAACAGTCATATTGCCGATACTATAGCCGGCATGGCCCTTGGGAATTCTCACATACAGTTCAGATATTTTTTAAACAATAGCCTGCAAAAAAATTTTTCATCATCACAGAGTCTGTTTCAAAGATCTGTCCATGTTCTTGGAAGGGATGTTGCCGATAAACTGTATAAAATAGAATTTGAAGATGCCTTTATCCGAATCCATGGATATTGTTCCAACCCCTCGGTTACCAGAAGCACCTCGTCAAAGATTTTTCTATTTGTGAACAACCGGCTGGTGTATGACCGGGGACTTATCTCTGCAATTTTTCAGGGGTATAAAGGCCGTGTCATGAAAGGCCGCTTCCCCCTGGGTGTTTTTTTTGTTGATATTGCGTTTGACCAGGTGGATGTCAATGTCCACCCGTCTAAAAAAGAAATCAAATTTTTTAACAGCCAGCAGGTGTATCAGGCAATGTGTGAAACAATAGCAAGATCATTGTCCCGTGCACAGGAAAATATCAAGGTGTATTCAAAAACACCGGTCACTCCGGACAGGACGTCTAAAAAATCAATTGAAACCTTTGAATTTTTTAATGAAACCTTTCACCCGGAAGGGATGGACAAGGTGGCGCAATCATCAATGGACTGGCAGACGCGCCCAATTGTCGGAAAATTTGGTGAAATAAATAAAGATTTTGTCAAAGAACAGATGTGGCATAAACCATCTCTGCCACAAGCCCGGACCCGTGATGGATTGAAAATTATCGGCCAGGTCATGGGAACCTATATCCTTGCAGAATCAAAAGAGGGAATTGTTCTGATTGATCAGCATGCTGCCCATGAACGAATTGTATATGAAAAGCTTAAACAACGGTATTTTTCTCTTAAGGTTCAAAGCCAGAACCTGGTCGTGCCGGAAACCCTTGAATTGAATTTTAAGGAGGCAGATTTTCTTTCAAGTATTCTGGAGGATTTAAAGTCGCTTGGATTCATTATTGAACCCTTTGGCGGATCAACCTTTGTTGTAAAAGCAGTTCCTTCCATTATGGATGAAAAACAGTCCACACTTGTTATTATTGAAATTCTTGAAACAGCTCTGGTTAAAAAAGATAGATTTTCAAAACAAGACTGGCTTGAAAAATGTTTGATTTTAATGGCCTGCCATGGTGCTATCCGTGCAAATTTAAATTTGGGGCATACTGAAATTGAGAAGCTCATTGCAGATCTTGAGCTTTGTGAAAATCCCTGTCATTGTCCCCATGGCCGGCCGATTATGATCAACTGGAGCAAAAAGGAAATAGAAAAGCTGTTTAAAAGGCTTGTCTGAAATTTTATCATG
>JAHJLN010000047.1 GCA_018821715.1 Pseudomonadota bacterium | reverse complement strand
CGATAGGGATGCCGCCGGACAAACTGGCTTTATTGATTTCAACCATGTTTTTTGCATCCGGAATCTGCACCCTGATTCAGCAATCCCCTCTTGGAAACCGGCTTCCCATCATCCAGGGCGGTACGTTTTCCTTTTTAGGACCAGCATTTGCCATCATCGGCATGGTTGCCGGAAAAAAGCTGACAGGGGTTGATGTCTGGCAGATCCAGATGCAGGAGCTGGCAGCCGCCATCATGATCGCCTCTGTCGTGGAAATTTTCCTTGGCTATACAGGCCTTATCGGAAAAGTTAAAAACCTTATCAGCCCCATTGTTATTGGACCGACAATTGCCATGATCGGTCTTGCTCTGTTTTCCATCGGTGCACCATGGATGGCTGCAAACTGGATTATATCCTTAATTACCCTTATTGCGCTTATTTTATACTCCCAGGTTTTCTCTTTAAAATCCAAAGTGTTTATGATGTTTCCCGTTCTTCTGGCAATCCTCACAGGGTGGGTGGCAGCATTTATCGGTACCATGACCGGTATGATTTCTCCGGATAATGCCGCCTATTTAAAACCGGATCTGATTGCATCGGCTTCCTGGTTCAGCCTGGAACCCATGATGCCGTTTAAATGGGGATTCCCCGACTTGAGCAGTTCAACCCTGTGGGCAGGCGTCTTTGGAATGCTGGCAGGGTATCTGGCTTCCATGGTGGAATCCATTGGAGATTATTATGCCTGTGCCAGAATTTCAGAAGCACCGGTTCCAACCCAGAGAATGATCTCCAGAGGACTGGGCGCCGAAGGCCTTGGCTGTCTGATTGCCGGTATTCTTCAAACCGGAAACGGAACCACCAGTTATTCTGAAAATATCGGATCCATCGGGCTCACAAAAGTTGCCAGCCGCCGTGTCATTATTGCCGGTGCGCTTGCAATGCTGATTATTCCCATCTGCGGAAAATTTGGCGCCAGCCTTGCAACGCTGCCAAAGCCGGTTGTGGGCGCCATGTTTGTGGGACTTTTCGGCATGATCGCATCTGTCGGGCTTTCAAATCTTCAAATCGTGAATCTGAATAACTCCCGTAACCTTTTTATCATTGGTCTGGCATTCTTTTGCGGATTAAGTGTGCCCTATCATTTTAACCCAATGCTTTCAGCAGCTGCCGTACCCATTGCCTGGGGAACTGCCGGAACTTTTGTCAACACCCTGGGAAATATTTTTCAGGCCATACTGACCACCGGAATGGCGGTGACCGCTATTATTGCCATTATTCTGGATAATCTATTACCCGGTGCGACAAAAGCCGACAGAGGTCTTGAAGCCTGGGAAAAAGATGCAACAGAAGAAGCATGGATTAAAGCGGAAAATGAATGGGCAAGCATGAAAGAAGGCGAAACAAGGTCTGTATAAGTATTAAGTTGCCCGTCAATTACAACGTCATATGAAAGTTATGGAGGTTCTGCAGTGAATTCTGATACCGCCATAACTTTCATACAAACCCTCCATAACAGATAAAGATTGGTTTGCATGGAATTTTTTGAACAATACCATATTACTGCCATCGGCATCATCTTTTTGATTACTATTTTCAGTATGACCTTTCTGACTTACAAGGACAAAAAGTGGGTAAGAAAAAATTATAAAAAACAGGACATTATTGCCCTTGGATTCGGCATCACCTGTTATGGCCTGTCTTCAGATCAAGGCGCCCCAAAAAAGCATAAAGGCTTTTTACTGATCCACAGGCACGGTTTGCTGTTTAAAAGTCGATTTTCCAATACCCTGTTTGATATCCCGGGAAACGCCATACAAAAAGCCTACCCCGCCACTTCGCATAAAGGCGCAAAACTCTATCAGTCCGCCGTAAAAATCGATTTTCTAACCCCCGAAAACAGCACGGATACTATTGCGTTTAAGCTGGCTTATCCCGCCCAGTGGATTAAAATTATTGGAAAATCATTTCTATCTGATTCCTTGCAGCAGGCATAGGGCCGGTACTGGCAAAGATCGTTTAAAAAGGTATTTGAGAAAATGGAAAAAAAACACTTAAGAGTGAATGGCAAAAGACTGCAGGAAACACTTGAAGAAATGGCAAAAATCGGTGCTACCCCCAATGGCGGTGTCCAGCGCCTGACCCTTTCGGATGAAGACAAACAGGCTCGCGATTTGTTTGTAAAATGGCTTAAAGATCTTGACCTTGAAGTTCGTATCGATGAACTGGGCAACATTTTTGGTGAACGAAAAGGAAAAGAGAATACCCTTGCTCCGGTAATGAGCGGCTCTCATATTGATTCACAGCCTAAAGGCGGTCGCTTTGACGGCATCCTGGGTGTTATGGGGGCGCTGGAAGTGATGCGGACCCTTAATGAAAACAATATTCAAACCCGGCGCCCGATCACCATTGTTGTCTGGACAAATGAAGAAGGAACACGGTTTGCACCGGCCATGATGTGTTCCGGGGTATGGGCAAATGCCCTGGATAAAAAGTGGATTTATGACAGAACCGATATCAATGGCAAACGGTTTGAAGATGAACTGATCCGGATCGGATATAAGGGCGAAACACCGGCAAAAAAATCAGATATCCATGCCTATTACGAATACCATATTGAACAGGGCCCGGTTCTGGAAAAACAAGGCAAACGCATTGGTGTTCCCAAAGGCATTGTCTGTCTTCACTGGTATGACGTTTATCTTGAAGGCGAGGCCAATCAAGTGGGACCAACCCCCATGGAAGGCCGCCACGATGCCCTGTGTGCAGCAGCCCAGATGATTCTCAAAGTCAATGAACTCCCGGATCGCATGAATGGAAATCTGGTGGCAACTGTGGGAGAAATTCAAAATGAGCCAAACTCCAGGAATATCATTCCGGACAAGGTTCACTTTACCGTGGATATCCGCTCCTGGGATGATGACCTGGCCATAAAGGCATGGGAACTGGTTAAACAGGATTTTAACGACATTGCCCGGCAAAGAGGATGCCCGATTCAAATCCAAGAAACCTGGCGGGTTGAACATTCACCGTTTAATGAAACCCTGGTTCAAAATATTTTAAATGCAGCAGACAACCTGGGCTATTCCTCCCTTCGAATGGTCAGCGGCGCAGGGCATGATGCAAGTTATATGAATCAGATTGCACCAACGGCCATGATCTTTGTTCCCAGCATTGGTGGACGAAGCCATGTGGAAGTTGAAAACACAAAATGGGAAGATTGTGAAGCAGGGGCAAATGTGTTGTTACACAGTATACTGACCTCAGCCATGGAATAAAAACCAGGATATTTCTTCAGACATAATCAGGATAAAGCTTTTTCTTGCAGTCCGGGCAAATGCCATGGCTGAATTGCGCGTCGGAATGTTTCTGGATATATGTTTCAAGATGGTTCCAGAAACCTTTGTCATCTCTGATTTTTTTACAGCTGGCACAGATGGGGACAATTCCTTTTAAGGTTTTAATTTCATTCAGGGCATTTTTCAGGTCAATGATAAGCTTTTCTTTTTCTTTTTCAATCTGCTTGCGGTCTGAAATATCCCTGATAATGCCAACGGCATTCCAGATGCCGTGTTCCTGATAGGATGACAAGGAGAGTTCAACTTCAAATTCAGATCCGTCTTTTCTGACAGCTGATAATTCTACAGTTTTCCCGACCGCGTTCCCCTGACCATATTTCTTAAATGTTGTAAACCCGTTTTGAAAGGCCATCATATACCTGGGAGGGACCAGAAGTTGATGGAGGTCCTTGCCTTTTACTTCTTCCCAGGTATATCCGAATATTTTTTGAGCTGCTGCATTCCAAAAAATAATCTCCCCTCTGTCGTTCATCTGGACAATGGCGTCATGGGCAGAAGAACTGATCTTTTTAAATTTCTCTTCACTGACCTTGACGGCTTCTTCCCTCAGTTTTCGGTGAGTGATGTCTGTAATGATGCCGACCAGACCTGCAATGGAATCATCCTCATTGACCAAAGCCGCTTTGTTAAAAATAACGTCCCGCATCTTGCCCGTTGCAGTTTTCACCCTCCATTCATACTGCTGAGATCCCTTTTTCTCAAAAAGCCGGGTATCCATTTCGTGATATTTGTCTGCAAGCTCTTTGGGTCCCATATCATATACGGTTTTTCCGATAATCTGTGCCCGGTCCTTGCCGGTAAAGCTTTCAAAAGCCATGTTGCAGCCCAGATACCTTCCTTTTTCATCTTTATAGAATACCGGATTGGGAAGGGTTTCAAAAAGCAGGTTAAAAAACTCCAGTTTTAAGCGTAATTTTTTTTCGATTTCTTTTATTCCTTCTTTAATTTT
>JAHJLN010000046.1 GCA_018821715.1 Pseudomonadota bacterium | reverse complement strand
GCGGTTTGTTGAACTGTTTTTAAAAAAAGGGGCCCCTGTAGGTGTGGATGAGAATGACTATAGTGAGCAGACACCATTGCACCAGGTTTATGCCCCGCAGATTATTATGATGTTGATAAAAGCCGGCGCTGATGTGAATAAACAAGATAAGTATAAAAATAGCCCACTTCATTATGCCGCTGAAAACGATGAGCTTGCTGCGGCTGAAATTTTACTTGAATCCGGCGCTGACCCTTTTAGTAAAGGCGGTGAATGGATTGATATAGAATCTGATTCCCTTCCATTTGACCATGCGAAAAGTCAAAAGATGCGAAACTTACTCAAAAGTTACATGAAAAATAAAAAAAAGAGACGATAAAAGCAGAACTTGTCGTCACCGTGAAATAAAGAACAAGATTTGTGCTCAGGCTATCGCGTCCCCATGATTTGTGCCACGGAATTGCGGATGTGATTTGTAGTGCATTCTTTGATAGCGGCGGCATCCTTTATTTTAATGGCCTCAATTAATTCCAGGGCTTCTGTGAAAAAGAGGGTATGGTCAATCTGTCTTGGGATGGATAACCAGAATCTTAAGTAATGGCTTAAAAGACGCTCCAACAGTTTTGCCAATTGAATATTTTTGGCGATTTTAAAAATGGTTTGGTGGATGGTAAAATCAAAATCAATAATACTCTGGTTGCTGCTTTTTTCGGTAAAGGTAGATATCTGCTGTCTGATAAGATTCAGTTGGTCAAGTTCAAGAGGGGTCATTCGTTCCATGGCCCACAGATTTGCCTGTACCTCTATGACCATCCTGATTTCAGTGATTTCCCTGATTCTTTCCAGGCTTAACGGTGTGACGATAAAGTGAGAGCCGTGACGCAGTATCCATTCTTCTGCCTGAAGGGAGATGAGCACTTCCTTGATGGGTGTGCGGCTGACATTGAACTCTTTTGCAAGATCACTTAAGTTCAATACACTTTCCGGCGGGAGGTCAAGATGGATAATCTTTTTTCTTAAAGCAAAGAAAATTTCGTTTGGATCCAATTTCAATTCCACGGCCCCTTTTTTAATAATATGGTTTGCCTGTGTGATACTCTGTTTCTGATGCAACTGGTATTGATGATAAATTCAATCCCAATTGATGTCAAGGCGGCTCTTTTCTTTTCAAAGGATTTATACTATATGCAACCCAGGATGGATCGTTTGGAAAATCAATTCATTTTATGGAAATTGTGATTTTATAATGAATGAAAAATATTTTTACTCAATTGGACATCCACGGACAACAACCATAAAAATAAAACGATCCGTTTTTATTTGTACCCTGGAATATGTGGCATCCGTTGAAGCAGCAAAAAAATTTATTTCCCGGAAGTCAAAGGAGAACAAGACCGCCACCCATAACTGCTGGGCATATGTTTTAGGAGAAAAAGGAGAGGTTTTTCATTGTTCTGATGCAGGAGAACCCTCCGGAACTGCCGGGAAACCCATGCTCAGCACATTGCAGCGCCATTATATGACCCATATTGCAGCTGTTGTGACCCGATATTTCGGTGGCGTTAAGCTGGGTGTCAGGGGGTTGATTGAAGCCTATTCCACATCTGTGGAAAATACCATAGATCTGGAAAAACTCAAAAAACTGGTTCAGACCGCCAGCCTTGTTATTGAAGTCTCATATGGGTTTAATGAGATCCTGCTCAATCAGATAAAAAACAATATAATAAGGATTGAGGATACGGTCTATGCGGAAAAAATTGTGCATACCATTGAAATTGAACGTGAAAATTATGTCAAAATGGAAAAACGCTTGTCAGAATACCAATCCCAGGAAAAATTAAAATTCAGTTATATGCCGAAAGTGTAAGTTTAAAGGCTTGTGATAATCATTTCCCAGCCTTTTTTTTGGCCGTCGTCATTACTGGAGTTTATTTCCATTATTCTGGAACGGGATAAATTCTGGCTTAGAATGAGAGTGGCATACCTTCCGTTGATTTTTGTACCGGCCAGCACTTTGCCGGCAACATCCAGAATCGGTTTGGGCGGGTTGGCCTGGTTAAGCCGTTTGAGAGTAAATTTTTCTTTTACACTTGCTTTAACAGCTTCCGTACTTACCACAATGTCGTTGTTTATTTTTTTAAGTCTGGTTTCCAGAAGTGTTTTTTGAACGCTCAAATCATGGATTTTTTTATCAGCTTCATCAAGACCCTTTTGGAATAAATCAATTTTGCTGTCCTGATTTTCACCTGCATTTTTTTTCATTTCTTCCATCATGGAAATGGTTCTGTGTCTGGACTGGTCAAAATTATTTAGTTTTTCAGTAATCGTACTTAGTTCTGCGGCTATTTTGTTTTTATCAATTGATTTATTTTCAAGAGCGTTTTGTCTTTTTTCAATTGTTGCATTAATATTTTCCAGTTTTTTTTCAAGATACACTGAGGCTCCAACTGTGATCGAGGAAGGTGCGGCTTTTTCAGAACCGATATTATTAATTTTTGCACCGCCTTTTGCACAAATAGAAGAAGAGAGCACCTTGCCCTGGTTCATTTCAAATGTTCCCTCAAGAAGGATCTCTGTGTCCGCTATCTCTTTGACAACCGTCATGTCTCCCATGCAGGCGGCTTTGGATCTGTGCATAAACCCTGCTTTGATATTACCCTTTGCCTCAATGGTGGATTCTGTTACCCCGTTTTGTATGAAGACATCTCCCTCCGCCTTAATAATTCCACCATCAACGGTATTGGCAACCACATCAATGGCCTCAACCCTGAAACCATTTTTTATGGTGCCTGTGATATAAACATTTTTGTTGAATTTTACATGGCCGGTTGTATAATCCACATCGCCTTCGATAAAGTAGGCATCATTTACAGAGATTTCCCCGCCCTGTTTTATCTTGGGATTGCCTTCCACATCAGCAAGAACCTTTAATTCATCTTTGGAAAGACGGACACCTTTCCCAAGATTAAATGAAATGTCCCTGGCATCTGCCCTGAGGATGGCATCTCCATAAACATTTATACCATCCTTGCCCTCTTTGGGCGGTATCTTTTCGGCCAGAATATCCCCTTTTGCCACAAAGGGAATCTCACCCCTGGCTTTAAAGTCAATTGTTCCGTCCTCTGCAAGAAGGCCGGCCTTGAGGTAATCTTTTTCAAACATGTAAACAATTTGAGCATCTGTACCATCTATGGGTTCAAGGCCTTTGGCAAGTTCAAAAACCGTTTCCTTATAAGTGTCTTCTTTAATAAAGGTATTCAGATCGTCATCACCAACAACGCCGTAAATGATTCCATTTTTTTCCAATAGAAATTTAAAATCCGACAGGAGCATGGAAGTGTCAAAATCATCTGTTTTTAAGGCAAAGGCTTTTAACGCGTCATTTTGAATGAGTAAAATGATTTCAACTTCTCGGATTTCTCTCATATTGCTTTTATCAAAAGGGGGGTCTTCAGGTTCGGTCTCTTTTTTATTAACCGGTTTTTGCGGGTCGCACTTCAAACCGTTTTTCCGGCCGCCACTTTCCAGTTTTTGTTTCTGCAACACTAGATTCCGCTGCCTTTCAGACAGCATGCCGGCATCCACCAGAAGGTCACCCAGCATAATAGCTGTTCCTGCTGCTGCCAGTCGTTTCTGCTCTTCCAGCGCAAGGTCCAGATTGCTTTGTGTGAGAAACCCGAAATTAATGCACAATGATCCAAACCTCATGTCTTCCTGGGCTTTTGCAAAACTTAAGCATGTCTTTTTAAGATTGTTGACATCCTGCTGGGTAATATACTTTTTTGCCAGCATGATTTTTAAGATATCGATTTCAGAAGTTTTTTCGTATTTTTCCAGGTCCAGAATGAGTTTTTGATGATTGTCCTTGCTCAAGTAATTGAGAAACAGGGCAATTTTTATAATCAATGAGTTCCGGTTGTTAGGCTCATGGTTCTGTTTGGGCGCACCAGTTTTATTTTCTGAAGTCATATTAGATTTTCCCCTTAGAGCATTCTTATTATTCAAGGAGTTAAACTGTCAAGAAAAAACAATGTTTCAACGGGGTAACAGTAAAGAAAAAAAATATTGACAATATATTTGGTTTAAGTATTATTAAATTTTAATTAACTATACTTAAAGTTGGTAAGCCATGAAAACACAACTCG
>JAHJLN010000437.1 GCA_018821715.1 Pseudomonadota bacterium | reverse complement strand
GTGGAAATGGCGATGCTATAGCAAAATCTTCTCATGGGTGAGAATGGGCTCCAATTACCCGTCGGAACCCATGAGAAGATTTTGCGGCAAAGTTAATAAATCATTTTGGAAAAAGGCGACATCTTGCTTGACAGCCACCGATATTCAGGGTAGCTCCCCTGCCGAGGCTTGTGAACGAGACAAGATAGTCGTTTCTTTTGTTTCATCGTCGATGTCTTTAGACCCGTTGAATATTATTTGGAATGGAGCAAATATTCCTTTATTGAATCTGACGCATTCAGGCAAGCTTACGGAATTCCTTTGGAATAGCAATTTAATTTCTTTTAAATCATATCTAAAAGTTAGATTTTCAGGAGGCAAACTTGATTTTTCGAAAGTTGATGAAAAGATGAGTTTTTCCGCCATTCAGCCTACAGAACAATCTATTTTTATTGACACTTTCAGAAAATTCGAGACGTTGACCTGGACTCAGATTCATACTGACAATGGGCTTGACTACAAAGAATATCATGAAAACATCGGTGTTACCTACCGTGACATAAAAACATATAAGTTCAGGGCTTCACAAAAATTTCGTTGTCATGGTTTTCGAGAAAAAAATTTATTCATTGTTATTGGCTTTGAGACCGACCACAAACTGAGTGATCGAGGCTGATCGGTGATTTTAATCCTTTCATTGAACAATACCCATTCAATAAAAGAGATCGAAAATAAGAAATTCTGGCGACACAATACTTAATTTCAAACTCAAAATCTGCAGTTTGTTCGCTGCATTTTGATGGTTGACTATACGTCCCGTGTTTTTTTGGGGGATTTTGAGTCCTGATTATAGCCAGAAGCCAACCCTATAGATTTCCTCGATTTTATCTGTCTGTCAGACCTTCAAAAAGTTCATCAAGATTTGAACTGGTATCATTGATACTCTGAACGTCTTATGGCAGTTTCCATAAGGATAATATCCTTACCTTCAGGAGAAAAGGTGTAATCGAGCGGCCAAACAAATCATCCTCAAACACATGTGAAAATTTATTTCAAAAACAGTCTGCCATTGCTATTAATTTTTATTTCTATTTGAATACAGAATTTCTTTGATTACTCCTAAATATACATCTTTGAATTGAGCATGTATTTGTTTAGATTGTTCGGCCACATGGGAAAGCCCAATGCCAGTTTCCAAAAATTTAAAATTCTCCTTTCTGGCGATTAAACTATCCTTGCTAATTCCTAATTTTGAAGCGATGGCATCAATACCAAAAATCAAATCGTCTGATCCAAATTTATAAAGAAAAAATGCAATGATATCATCTTTTACAGTCCAAACATGGTTAACCATAAGTTTTTTCCATCAAATATAGTTTGTAAGCCATTCAAAAAATTCTTTATGAAGTCCTTAACAACTATGCTGAGGATTGGATCTGCTACTTTCCAGGCTACTCTTTTTCAAAACCTTGGCTGGTAAATTTTAATGTCCGGCTGTTTTCAGTAACGATTCGAACCACCTGATCCGGTACGCCGCCAGAGACTTCTGCTGCTATTTCCAGGGTCACTTTAACTTTTGCACCCATAAGCCCTGAGAGATGGACAATCACTTCTTCTGCTATTCGCCCGGCATCACGACCGACACGGGTGGTATCAAGGGTCACTGTACCATGAAACCGTTTTGGTTTGTCTGTAGCTTCTTCTGGTTTACTGGATGAGTCTTCTCGGAATGTTCCTGGAGTTTCATCATGTCCACCGCCCAGATTTTCTTCTTTTTCAGTTGAGAAAGAGGGTGCCGTGGGTTTCTCCGCCTCTATCTGTTTTAGCGCGGCTTCAGGTTTAACCAGCAATCCCTGAATATCCTCAATCATCAGTGATACCGGTTGCATTGTTCGCAGCCCCCGATACCGCTGTTCTGTGTCATCAAAACTCTCGGCATAGGCAAACGAGTCTTTTGTCCAGGTGATCAATGACAGGCCGGACTGGATGGCGGATATCAGCACGGCAGGATTTTTAAGTCGTGGCAGATAGGGATAACGGGCAAAATCTTCCACAACCTGCCTGACTGCGACATGGTTCTCGCCTCGCCAGAGCGGCACTCGATCCAATTCCATCCGTAATAATGTGGGGGCGAAACTGATGATCATCAATTCATCATTCTTAAGTTTTTTGCCAGCTCTGACTGCCAGGGCATCCTGGCCAGTAAGGCGGAACGCCTGCCATTTGATGGCCGCCGCAGGGTCCTTTTGTACCGGCACCAGCATCCATTGATACGTCTCGGGCAGGCGCGCTTTGACCGCACCATCGGCCATGGATTTCTGGGTTTCCGCCTGTTTCACCTGCTGAGGATCAAGATTGAGCTGTTTTACTTCAGCCAGGATCGATTCCCAGGCAAGGTATTTTCTGACAGCTTCATCAAGGTCCTGCAATCGGGTTTTATCTGCTGCCAGAAAAATGAGGGAATTTCCATATAACCTGGGGGTCGTGCCACGGGATTCAAATATGGCCCTGGCTGCAAGTTCGGCAGCACAAGAGGCTTCTTTGCTGTAGGGAAAATCAATCCCCAGAACCACCAGGCGGACATCCGGGTCATCGGGCACATCCTGGCCGGATTGGGGCATGGGGTGGATGCGGTTAAAGTCACCCATCTGTTTCAGATCCTCGCGCAGGCGATGGTTCAGCTCCTGGATGATCTTGTCAGAATCCCGTTTGAGCTGTTCAGCACGGTCATCGGCCAGTTTGGTCACTGTGGGCTGGGTCGAGTACCAATAGCGCGGGCCGTCTTGGTAGAGGTAGGTAGCAACGCCTGCCAGACGCCGCAGGGCATCACCGAAAATGGCCGGTGACTCACCCGGGATAACACACCCCAGCTTGATGCGGCGATCCTCAATTCCCCGGTGGGCTGCCTTGGCCAGCGGCGCTGACCCCATGTAGATGGTTCGGGCCACCCGTCGGCAGGCTGCAACTTTTCCTAGGTTCGGTACCTCGCCATCCATCTGCAGGGGCAGGGAGCTGGGGCCGTCCACATCCTTTTCAATGACCGGAACCCAGTTGTCCGTGAGATAACGGGTCAGTTCAAACTGCACCCTGGGGTCATCAATTGAGATATTGGCCGGCATAATCAACGGGTTCTTATCCCCTTTTTCCCATAAGCTGTGTATAACCGCAGCCATCAGCCGCAGGACGCCCCGGGTTCGCTGAAACTTCACCAGGGTGGACCAGTCGGTATACAGACGGTCGAAGATTTCCGGATGGATTGGGTAGGCGGCCTTGATTCGCTTTTCATAGTCAACATCCCGGCACTCAGGCGGGAATTCCGCAGACTGGGTGCGGTATAAATCGGCAAAGCTCCGGGCCACCACATCCCGGTCTTTGAACTGGGCAGGATCAGCCAGCGGTTCAAACAATCTCCGCCGGACAATCTCGAAGCCTTCTTCTGCACTGGCCGGTCGCCAGGAAGACTCAACCCGGCCAATCACATTGCGCAGGCGGTCCAGGGCTTCCCGTCCGCGCTGCCCGCCGACCTCGACATCATCGGCCCGGGTGTGGGGGGACCCGGTGGTATCAGAAGCTGGCAGACTGATCACCAGCAGGCAGTTTCCAGCCAGCTTGGCTGATTCTGTAAGCACCTGGGCAAAGGTGAACTGGGTTTCAAAACCGCCCGCCGGCAGATCACTCTGGTCATGGAGCTGGCGGGCATAGGCCACCCATTCGTCAATCAGAATCAGGCAGGGACCGTATTCTTTAAACAGTTCGCGCAAAATATCTCCAGGACTTGTGGCTTTCTCATCATCGGCCTGGATGCGGGCATAGGCTTTTTTGCCGCCCAGTTGCCAGGCAAGCTCCCCCCAGAGGGTATGCACCACCGTACCATCGGGTTTGGTGGTTGGGTTTCCCGGGGAAATCTTGTTGCCCACCAGGACCACCCTGCAGGCCGTTGGCACACAAGAAGCTTCTGCCTCGTGCATCACCTCATCAATACCGGAAAGTTCCGTAGGGCTGATACCTGAAAACAAATGATACAATGCCAGCATGGAATGGGTTTTGCCACCGCCGAAATTGGTCTGGAGCTGGACCACAGGATCGCCACCCTGGCCTTTCAGGCGCCGAACCCCACCCACCAGCATATTCCTGAGACTCTCGGTCAGAAAGGTACGGCGGAAAAATTCACTTGGATTGCGGTACTCATCTGTTCCCTCACCCAGGTGGACCTGCCAGAGATCCGCGGCAAATTCGGCCTGCTGGTACCGGCCGCTGGCCACATCTTTGTGGGGGGCCACCACCTCCCGCCAGGGTTTAAGATTGCCTGTTGCAGCGCTTTCCACAGCCGTTCCCGCGCTCCTGCGTTTTTCACTGCGCACCTGCTCATCAAACCGCAGGCGTAAAAGCTCCATCTTCATTTTTTCAATTTCATTGGCTTCAGGGGCAGAGACAGCCGTCAAAAGCCGTGAGGCTGAATCCAGGACCCGGTAGGTGTTATCTCCGGTGAATGCTTCCTGGTGGGCCCATTTGTTCCGGCAGTCCCGCAGCTCGCTGACCAGGCTTCGCTCCGTATGGCCCAGGGTGAGGCGGAAAACCGTATTCCAGGAATCCCACATGAGCTTGAGCAGAACCGCCACATCCCATTGGGCCATGGGTTTATCCGCGTTGATGCGATCGTCAGCCACTATCTTATGGATCTCCTCGTCAGCCCGATCCTTGTAACTATTTTTAAACTCTCGTTGGGCAAAAGGCCCGAGACCGGTTTTGAGAAGTTCCAGTGCCTTGCCGACGCGTTCGTGGTTGGTGATCGCCATGGGTGCTCCTATTAGAACATTTCGGGTTCTTTATATTTTTGAGGTTTATTTATTTTTTCTTCTCCGGCAATCCGGGTGATTTCAGGCCAGCTCTGCACCAGGCCATTGTAGGCCATGGCCTCGCTGGCCCGTTTTTTCCGTTCACACAGGGTATAGAGGCGGTAGCAAAGTTCCCGGGCTGTTTCAGCCTGTGTCCCCAGTTTTGCGGTAAGCGTTGCGGCTGCGCTTTCACCCCCAGCTTCAAGTACACGGATAAGCTGATGCACCATCTCCCAGACCGTGAGACGATGGTCGGTTGCGGGGTCCCAGTCTGCCGGAAGTTCAGCAGGTTTCAAGAGACGGACCCTGCCGGCCTTTGACACCAGAATACCAGCCTCTACCATGCCGGATACACTGGTATTTCTAGATATGGAGAGTTGTTCGGCCACACCGTAATCCCCCTCGTCAAACCCCATCTGCTCAAACCAGGTCAGGGCCCAGCGGCTGTCCGCGTCAAAGTCGCCTTCCTGCTCGGCCAGGGCCTCATCCAGGATCTGGTTGATGAGTGAGAGCGCCTCCCGCACGGTAAGGGTTTTGCCGTCGGCATCCAGAACTTTGGCATAACGGGTGTAGACGGCCATGCCAGGTCCGATGGCAGCCTGGGCCAGATCCACCGGCGCAATGTTGCTGCGCTGGAGATGGGCAAGAGCTTGGGGCAATTCGGATTTGAGGGCGGCAACAAAGTCTCGGCGGATGGCAGTGGGGGCAGTGGCTGAACGTTGGCGGCAGACAAGAATGATGCTGGAAGCTAGGGAGTTTGTGCCCGACCGTTCAAGCGCACGAGCCTTCATTTCTGTCCTCATTGGCCATGTGCCACTGATAGTGAAGCCAGCATCAATGACAGCAGCCAGGAAGGTATCCCAACCAGTATTGGTAATACCGTCATCGCTATCGCTTTCAACCTGTTTGAATGCGTAATAGATGGTGACTGGAAAAGTTGGATGCGCCTGCTCAGCGAGTCGGTGCATGGCTTGAGTCATGCCATTGAGGAAAAAAGCCTCCGCTTTTGCCTTGCTGCCATGGCGGTATGGTGTCGCAACCAACTCCTCGGCCTTAGGCACTGCGAGCGTGGCGAAGAGATTGGGGAAAACAGGCCGCAGCGTGCGGCGTAACCAGACATAGAAGAAGTCGGAAAGGTCAGCGTAGCCAATGTTGTCGTAATAGGGCGGGTCGGTGGAGACAACTTTATAAATGGAATGTGTCTGGTTCTGTGCATCAGCCTGTTGGACGTACCCGAAAGCTGAGGCTGGAAATCTTTCTAACGCCTTCCACGTCCAATCAACCATTGCCATCCAATTTCCAGTCGATTCGCTGTAAGGATTGACTTCTGCATAGTCCCATGCCATCGCAATAGCTTGTCGTCCAAATACCTGCTGCATCTTTTCTCCTCCAGCATGCCAAGTGCTGACGGAGTTACAGTTGCTTGAAATTTTATCTACCGCAAACGCCAAATATACTCCCACCGCATCAGCATACGCAGTCGCACCAACTCCAACTTTATCCAGTGGACTACCATCATCGGGCATTCCGGCTTTAATAGCATCATGCTTCACCCGCTCGCGTGCTTCCTGCACCAGATCTGAAAAGGTTGTCAGTGCCACGAGTTGGCGGGGCGTGAAAAGGTCAGCGAAGGTGGTTAGTCCATAGTTCGGAGTCTTGAAATCACGCGGATTTATCGGCAGCGCAATTTCCGGCTTCCACTTCGGTTTTGCGGTCAGGGCAATGGCTTCCATTTCCGGTGTCGGCGCAAGATAGACCCGTCCGCGCACACCCTCTGCCACGATTGCCATGAGCCGTGCCCCCATACGCCCGGCCTGTCCTTCAGATCGAATATAGTCGTAGGGAAGCGGGGTGCCGGATAACACACATTTAAAGGCTGCGCGTTTACCGGCCGAGGTGCCGCTCTTTGCGGCCGCCGCATCTTTGGGCTTGCCCACCTTCACCGTAAACCGGTACCCGCCATCTTCAATAACCGGTTCCACATAAGCCTCTTTACCCGCCTTGGTCGAGAGCATAAAGGTCGAGGCCAGCGGCACGTCCGCATCTGCGAAAGCCGGGTTGGGGCTTTTCACTGTCCGCGCCCAGAGCCAGGCAATCACTGTGAGTTTCTGGCCCACATATTTGTCCAGATCCGGCCGTTCCTTTGCCATGTCCTCTGTAATCTCGATTTTAGGGTACAGATGACCAATGCGTTTTTCCGCCTCATCCCGCATCCATTTCCCATAGTATCTCACATCTTCGGCCAGGCCCTGGGCACCCTGCCAGAGATTCAAAGACTGTTCTCCCTTTGATTTGGCCTGCCAGTCCGGGTTCACCGGCTGCTTTCCTGAAAATTTGGGCGGAATTTCTATCATGGCCTTGTTAATAAGCACGGCAACGGGATTAAGATCCGAGGCGTAACTTTCCAGCCCCAGACGCTGGGCTTCCAGTGGCAGGGCGCCGCCTCCGGCAAAGGGATCATGAAAGGCCGGCAGGACGTGGCGGTCAAAGAGTTCCCTGGCCCGGGGATGATTGGCATATTCGGCGCAGGTGCGGCGCCAGCTTTGCCAGATCTCGTTCCTGGCCTGCTGCAATACCTTTTCATTGGTGGTGTTTTCCCACAGTACCAGATCCTCAATAATTCCAAAGAGGCGCTGCCTCTCCTTTTCCTGGGCTTTTTCCGTCTTGAACAGGTCCGGCCAGCCGGACGGGTCATCCACCATCTGGGCAAAGATCACGGCCCGGGCTGCTGCCAGGGGACGACGTGCCCACCAGAGATGCAGGGTGGAAGGATGCCCATGGCGGATTGATTTTTCACGGGCACAGGCCTTGTTAATTGCAACCAGGGGCAGGGCCACTTCAATGAGTTTCTTTTTCATATGTTTATTATTTTCACTTTCAACAATTTCAGTTATCTATTGGTATCCCACAAGGGCAGATCTGTCCAGTTTTCATTAAATCCCATGGAAGCAGGCTGTATGCCGGGCGCATCCAGAATCAGGTTCCGCATCCGTTCGGGCCAGCTGGTTCCAGGGCTGATCAGTTTGAGAAAATACCCCAGCATGATTACGGCATTTGCGATATAGCGGTCCGTTTTCGGGTTGAGCATGGCGGCCAGTGCCTTGGGCTTTTTGGGTAGTTTCATGGTGATGGTCATGCGGCGGTTCCAGAGTCGGCCATGGTGGGCTGTGATATTCCGGATAAAGGTTAAATGATGCATGAATGAACGCAGAATGACCTCATCAATGCCATACGATTTGGCTACCCGGTTTCGATCGCTGCGGGTCGCAAGATACTTAAACCATAGAGACAGCTGTCCAAAGGACATGACTTCTGCCGCGGCCCAGATGGGAGGCAGGGAGGGATCATCATAGGTGTTGCGATAATGTTCAATAAAAAGTTCGGTGCTTCGGTCAATTTCAATCTTAAGTGAATCAATGAGCCTGGCATGAACCTTTGCATTATGAATATATTTAGCATCAAGATAAAAATGACTTCCATAACAAACCCCCAGTTCGTTTGCAAAATGCGCCCGGAAAGATATCTCCACCCGTTCAATGGCTTCAAGGATGAGAAGTCTGAATTTTCGGTCAAACAAATAGAGTTCAAGGATATTATCAAAGGATGTGCCGTCCCTGAAATGATGCTCTTTTCTATTGTCTGCATTTTCAAAAGGAATCCAGTAGCCGCGAAGGCGAAAATAACTGATATGGGAAAGATAACGCCTTGCCCGGATTGAATCGGGTATGACCATCCCCCGGGAGGTCAGCAGATGGATCTGATCGGCGATGGTCAGCGGAGGCTTGGTATATTTCACGCCAACCCCCCAAAATAAGTAACCCGCCGGGGTGCGCATTCAGGGTCGAAACCCCAAGAGGCGTGGCGGGTGTTATTCAAATTAAGTATTGTCGTTACAATAACACCAAAAAGTCCCATTGTCATCATTTTTTTTATTATGATTATCATGATGGACTTTCAGCCCGTGCTAAAAGTTCGGCAAAATTATAGTTGACGCTGGTCACCCCGAAGTCCGGCTCCCGCCGGAATGGCTGGCGCAGATAATAAACCTGATGCTCATTGTCTCCCATGAATTCCACAATGGCCAGAATGAAATCATCGGGTTTGTTCAGGGAATAAAGGATTTCGTTCCGGGTGACTGTGATAGACGGAGCACCGGTGATCCGGCCTTTTACTTCAATAAACCGCAATTTTCCAGTATTGGGGACATGACTTTCAATGTCATATCCCAGTTTTTCCATTTCCCGGTCAACAGGTTCAAAGCCAAGGCCACGTTCCACCTCCATAATCACAGATCGTGCTTTGGCCGCTGCGGCCTGGGTGTCCCTGGCCCGGCCTACCGTTCCCTGAGTTTCTTCTGTGTGACCGGTCATGTGGCGCATGAGCCCTGCAGGCACAATCAGAAGCCCCCCGATTACCACGGGCGGCAACGGCGAAATCTGGGCTTCGAGCTTGAGTTCTTCAAGCCTTTTTTGCAGGCGGGCCTGCAGGGCGTCAGCCCGTTTACGGGCTTCGTTGGAATTGAGGCGGGCATTAATTTTCCCGGCCTGCTCCTGTAATTTGAGCTGTTCAGATCGATGATCCCAATAGGTGATCTCCTTTGTGAGTCGCTCTTTGACAGCAGCCTCGGTTTTGCCGATCAGGTCAAGGCGGCCTTTACGCACTTCGGCTAAGTGTTCCGGCACCACATGGGTAACAGCATACCCTTGAGCCTTGTGCTCAAGTTCCCGGTTAATCCAGTTGCATTCGGGCCTTGCAAGGATTTCTTCGATGGAAGGCTCTTCCTTTTTCAGGGGCCTGTAGTCAAGATACGGTGCATACTGCATATGGTGGCTGTTGTCATCTACATCCAGCTCCACGTAGAGCATTTGTCTTGAAACAATCCGTCGGTCTCCTGCCCGGGTGGTGCCGGCATCCTGGATGGCATGTTCCAGATAAAAAAGCACCCGGGGATTCAGGCCGGCATCATGTTCATCTATAAGGACTGCACCCCGTTTGAGAAGATCCCGGTGACGTTCCAGTGTTAAATCAATGACCGCATCGAGAAGCGGATGACCCGGGCAGACAAAGGCAGCAAGCGCTTGGCCCTGGGGGTTGATCAACTCTTTTTCAAAGGTGATTCGTTCATATCGGGAAAGAACCGGTTCGCCCATGCCGATCAGACGGTCCCGGTTCCGGATGACAGCAGGCACATGGGTGATTTCATAGCGCCGGGGTTCTCGTTTCCTGTCTGTTCCGCCCAGATGTTGAAACGCCTCGCGGAAAAAAGATTCAATATAATGGGGTTGCAGACGTCTGGCATCGGCCCGTTCCATATCTTCCCGGACCCTTCGGATTCCACTGGCATCCATGGCATCGTGGGCAAGCGCCCGTTCATCGAGCAGATCCCGCAGCTGTTCCCTATCAAGGGCATGGTCCAGAACCGTGGTTAAATAGGTCATGACCTCGGGTTGTTCGCCATACCGTATGGCCTGGATCAGCAGATCCCGCAACGGTTTTCCCTCAAACTGGAGTTTGCCCAATACATCAAAGACCTGACCGCCAAGGGACTGGCGTGCCTGCTCCAGTTTGTCCAGAAGTTTCCGATAGACATCCCCTTCCCGGGTTTCTTCAGCCACGAGGTTCCACAGATGGCAGACTTCGGTCTGGCCGATACGGTGAATCCGTCCGAATCGCTGTTCGATCCGGTTGGGGTTCCAGGGCAGGTCATAATTGATCATCAGGTGAGCACGCTGCAGATTGATGCCCTCACCTGCCGCATCCGTGGCAAGCAGCACCTGAACTTGTGGATCATGCCGGAAAGCCTCCTGGATTCTGAGACGCTCCTCACGGCCAATAGCACCATGGATAACCACAACGGCCGATTCACGGCCCAGCAGAGCGGTGATTCTGGATTCCAGATAGTTAAGGGTGTCGCGATGTTCGGTAAAAATAACCAGTTTCTGGTGGACAGATGCCTTGTGGGGAGGGATGGGGCCAGACCCATAGGGTTTGACCTCTTCTTCCGCCTTATCCACAGTGAGTCGGGTTGTAAAAATCTCATTTAAAAGGCTTGCCAATTGGCGCCATTTGGTATCAGCACCGCTGTTTCTGACTGTAAGAGCGAGGGATTCGAGGTTTTTCAAGGTTTCTATTTCAGCCTTCAGCTCCTGGAGGGATCGAGCAGCCGTAGCCTGGTCAAAGATTTCTCCTTCTGCGGCTTCGATTTCATCTTCCGGCGCATCTTCAAGATCCTCCATGTCTTCTGTGTCCAGGAACGGAAGCTGGGCAGAAAGGAAGGCCTCGATTCTACCGGCTCGTTGAAGCACTTCCAGCTCCCGCAGACGGCTTTCAAGCTTTTGTCGTCTGCGCTGAAGCGATTGATGAATCGCCTCGGGTGAAGATGCAAGACGCCGCTGAAGAATGGTCAGGGCAAACCCAACGGTTCCTGCCCGCTTGCCGTTCTCAAGCGCTTCCGCCCGGTTGAACTCTTCACGGACATAGTCGGTGACAGCTTTGTAAAGAGAGGCTTCTTTGGCAGAAAGTCTATAGGGAACCGTGTAGGCAATACGTTCAGGGAAAAGCGGCGTTCCATCAAATTTAAGCAGGTTTTCCTTAACCATACGCCGCATGAGATCTGAAACGTCTGCAGAGTGGACACCATCCCGGAAGCGTCCCTCAAAACGGTCTCCATCGATCAGTGCCATGAATAACTGAAAATCAATCTCTTTGCCATTATGCGGTGTGGCCGTCATCAGCAGAAAGTGCCGGGTAAGACTTGATAAAAGCTGCCCGAGCCGATAGCGTTTAGTGAATTTTGCTTCTGTGCCGAATACGGTTGCTGACATTTTGTGGGCTTCATCACAGACAACCAGATCCCATTGACAATCCGGGGCCTTAAGCTTCTGTTGCACTTCTTCATTGCGAGAAAGTTTATCCAGACGGGCAATCACAAGGTTTGCCTCAAGGAACCAGTTGCCGGTGCGGGCGGCTTCAAGCTTATCGTTTGTCAGAATCTCAAAAGGCAAAGAAAAACGTCGGTAGAGTTCATCCTGCCACTGCTCTGCAAGACTTCCGGGGCACACAATCAGGCAGCGCTGAAGATCGCCGCGGGCGATCAGCTCTTTGATCAGAAGACCGGCCATGATCGTTTTTCCGGCACCTGGATCATCCGCTAAAAGAAACCTCAGCGGCTGTCTGGGGAGCATTTCTCCATAAACGGCTGTGATCTGATGCGGCAGAGGATCTACCAATGAAGTATGAACAGCCAGTACCGGATCAAAAAGATGGGCCAAATTGATTCGATGCGCCTCAGAAACAAGCCGGAACATTGCCCCGTCGCCATCAAAACTCCATGGCCGCCCTTGTTCAACAAGATCAAGTCGTGGTTCATCGCTGCGGTAAACCAGTTCATTGGCAACTCTGCCATTCGGAGTTTTGTAGGTCAATTCCAACGCTTCGGAACCATACCATTGGATATTAACGACTGTGGCCAGGCAGTCAGGTAAAAGCCCTCTTAACACGGCATTGGGTTTAAGGTCTTCGAGTCGAATCATATAGAGCCTTTGAAAACATCATAAAAATAAATTTAAATTATTACAGTCGTAGTGTTTTTTTTACCTTCCTTCAATTGAAAACAACCCTTCATCCAAATGTGCTGAAATTGGCTTTGACATGGAACTTATTCTTATGAAAACAGTATGTTCCGAAAGCGCATCAAGATATATCATAGCCGGGATATTATTGAAAGAATGTTTTACAGGAACATCAAATAAGGTGTATTTATTAATTCATGTTATTATCCATCCCCTTTTGATGAACAACATCACTCTATACGGATCATGTATCATGATCATATACAATACGGAAGCTTGCTGAAAATAGGGTCAGTCGACCATTATCTTTGAGATCACAAATCCGCATGCCCGAGTATTCAGATGGAGTGCCGTCAAGCGAGCTCAGAATAAGTGTATATTTATTAGGATACTTGATGCACAACTCCCACACATCGGCATCAATCTGTAGAGGTGAACGCTCGATGCAGTGATTTTTTATCCAGTAACATTGCATCAGTTCGCCTGATGCCGAATATTTTTCCCATGGAAAGCTGCTCCCACTTACCCATTCAATCCGGCTACCGTTCCCATGAATAAAAACATTATCATCGCTCTGTTTGACATAGCCTTGGGCCTTGGCGAAGAGTTCCATAAGTTTCGGTTTCCCTTGAGGTTGCCTGCGCGGCTCAAAAATGCTGTCAGGAGCTTCTCTTTCATCTGATTGAGACTCTTTTTGATCCTCAAAAAAATTATCTTTCTCTAATCCATAATCAGCAGAATCGGGATGAAAAATTTCAAAATCCCCTCTTGTTGTGTCCTCAGTTTCGATCGACTCTTTAACTGTTTGTGTAATCTCATCTATTTCATTAGACGGCCCAGTCCCCTCTTTTCGGTCAGGCTTTTCCTTTTCATTAGTAATGACATCTTCAATAGGCTTAAGTTTGAAATTTTCCTGCAGATAATCAGTAATAAAATCCTTATTTCTTTCGAAACAAATTTTAATTGCGTCTGTTATATCTGGTCGACCGAACGTACGCCCCAATTCCTGTGCAATAGCTTTGGCCATTTTCCCAATAGATTTGCTTTTGACATAAAGGGTTTTGTCCTTCCAAAGGACTTCGATGCGGCGAGGAGTTCCCGATGGTGTTCCATTAATAAAGGGAGTGGCCTCGAGGGTGTCCACAAAATACCACTTGGTATCTGCAAGTCGATGCCCGAGCTCACATATCTGGGAGCTTTCAATTTCATCTTCCTCCACAATGCGTGTAAATCCTTGTCCCAAGGCAGACAGCCATGGTTTGGGCAGCGATTTTTTTGAATTCACGATTCCATTTTCAAGTCTTTCTTCAATACTGTCAGCTAGTGTTGGTAAACCGACAAACGGATATTGTCTACATCTGTCCGCATTCAGCTTCTGTAAATCTGCTGTTCTTTGTTTAACATGCTGAAAAAGGTTGCCCCAGGGTGTGAGTGTCTGCATTGTGAGTTTGTATGCCAATTGATCCACAGGGACCCATTCCCCTTCCAGGTTGAGCCAATGCTTGCATTCAAGCCAAACTCGATCGGCATAGCGTGGTAGAAGTGTGCGTACTCGACGAAGCTCATCTTTGGAAAGTTTTTTCTTGGATTCTATGTTTGCCAGCCATTTCAATGATAATTCAGCTGTCGGGAGTTCAGCAACACCTATTTTGTGCCAGAGGGAGAGGTTCTGAATCCTAGGATGGACAACCGCCGCGCCTGGCGCATCATCTTCATTTGCAATTAAGAATACTTCCAATGGAAGCGCCCACTCCGAATCGGCAGTCAGGATAAGTTTGTGCTGTGTGAATGCATCTTTGATTTGTTGAAATTCATCGGTATTACATTGATTTGAAATATGATCGAGACGGCTGCACCATTTTTCCACCTCGTAAATTGGAGGATTTTCTGAGATTGCCAAGGCACGAATCCTATCTATTAAACGGTCAGGTCCTGTTGGAGTATCCCTTACGCCAACTTCGATAATAAGAGGTCTTGTTTGTTCATTATCATCTTCAGCACGGACGAAAGGTTCGACATCAAGTAACGATTCTGTGTCCGGTGTGCGCAGCAATAAGTCTGCTGGTTGATGGTAATAGCCTCGCGTATCTTTCAAACAGGGTAGAGCTCGGAATTTTATAATCCAGGACGCCGGCAGCTTTTCGTTTGTTACTGGTTGTTTATATTTCTTGCCGTTCTGAAAAACCTTTGCATAGAGTGATTTTGCCCAGTATTCTTTTGATTGGGCCAAAATACGTGTAAAAAGACGCCCCCAAATTTCTGTATTATTCTGAGCGGAAAGCTGCCAAACCTGCCATAGATCTTTATCAAAATCCCAATCTTGAATTGTAAAATTATCTCTTGAATAAGGGAAGGTTGGCTCGCCATTAAATCCACGTTCTTGTAAAAATTCAAAAATTCTATTCCGCCAATATACCCGACGTTCAGTTTGAATTAAAGGAACAAAAGATTGCAACCTGCTTCGACCTGACTTCACCCATTGCCACCACTCATCTTTTGTACAGGACAAGGGATCGCTATAGTCCTTGTGAAGCACATGCTCATTGTACCATTGGATAGGAACAAATAGATCAAGGTCATTTTGTACATCATAGACAATAATTTCACTTACCGGTTTGAGGTTGCCATCCTGAGTAATGAACTTAAATTTTTCTGATACTGACGCTCCCAGAGTTGCCGCTAATTGGGCTAAACGAATGCAGCTTTTAAAATCACAATTGCTTTTTTGAAAAAAACTATCGGTCACTTGGTTAATTACATGGCTAACATCACTGGACTGATCGAGATTAAGAGTTTCAAGAATTTTATAAGAAGCTTTTACCTGCCACTCGAGTTCTCGAATTGTTTCCTGCTCCGTTCTGCGCCGTTGCTCTGCTAAATAGCGCGGCCAATTTTGATTAAGAACCAGTAGGTAATCAGACAAAAACTGCCAATCTTCTTTTGATTGAAGGAGTTTCTTTTCACCAAGACGGATAACTTCGGCGGCTGAAAAAAGCACGTCTTTACCATGTACTGGAAGAATGTGCATCCTATTGCGATTACGGTAATAGCGGTAACCAGTTATGTCATCTGCAACATAACCCCACAGCCGAAGAAGCTGTGCCCAAGTTTCGGGTTTAGGTAATTGCTTTAAACATAGTGAATCCAGAACAAATTCTTTATCAATTTCATCACAGCAACTCCAATTGATCAGTTTGCATCTATGTTTTGGCTTTATATATCGGGCAAGAAGATTTAAGCCATTTTCGCTGAACAGACACTTCAGTTGATCTGGCGACCATATATCGAAAAGATCCCTTGGGATGGCAATGCAGCAACTTCCCCTTTCAATCGTCCCCTTTTCGGTGAGAAGATAGGATTGTTTCATCAAAGAATTTTTACAAGCATCTTCAACAATTTGTCCACAGCCATCTTCAATCGAGCGGTCTTTCGAAATCAAATCGGGAAGAAGTGCATAGGCATCACATCGGTTTTTAACATCCCAATCAGTTCGATTTAACCATTCGAGCATAACTTTTGATGATAAAGTGCCTGCTCGTTCTAGAAGCCAACGGTTTGTCGGTGATATCTCCGGATCTTTTATTTTCAGACGGGCAGGGTCTTGGATAAACGGGGCATTGATAGCAAACGGAAGATCAGTTTTTACACCAGTTGGTAAAATCACAAACAACCTGCCTTCATAACCCAAAACGATATCAATTTTGCATGGGGGGAAAGGAGCCTCTTCATCTATAGCGACCATGCGTTCTTGTTTAATTTCTGCCAATGCGTCCCCTGGGAAAGCTTCTGGTTTCGATTGTATCATCAAATATTTCTGATCTGGATTGGTTGAGAGTACCATCCAGTTCGAATCAGGGATAGGCCCTTCAGATTCTATTTCCCATTGAATTTCTTTTCCATGAATAGACAAAGAACGAATGGATCGAAAAAAAAGCAAAGATGCGGGGCTATTCGTCCAGTCTTCTAGATTTTTCTCTAACTCTCTAAGTCGGAGCTTATCGTGTATAGCCACACGGATTTTCGTATTATTTTCCAAACTTTCATTATGATTTTGCCAAACGGGTTCTGTAAATCGCTCACGATAGAATTTTACGGACAGTGAAGGCGTTTTTAAACTAATTATATCACCGATGCTGAATGTACTCTTAAAACCGACACCACGAAACCCAATGGTGTGCAGAGCTCGTTTATTTGAGTATCCGAATCGGCATAAAGAAGCAAAATGTTCTTCAGTAAAATCCTCACCATTGTGTACAAAGATGAAATCATTACCATTAATACCGACAGACGCTTTTGTTGCGCCCGCATCATCTGCGTTCTGTAGGAGTTCAGAAACAACATGCCTTGGGCTCTGAACCTGCATAAACAACTGATGCCATGGCCCTGCGAGTTCCGGGTCTTTTTCCAACAAATCCCACCGCTCGGAAGCTCGGCTGCGAACCTTTTCAAAATATGATGGGACACCTGTCATCTTGGCTGTTCCTCCTTAGAGAGAAAAATTGAAAGCCTTAAGTTGAAATTTCATTATTAAAAACAATCAATGCCTAACCGATGGATTGCCTTTTTTAGTTCACAATAATTTCCGCAAAAGATAGCAATCTATTTTCTATTAATGATATAGGAAATGCTTGTATGGAACACAATAGGCAGAAATACATATTTTTTGTTTTGTTAAAATAGAGTTGTAGAATATGGAAATTTAATAAAGAAACTGGACCATTAAAAGAGCAGAAATTTTCAAAACAAATCTGAAGAATCTTATTTTTTAACATTTCTCATGGTTATCCATTCTGATATGGTGTGGACTTTGTCTGTCATTATTTTGGAATTCCCATAATTTAAAGGGCCGTGACTTATTTTGGTATTAGTCTGTATTCTCAATGAATGATCAAGACCCTATAAAATCAAATCCAGCAAACTCGACACAGTTATGGGGCCGGGTAAATATTATTTTTGCTGGTGATGGAACGGTGAGGGTGTCGAAGAGCTTATCCGGGAAGTTTGTAAAATACTATCAAAATTTTAACCCGGGCCGATGATAACCAAAAGAAAAATACAAAGCCATTAGATGTTCCAAAAATAGTCGCTTCTGCACTCTATTCTGATTCTCCATAAAATAAAAAGATGTCATACTAATTGGCGCAATTTTTTTTGATCCAGGACACAATTTTATCATTATTGATATCTTTTAGAAGCTTAGAATGTAAAAGAATTCGTTTGAAATTTTTTTTCCCGCCACCTGCCTCAAAATATCCTTCTGCATAAGTATTGATCATTTCTTTTTGAATTTCAAATATCTCTTCCTCCGTTAATTTTTTCTTAGCATTTTCAAAAATCTTTTGAATCGGTGTTTGTATTATCATATGAACTCCTGTTC
>JAHJLN010000436.1 GCA_018821715.1 Pseudomonadota bacterium | reverse complement strand
AATATCTGGTTGATTCCCATATACCGGTTGTAGGTGTAGACAATGACCATGAGCAACGCCATCAGAATCGTACTGATAGCCGAACCGAACGGCCAGTCAAGGGTACCGATCACCCGTTTAAAAATGAGATTCGCGATCATTTCATTTCCCGGACCGCCTAAAATCATCGGGGGGAGATAGGTGCCGCAGGTCAATACAAAAACCAGCAGGCAACCGGCACTGACACCGGGCATGCTTAACGGGAGCGTCACTTCACGAAACGCCTGCCATTCAGTGCAGCCCAGACTTTTTGCCGCCTCGGCCAGGCTCTTGTCAATGCCGTCAAGGCTGACGTAAATATTTAAAATCATAAAGGGCAGAATGTATTGTAAAAGGCCCATGATCACGGCCCCTTCATTGTACAGCATGGCCATGGGCGTTGAGATGATATGAAATTTCATCAACAGATGATTGATCAACCCGGAATCACCCAGGATATTTATCCAGCTTAAGGTCCTGATAATAAAGCTGATCCAGAAGGGCAGCATGACCAGTATCATGAGAAAGGGTTTGAACCTGGAGTCTGTCTTATAAAAAAAATAGGCCGGGATATAGCCCAAAACCAGGCATAAAATAACAGTCTCAAGGGCCACCCGAAGTGTGCTTAAAAGAATGGAGGGATAAAAAAAGTCCTCAAAGAATTTCGCATAATTGCTCAATTGAAAGGCCGGTATATCCTGGCCGCTTGGGCCTCTGAGCCAGAAACTGTACACAATCACAAAGCAGACCGGAACCACCAGGAGAAGAAAAACAGCCGTCAAAGAGGGGGATAACAAGATCCAGGGCTTCCATGATTTATCTTTCATTGATCCTTCCTAATCCTATACGCTTTATCGTTCAAATGAGTCTTGGCCCACGCACTTTATGGGATACAGCAACTTTTATACCAGCAGGGTAGAAATACTGTAACTATCTAAAAATTAAAGGAAAATCCAATTCATAAAATCACAAGAAAAAGGCAGAACTCTTGCTTGATCCATTTGTAAATCAACAAATAGACATAACATGTTAAAATTATTATAAATATTAATAGATTCATAAATGAATCAAACTAATCTTCACAAAAAGCCTTAAAAACAGGGCTTTTCGAATATTTGATTCAAAAATGAATCAATATCAGTTTTTTGTAATGACAATGCCGTGTTTTTTAAATTTCCTGACCACCGATGGCTGGCTGACACCTAAAAACAGGGCTGCTTCCCTTGTGGTAAGACATTTCATTGCTGCCTGGCTCAGCATCTGGTTTTCAACAGCCCATATCTTGTCTGCCAGGCTGCCGGTGTCCTTGACGGGTTGTGCAGCAGTTCTGATGTTTCTGGTCCGGCTTAATGCACTGACCAGGTAATCATCCAGCGACCGCCTGTCACACATGACAATGGCCTGTTTAATGATATTGATCAGCTCCCGCACATTTCCGGGAAACGGATAGGTTTGAAGCCGGTCAAAGGCCTTGTAGCCGATCTGTGCCCTGCGGCCGTATTCTTTGTTATATTTTTTAAGGGTGATTCGAACCAGCTCAAGAATATCCTCGGGCCGGTTTCTTAACGGCGGGATGGAAAGCGTAAAGGTGTTGAGCCGGTGCAGAAGATCCAGCCGGAACTCCTTGTTGAGGGTCCGGGTTTCAAGGTCCCGGTTTGTCGCGGCAATAATCGAACAGTCAATTGTCTTGGGAATGATGCCGCCAATGGGCAGAATTTCATGATCATCCAGGCACTTCAACAGCTTTGCCTGCACCCCGAGGGGCATTTCCCCGATTTCATCAAGGAAAAGCGTTCCCCCGGATGCCAGTTCAAACAAGCCTATTTTTCCGTTTGCACTGGCCCCGGTAAAGGCGCCCTTTGCATATCCGAACAATTCTGCTTCCAGGAGATTTTCAGGCAGGGCCGCACAATTGATCTGAATAAACGGCATTTTCGCCCTGCCGCTGTGCTTATGGATAAACTTTGACAACAGGCCCTTGCCGGTTCCGGATTCCCCCTGGATCAGAATATGGGATGCATTAATGGCAGACAGTTTTAAGGCCAGGCGCAATGTGTGTTTCATAGAATCGCTCTGGGCCACGATATTGTTTTCCTTTAATTCAAGCAGGGTCAACTCAGTGAGTTCAGCCTTAATCCGTTTAGATTCCTGCCGTGCCAGCTCCAGCTCCTTTCTCATGCTTTCAATAAGGGAAATATCCCGTTCATTCACCACAACAAAACAAAGGTTGTGGTGGTCATCAAAAACCGGGGTCCCGGTTACCAGCAGGGTGTATTCTGACCGCGGCGTTGTCTGGATCACGCTGACCTGACGTTTTGTCTCAAGGACTTCCTGGGTGGCGGACCTGTCAATCTGCCCCTCTTTCACAAGAGTTCGAACATCTTTCCCCAGCACTTCAGAAGCCTTTACGCCGTTTAAGATTTCAGCTGCCCTATTGAGTTTAAGGATTTTCCCGTCTGCATCGCAGATCATCAACCCGTCTGCCGACTGATCAAAAATCGTCTCAAGATAGACCGTGGTCATCAAGGAAACCTTATCGTTCATAAACAATCCTTCCGTTAAAAAGGGTTATATCGACGGTTGCTTCCGGGATGTCGTCCGGATCAATCTCAAATATATCCCGGTCAAGAACAATGATATCCGCCAGCTTTCCTTTTGAAACAGATCCCAAGAGTTCCCCTGTTCCCGATGCCGTTGCCGGGGTAATCGTATATCCCCTGACGGCTTCTTCAACACTCAAGGCCTGTTCCATGTACCATCCGTTTTTCGGAGTATGATTCATCCGTTTACGGGTCACGGCAGAATAAATCCCTGCCAGAGGATTGGGATCTGCTACAGGCGCATCGGAACTGAGCATCAGGGGAATTCCTGTTTTTAAAATATTTTTCAGGTTATAGGCATATTTCCCCCTGGACCCGGCACACTCGTCGATCATGGAAATATCAAGACTCAGGTTGTTGGGCTGACAGGAGACGGCAATGTTTTTCAATGCAGACAGGTTTTCAAGATCTTTGGGCAGAACCATCTGGACATGCTCAATTCGATGGGGGATGATACACCGGGTCCGGCCAAGGCGTTCAATCCGTGTGAACATGTCGATGATTTCCCTGTTGGCCCGGTCTCCAATGGCATGGACCATGACACTTAACCCTGACGAATCTGCCTTTAATGCCGCGCGTTCAATCTCTGCCACCGGGGTCAGGGGCATCCCGAAACCTGCATCCAGGTATTTTTCCGTCATCCAGCCTGTCCGTGCACCCATGCCGCCATCGCAAAAAAACTTTAAATGACCGATTTTCAGGATATCATCCCCAAACCCGGTAAACAGACCCAGGGCAACCGCCTGATCCGTCATTTCCCCGGGCAGGGACACATGACAGCGCAGAAAAAGTTTATCTTCCTGTCTGAGCGTCTGCCAGGCCTTCAAGGCATCCGCACCATCCAGCCCGCCCATGAGCCGGATGTCATGGATGGATGTGAGCCCCAGGCCATGGGCATCTTGGACAGCCTTCAACATATTTTCCCGCACGGTTTCCCGGGAAGTCCTGGGCAGGACATTGCGGATCAAGTTGGCGGCAAGCTCCCTTAAAATGCCGGTGGGATGGCCGGAAGCGTCCCTTGCTATCACGCCATCCTCAGGGTCCGGGGTTGCCGACGTGATCCCGGCAAGCTGCAGACCAAGAGAGTTGGCAACAGATAAGTGAAGATCGCATCGCCAGATGCAGACCGGGTTATCCGGCGCAACCCTGTCCAGGTCATGCCGGTCAGGCATTTTATTTTCAGGCCAGTCCGACTCATTAAATCCCTGGCCCAGCACCCAGTTCCCCTTGCCAATAGCGCGGGCCTTATTTGACACAGCCGCCTGCATTTCCTTAAAAGAAGAGACCCCTGAAAAATCAATGCTGTCATAGTTCAATGCCCACTCATAAAAATGAAAGTGGGTATCGATAAATCCGGGCAGCACCAGCCGTTTATCAAGATCGATCACCCGGGTGTGACCGGATGCCAGCGCCAGAACATCCCGGTCAGATCCAATGCCCGTGATTTTTTTGCCGGTGACGGCAACGGCCTGGGCCCTTGGATACGCCTGATCCTGGGTTTGAATCCTGCCGTTGTGCAGAATGATATCGGCATAATCTTTCATTACATGATAAATCCTTGTTGAAAAGGGTCATTGTCTTTAACAATAAAATGATGAATCCCGGTTACATAGGCCCTGCCTTTAATCTGGACAATATATCCATCCACAGGCCCAATTTTTTGTTTTCCCACCAGCATTGCGTCAAAAGATGTTCCAAGAGGACTGTAATTGATATATTTCTGATGCATTTTTATTTTCCCGTAATGATGCAGCAAGGTGAGTTTTGCAGCAGTGCCCGTACCGCAGGGAGACCGGTCTGCATGGGATTCTCCGTATATGACCATGCCCTTGCCAAAGGCAATATTCCCTTTTTGCTGTGAATCATAAAACTCTGTCACATCAATGGTGTTGACATCGGGTCTAACCGGATGGGATACGATCAATTGTTCATTGGCAGCATCAATTATTTTCATGCCCAGGTCTGTTAAAAATGCCTTGTTTTCCAAAACCGGTTCTATCTGGATCCGGGTTGAATCCACCATGGCAAAAAAACCACCCGTGCAGACCAGATCCACTTTTATCTTTCCAAACCCCTTGACCTCAATGTCTTTTCCTGTCGCGTAAACAAAGGAAGGCACCATGTTAATGGCCACGGCATCAATCTTGTCCCCTTGAACAAACACCCTTGCCTCCATGGTTCCCGACGGGGTGTCCACAAGCACACTGTTTTCCCCTGGATCAAGTTCAAGGAATCCGGTTTCGGCCAGGGTTGCAACGGCACCGATGGTGGCATGCCCGCACAGATACGGATACCGCCTGGCATCCATGTAGATCAGCCCGAACTTTGCATCGGGAGTAACATTTTCAGTTACCAGGGCTGCCAGGATTTCTTTGGAGCCCCTGGGTTCTTTTGTCAAAAGACACCGGATATGATCATGGTGGGATTTAAACCATTCAAGCTTCTCCATCATGGTTTTCCCGCTGATCTTGCCCGCACCGTTGACGATCAGCCGGGTGGCTTCGCCTTCCGTATGGGAATCAATGGTTGTAATACAAGTATCAAACCCCTTTGAAAACCTTGAAAAATCATTGAAAAATTCCATTCACTAAGATCCTTAAAAAAAATACTCAACCACCAATTACCATGATCCAGGCGATCCAAACACGATTATCAAAAATTTGCTTTTAGGCTAAGCCAATCAGTTTTTGCATTCAAATACAAGGCTTTTATTCCAAAAAAAAACAATAAATAGTTGCGATGATTTATGGATAGCTCAACAACCGGGCTGATGACGATTTTTTTCTGGAACAGGTTCATTCATCTGCTGGATACCAACAGATCAGATCTGCTGCCGATTAAAAGACTGCAGCGGAATTCATAATAACCGATTTAATTTCATCTGCTGTCTGCATGACTTTTTCCGGATCAAGGTTCAACTGTTTTAATGAGTTCAGGTTTGCCAGAGCTGCCGTTTTATCGGGTTTATT
>JAHJLN010000435.1 GCA_018821715.1 Pseudomonadota bacterium | reverse complement strand
GTGGAACCCGGAAATTATGAATGAAAACCAACTGCTTTTGCAACTTGCAGGATCTTAAAAATTGAATGGAATTCTGCCGCGTAGCGGCTTTCTTGAACAGGCGTGTGAACCCGACAGCAAGGGTCTTCTTCTTTTTAAAGGTTGAAAAACTTTTAAGTGATGTGCTTCTAATGAACTTTATTGGAAACCCTTGCTGCCCGTTACCCGAACGTAATACTTGAGGTTTGAATGAATTTTAAATCAGTACTTGCTAAAGGCCTTTGTAAACATCTTTTCTATGACCAATTTTTACAATCAGAATGACCACTCTATCATCATGGATTTCATAGATTATTCTATAATCTCCAGTTCGAATCTTATGAAAAGAATTATTGCCTTTCATCTTAGTAGTATTAGGGTCTGGCAGATTTTGACCAAGTTCTTCTATTTTTTTTTTAATCCGAACCAAATCTCTTTTAGGAAATCGCTTCAATCTTTTCAATACAGCTGGTCGAAATTCAATAGAATAGGTCATAAATCAAAGCCCCAATTGCTTCCAGACTTCTTCAGCGGGAATGTTATCTCCAGATTCAGCAAGAGCCAGCTTAGCATCTTCAATATCAATATGGTCTTCAATTTGCTGGAGCAGTTCAAGTTCTTCTATGGAAACAATAGCAACAACATCTTGGCCTCTGCGCGTCAAAACTATAGGTTCTTTTCCGTACGCGACTTTATTAACGATATCGGCAAAATTTTTTCTCGCGTCTGCTGTGGAAATCTTAGTGGTCATTTAGCACCTCCATTTTTTGTACTTAATATACCATATGTACAACAGGTACTTGTTTGTGTCAACCCTACTGTAAAAGTAAAAATCGTATTATAACCCTAAAGGATTGACACGACCTGCAAGGTCGTACTCAATCCATTGTTCAAGAAGCCTGGCAGGTCACCACCCATATATTTTTCATCCGGGGTTAACTTTTTGATGACACCGGATGAGGCTTTGAACATGGCACCATACGAAACTCTCTGGTTGTTCCTGATGACACCTCGAACCTGTTCCGGGATTGTGAAGGTGATCATGAAATGATGCCCGGGCACCTGCTTTTGCTCTGGGCTTTCAGCCACTCCCGTGTTTTATGGCTCTGGCAGACCGGGCAATGGCGGTTGCCGCAGGAGCGATATGTCGTATGGAGATGGCCACACTTTTTACACGAATAAACAATCAGTCCGGTATCATGTGTACGGCAGGAGGTTATGGCCTTTATCACTTTGATATGGTTGCCGGGGATATGGGACCTGAACCGATCAAGATACTCGGGGGCAAAGGCTGTGATGATGTCTTTAATGGTATCCATGATCACACCGCCTTCATCAGATCATTGATAATGCCGTACGCCCGTTCATGGCCCTGGGTGTTCAGACTTGCATGATCCAGGTATTGTTGAATCCGCCGGATGTTGACGTCAGCCTCAAGCAGATGGGTGGCATAGGAATGACGAAGTGTATGGACAGATTTTCTTTTTTTTGGATTCCAATAGTTTGACAACCTTACTAAGGGCCCTACGGAATGAGGATTTTTTCATGGGGATCACAGATGTGGGGCCGTTTTGACAGCTTCTATCCAAAGCAGGGAAAATCAATACAGGATTACGATGTGTTTTCCAGTAGGCTCTCAATATCTCAAGTCGTTGTTATTGTAATCACAGTCATGTTTATTTTCCACACCCCCTTTCAGGTTTTATCTGACAGGGGTGATTTGCTTTACGATCCTTTGCAGGATATCGCCTTCTTAAAGCAGCAGCACCAGCTGATGGTCCTTGCCTTTGACATGTTCCATGCTTCCTTGAAGGCAGACCCTGACGTTGTGCTGAGACCGATACCTCACGGTTAACCGTCAAATCTGACAGAAAACACTCGACGTCACTGGAATCGAGATCACGAGGATGTGTTTTGCTGCCAAAAAAAATAAATATAGCGCAGTACCCAATGACAATAGGGTTGTTCGGTACTGTATGTATAATGATGATACCCTAAAACCTCGCGAACTTGGACCATCAATTTAAGCTTTGGATTAGGACGGAATTTGGGTTGACTTTCCATACTAAATATGGCTAAAGCAAAATAAATAGAAAAGGAAGACAAAATTTGATAAATAGGAATATCTTTCCATATTTTTGACTCAATATTTAAATAAATGGGAAATCACGGTATCTATAGGGCCAATATGATGGAAATTTTTCATTTATTAACACTGTTATAATTCAAAGTATTACGGAGGTGATAATGAAAAATATTATATTGTCTGTCTTAATTGTAACTTTTGCTATAATTGTAACCTTCAGTCTTGGGATAGCAAATTCTGGGACAGAACCTGAGTTTAAGCCCCACTTTAAAAATATACCCATTAAGACGGAAATGGGGAACGAAAGCTTAGCCTCTTATTTTGATGTGAAGGGCAGTCAAGTTGTAATTTTTGTTCCTGGTAAAATCTTTGATAAGGAAAGTTGGTATTTATTAACCGAGCGCCTTCAGCAACTAAAAGTAGCTTCTCTTTCATTAGACGGAAAAACCAAAGATGTGGTTTTAACGTCAATTAACGTTATGAAAGAGATGGGATATAAGAAAATTGCTTTAGTTGGTGGCAGTATGGGTGGGGCCGCTATTCTCAG
>JAHJLN010000434.1 GCA_018821715.1 Pseudomonadota bacterium | reverse complement strand
TTTCTTTTGTTTTTTTGGTTTATGTATTAACTTAGCACACGAGGCTTAACTATGGTAAAAATAGAAGATTTAAAGCGGATCAACCTTTTAAAGGATGTTCCCAATCATTTGCTTGAGATTATCGCCAATGAAGCGCAATTAAGCATTTTTGGGATCGATACCCAATTGATAACAGTGAATGATAAGGTTGACACATTTTATATGCTGATTATGGGGCAGGTGTTGGTAAAAAAAGAACTTACAGCAGAAATTGATGTGATTCTCGATTATATCCAATCCGGGTCTTCTTTCGGCACCTCTGCACTCATTAAAGGATCAAAAGCTTCTTATACGGCAATTTGTCAGGAACCCTGCGAGGTTATTACCCTTTCAGGCAAAAGAATGATTCAATTATTTGAGACGAATCATGAATTGGCCTATTATATGATGCTGGGTGTTGCCAGACAGTATAAACGACATATGGATTTAAGGGCTCAAATGATCATAAAGACCCTGGATGAAAATCCTGAATTAAAAGAAGACATTAATGATATTGAAAATCTTACCCTTGTGATTTAATTTAGCTGAATTAACATAATTTTAGTTAGGACCTATAACAATGGTTGAAAAAGACGTACTGAAAAAAATAGTTTTTCTCAAAGATTTGCCGGGTAGTGTACTTGAAAAAGTTGGCGCCATAGCACAGCTTGAAACATTTGATGAAGAAAGCATTCTATTTCGGCAGGAACAGGAACAAAAGCTTTTATATATGCTGGTTTCCGGTAAAGTCTTTTTAAACAGCCGATCGGGTTCAGGAAAATCATTGACCCTGGATGAAGTATCATACGGAAGAACATTCGGGGTCTCTGCTTTAATGGGGGAGGCTGTCAGTACTTTTACGGCAATCTGTGCCCAGACAAGCTCAATTATTACTGTTTCAGGCGATCAGATGCGGGAGTTGTTTGAATCAGATTTCGAGATCGGACACACCTTGATGCAAAAAGTGGTTGAACTTTTTAAATCAAGAATGGACCGTCATACCCGGCAGTTTTTGAATTCTCTGGCAACACACCCTGAAATTAAACAAGTTTAATAAAGATTTTTTTTATTTTTTCCAGAATTCAGGAACAAAGAGAATAATAACCGTATAAATTTCCAGCCTGCCCAACAGCATGCACCAGGCAAGCAGCCATTTTCCAAGAACCGGCAGGTGGGCAAAATTCTCCGTGGGGCCAACCGTTCCAAATCCAGGGCCGATATTCCCGATGCAGGCGGCAACCGCACCAAAAGCCGTCATCATGTCAACGCCCATGCAGGCAAGAGCAATGCTTGACAGGACAAAAAGACCGATATAAAGCGCCAGAAATCCCATGATACTTCGAAGCACCTCATCGGAAATAACCGTATTATTGATTTTGATATGACTGATGCTTCTGGGGTGTATGATCTTGAACAATTCCCTGTAACAATATTTAAAACAGGCAAGAATCCTGGCACATTTCATGCCGCCGCCGGTTGATCCCGCAGAGGCCCCGATAAACATGCAGACAAACAAAATAACCTGACTTAATCCCGGGAATTTTTCATAATCTGCTGTTGCAAATCCGGTTGTGGTAAGAATTGAGACAACTTGAAAGCTTGCAAACCGGAAGGCATCTTTAACAGAAGTGTAAACCGAGCCATAAATATCCCATGTAACCAGGAGGGTCAATCCCAGTGTCAGTCCAAGAAAAAATCTGCATTCTGTATCTTCCCAGAAAGCAAGTGTTTTACCCCTGAGCATCTGGTAATGCAAGGAAAAATTAATGCCTGCCAGGACCATAAAAATAACCATCACATAATCGAAAAAAGCACTGTTATAATGGGCAACAGATGCATTTTTCGGAGAAAAACCACCGGTGGGCAGGGTAGTTAATGCATGACAGGTTGCTTCAAACAACGGCATGCCGCCCCCTAATAAAAAAATGATTTGGGTCAGGGTGATCCCGGCATAAACAACCCATAAGATTTTTGCCGAATCACTCAGCCTTGGTGTAAGCTTATCCGGTACCGGGCTTGGGACTTCTGCTTTATACAACTGGATGCCCCCCACCCCTAAAAACGGCAGTATGGCAAGGGACAGGACAATAATTCCCATGCCGCCCAGCCATTGGATTAAACTTCTCCAGAAAAGAAGACTCTTGGCAGCACCTTCAATATCCGTCATCACAGATGATCCGGTGGTTGTAAATCCGGAAACCGATTCAAAAAAAGCATCGGTAAAATTGGTGAATTCAGGGTCAAAATAAAAGGGCAGGGCACCGAAAAGACCAATGGCTGTCCAGGCCAGAGCAACAGCCGTCATCCCCTCTTTCTGATTGATATACTCTTCACTGTCTCTTTTTTTTGACACAAGAATAAGGATCAGCCCTGCCACCATGGTAATGCCGATGGAGCGAATAAAATTGTCATGGGCTAGATCATGATAGTGAAAGCTGACAAGTAAAGGGAACACCATGGACAGTCCCAGGAAAACCAAAAGAATACCGATAATACTTGCGATAAATTTCCAGCGCATCAGAAAAAATCCAGTTTAACCGTTAAGAGCTTTTCAAGTTTTTTAACAGCCTGTTTAACGGCAAACATGATGATTCTGTCTCCTGGCTTTACAACACTGTCGCCTGCCGGAATAATAATCTGACCGTCCCTGATGATGCAGACAAGAATTGAGCCTTTGGGAAAGGATATTTTCCGTAATGGTTTATCCGTTATATCAGAAGTTTCAAGGGCAATGGCTTCAATAAATTCTCCCCTTTCTCCGAAAATGGAAATATCAGATAAAACCTTTCCCTTTCTGACCTCTTGCAAAATGGAGCTGACCGCTGACAGCCTGGGGCTGACAACTTTTTCAATACCAATGGTTGCCAGCAAGGGAAAATAGTTTGATTTTCCAATCCTGGTGATGGTGTTTTGAACACCCAGGTTTTTAGCCAGCAGGGAAACAAGGATATTGGTTTCATCATCATCGGTGACGGAAACAATGACATCACTCTGACGCACATTTTCTTCAATAAAGAGTTTCTGGTCAGAGCCGTCACCATGAAGAATAACGGTTTTATCCATTTGTTGTGAAAGGTAATGACACCGATCAATATCTGCTTCAATGATTTTTGTTTTAATCGAGTCTTTTTCAAGTATTTTGGCCAGCCGTTCACCGATTCGTCCGCCGCCGATAATCAATGCTCTTTGAATGGGCTCAATTTTTTGACCGAAAAGTTTGAGCATTTTCTCAAGTTTTTCAGTCTGGGTGACAAAATAAATTAAATCGCCGGGCTCAAGAATGTTGGGCCCCCTTGGGACAATAACCTCATTGTTTCGGATGATGGCGGCTATCAAAGGCCGGTCCTCGCCAAACCTGGAAGGAAAATCGATTAGCCGTATTCCGGCCATGGGAGACGCTTTGTCAAGCCGAATTCCCACATATTTGACCTTGCCGTCAGCAAAGGCTCCGACATCCACAGCACCGGGAACATCCATAAGCTTTCTGATGGTATTCACCACCTCGGTTTCCGGGTTAATGATGGTATCAATATGGGGGTTTTCTTTTTTAAATCGTTCATGATAAGGATCAAAATCAGTGTTTCTGACCCGGGCCAGTTTTTTGGTTGTGGGTGAAATCATATTGGCCATCAGGCAGGCCACAAGATTTGTTTCATCACTGTCAGTGACGGCCAGAAGAATATCCGCCTCCTTGATTCCAGCGTCATTCAGTACTTTTGGGCTGCTTCCCGATGCCGTGATGACCTGTACATCAAGGTCTTCAGTAAGACGTCTAAGGGCCTCAGGATTCTTGTCAATGACAACCACCCGCTTATTTTCAGAAGCAAGCCGGCTGGCAATGTTATACCCGACTTCCCCGGCACCAACAATAATGATTTTCAAATGATATCTCCTGTCACAATAATAAAGACTTGGAGCCTAACTTACTAAATCAGGAAAAGACTGTCAATAATATGAGCAGGAACTATTCAGGGTTATCGATTCTTTCTAAGATTTGTGCTACTGCCTGGGTTTCAGATATAAAGATATTTTCAGCCCCGATGCCATCAATGTAGCCTCCCCGTTCAAGAACGTCCCGGGCCTGTTTTTTTAGACCGCATAGATACAATCCACCTCTTTGTCCACGTCTGCGTCTGGATTCATTTACCAGCATTTGGGCGCCAGTGATATCAATAAAGTTGATGCCGTATGCCACAATGAGAACATGACATTTGGAGGGGTTGTTTTTGTCAATGTTGTGGAGAAACTCCATAATATGATTCACCGCTCCAAAGAAGAGCGAACCATCAATTCGGATAATTTTAAAGCAGGGTTGTTTTATTTTTGTTTGATCAAAAAAATGTCCAAATGCAGCAGGATTATGTGTCGAATCAAGAATTTGCGGATGTGCCGTTCGACTCAGATATAGAACCAAGGACATAAGAACACCGGAATAAATGGCAAATTCAAGATCAAGGAACAAGGTTGCAAGAAAGGTTGTCAGCAACACGGCAGCTTCATCTTTGCTTGTTTTAATAATGGTTTTAATATGATGAAAATCGATTAAATTCAATGCCACCAGCAGGATAACACCACCCATTGCCGGAATGGGCAGATAGACGGTTAAAGGTGCCATAAGCAGTAGAATCAACGCCAGACAGATAGCTGAGAATATTGCGGATAAGGGGGTCATGGCTCCCGAATGATAGTTAATACCGGAACGGGTAAAAGATCCTGAACCGGCATAACTTGAAAAAAAACTGCCCACAATATTGGACAGACCCTGCCCGATGAATTCCTGATTGCCGTCGATTTGCTGGCGGGAGAGTGCTGCGATCGATCGGGCAATTGACAACGCTTCAATCAACCCGATCAATGCAATAGCAAAAGCTTTAGGAGCCAATTCCCGTAAGGTTTGAACGGACAGGTCAGGTAGTGAAGGCGGCGGCAGATGGGCAGGCAGGCTTTCCATCAAACGGATACCATGGGATTCAGCTCCAAGGAACAGCCCCAGAAAGCTTCCAGCCATCATGGCAATCAACAGCCCGGGCCATCGAGGCTTGAAAAATCTGAACAGGGCGGCACAAATGAATGTCCCTGATGCTACAGCCAGCGCATACGGATTTGAGGTGTTGATCTGGGAAAGAATAGTCATCCATGTGGTAAAAAAGGATCCCGATCCGGGCAGGTCAAGGCCAAAAATGTGTTTCAACTGAGAGGTGGCAATAAGAATGGCCGCACCGGCAGTAAACCCCACAAGTACGGAATGGGATATAAAATTCACAAGGATCCCGATCCGGGCCAATCCAAAAGATAATTGAAACAGTCCGGCCAGAAAAGTCAAGGTTAAGGCCAATTGGATGAATTGAGCCGATCCGGGGGTGGCCATGGGGCTCAGAGAAGCAAAAATGATGATGGAAATAGCGGTAGTGGGGCCGGAAATCAGATGCAACGAAGACCCGAATAATGCCGCAACTATTGGAACAACTATGGCGGTGTATATTCCATATTCCGGTGGCAGTCCGGCAATCATTGCAAAAGCAACCCCCTGGGGTAAGACAATGACCGCTCCTGTTAATCCTGCGATAAGATCTGCCCTGGTTGTGTCCCAGCCGATGAAATTCCACCAGCGAAGGAAGGGGAAAAGGTTTCGCCAAAAAGTTATGGATGGTCTGGACAGATTTTTATATTTTTCAAATTTCATGGCTGATACGACCGGATATTTATGAAAATCTTTTGATTTTATTAAATGATTTGTCAGCTTTCAATATTATAGGGAACGATGTTGATATGAATTTTTTTTACATCTTTTATCTTCTCTATGATGCAGTTTACTTTTGAAAAAATATTTTTTTCATCAATAAGAGAGCCCCTGATGCTTACAAAAACGATACCCTTTCTGGAATCAGCCTTGGCTTTCGGGAAATCATGTATCAGTGCTGCCTCAACCTGGGCGTTTAAAGAAAGGTCATTGAGTTTTTCACAGCTTTTGGGGGTTGTTTGAAAGCAGGGGTGTTGAATCGTATGAAGAATAATGGACACAGCTTCTTCCACATCCATGGTATCTAAATGCAATGTCATATCATAAAATTGGGGATTCCAGATATCCAAACCATAAAGGGTCAGACTCCACTTACGTCGCTCGGCATCATCCTTAACCAGAATATGCCGGGCCTGATCTGCCGAGATTTTTTCGCGCTTCATTTCTTCTCCTATCCGAAAGTCCAGGTCAGCGATAATCCGAACTTTAAAAACATGGGGGATTTCCTGTAAAAAAGCATGACCTGCCAGGCCATGATAGATAATATTGTCCCTTTGCAGATGTTTGAGCAAAGCGGATCGAAAGAAAGCCAAATACCGTTCTTTGCCATATGTAAATCGATCAAGAACCGAGGGTGCGTCATGAATAGCCCGGATGAGTTTTATTTCCGGGATATTGAATTCTTTTGATGCTTCAATAACAATTTCACGGGAAAGACATTCATATCCCAATGCCGTGGCCAGTTTTTCAGCAATTTCCTTTCCCCGGCTGTAAGTCCCCCTGGAAATAGTCACAATCGTCATGTTATCCTCCATCATTAAACGATCACTATATCGTATGTAAATCACATTGCAGATTTATTAATACCAGACGATATCAAATTGATTCTTTTGAAACAATCATTACTTGCAGTAAAACTATGTGGAAATTTTCCTGTGTATGGAAAATTTCCAGGTTTTAATAGTGGTTCCTGCAAAAGATAGACTGTTGTAACATGCTGTAATGTTATGGTTTTAAATGACCATATGGCAGTGGCACATCAATTGCTCATGGTATAAATCAACTTTAATAAAAGGAGATACCATGACAGAAAAAATACAGCTATCCGGTCTTTGCATCAATTGTTTTAATGCAGAAAAATGCAGTTATCAAATGAATCACACCAAACCTATTATTTTTTGTGAAGAGTTTGCCTGTACAGAACCAACAGAATTAAAAAATAATTTGAACAAGGCTCCAAAAAAAAATGATTATCCAATTAACTCAAATTTGAAAGGAGTTTGCAACAATTGTGAAAATATTGAGACCTGTCACCTGCAAAAAACTGACTGCACTGTAATTACTTGTGAAGAATACAGATAATAGCCTTGGAGAACTTCATGAACGCGTATACAAACAATGTTTTGGAAATGCTCAGGGAAAAATATCCCTGGGAAAAGGAATACATTCAATCCGTGGCAGAAGTTTTTAAATCCATTGCACCGGTTCTGGATGTTAATCAAGAGTATCAGGACAACCGGATACTTGAGCAACTGGTTGAACCGGACCGATCCATCAGTTTCAGGGTGCCGTGGAAAGATGACCAGGGCCGGGTACAAGTCAATACCGGGCATCGGGTTGAGTTTAATAATGAATTTTTGTCAAAGTTTTATGTTGGAACTTTCAAGACACATTGGCGCGTCCACTGATGTTCCTGCCGGTGATATCGGTGTAGGCGCACGGGAAATCGGTTATTTGTTTGGCATGTACCGCAGAATGACCAAGTCGTTTAAAGGCGTATTGACAGGGAAAGGTCTTGCATGGGGAGGAAGATATTTAAGGCCCGAGGCCACAGGATATGGTGTTGTTTGTTTTGCCGAGGAAATGCTGAAAAATGTTGATGACAATATTAAGGGTAAGGTTGTGACGGTTTCCGGTTTTGGAAATGTGGCCTGGGGGGTTGTAAAAAAGGTCAACGAGCTTGGCGGCAAAGTCATAACGCTTTCAGGTCCTGATGGATTCATCCATGATCCCGATGGTGTTACCGGTGAAAAAATTGATTATATGCTGAAACTCAGGTTGAGCGGAAATGATGTTGTAAAAGAATATGCAGATCATTTTAAGGTAAAATTTTATCCGGGGAAACGGCCATGGATAATCCCGTGCGATATTGCATTTCCTTGTGCAACACAAAACGAACTTAGCCTTGATGATGCAATGACATTGGTAAAAAATAATGTCAAATGCCTTGTAGAGGGGGCAAATATTGCCGGATTCCGGCGTGTGGCAGATGCCATGCTCGACCAGGGATTATCTTGATCCATATTGACTTTTAAGAAATATAGATTATTTTTCCACCATAGTTTGGATACCGGAAATCAGGGTACCCGTTTTTTTAAAAAAGACATTATTACGGGCAAAATGATATAAATGAAACCCATAGACATCGAAGTTGAGAAACAGCAGCAACTGATTAAAAAACTCCAAAAACAAAATCTTAAACTACAGCGGTTTTATGATGAGTATAAGAGGGTCTGCCGTAATGAGGAAGAGAGGATAAAAGAGCTTAACTGTCTGTATCAGGTTGCCCAATGTGTGGTGATGGAAACAAATGTGGATGTGGCATTGGATAGAATTGTCCGTATTATTCCACAAGGATGGCAATACCCAAAAGACTCCTGCGCCCGTATTTGTTTCATGGAAAAGAAATTTTTGTCACCTGTCTTTTTTGAGTCCAGTGTATGCCAAAAAGAGAATATTTCAATTGACAGGCAGATCGTGGGGGCTATAGAAGTTTTTTATCACCCAAGGCTGGCACTGGAATCAAAGAATCCTTTTCTTATTGAAGAAAGAAATCTGCTGAAGGGGATTGCAAATATTATCAGTTTTTATATGAAAAAGCTAAGGGATGATGAAAAACGAAAAGTTATCCAGCAACAGCTTTTGCATGCTGATCGCCTGGCAACCATAGGGCAGCTTGCTGCAGGCGTCGCCCACGAATTGAACGAGCCGCTGGGAAATATTCTGGGTCTGGCGCAATTGTCATTAAAATTGTCCAACATGCCGGAACAAGCACAAAAAGACCTGTCCAAGATTGAAGATTGTGTTATATATTCAAGGGGAATCATAAAAAAATTAATGGAATTTTCCCGAGAATCACCATTATGCAAAGAGCCAATTAATCTTAATGAAGTGATTGATAACAGTATCACCTTTTTAGAAGCAAGATGCATCAAGGAGGGAATCAGTATTGTAAAAAAATATGCTGAGACCATAACCGTTACAGCTGATCCCAATCAAATCAAGCAGGTCATTACGAATTTGACGATCAATGCTATTCAGGCAATGAAAAATGGCGGGAATTTGATATTCTCTACAAAAAAGAATAGTAAAAATGCGATTCTTTGCGTTGAAGATACTGGAATCGGAATACCCGGTGAAAATATCAGCAGAACATTCATGCCCTTTTTTACAACTAAGGATGTTGGTGAAGGCACAGGATTAGGTCTTTCTGTTGTTTATGGAATTATCAAGAACCATAATGGAGACATTAAAGTCAGCAGTGAACCGGGTAAAGGAACTATTTTTGAGATTTATTTGCCTTTGGAGGAAAATTGATGACAACCCCATATGGCAAAGACGTCATTCTCATTGTTGATGATAATGTCATAACTTGCGAAGTGATACAAAGAAATCTTGAAATAGCAGGATTCCATGTGTTTAAGGCTCACAGTGTGGCTGATGCCGTCCAGATTTTTTCAAGACAGAAAATTGATCTTTTGATCACTGATTATAAAATGCCGAAACATTCGGGTCTTGAACTGATAAAATATGTCCGGGACCATTTCCAGGATATCTGTATTATCATGCTGACCGGATACGGGTCCATTAACAGTGCCATTTCAGCCATGAAAGAAGGGGCGGATGATTATATTACCAAACCGTTTACAGACAAGGAACTTCTTGATGCCGTTAAAAAAAACATTTGGCAACGAAAAGCAAAGAAAATCGACCCAAAAAGTTTATACAATGATGCCTGGACCCGGTTCGGCATTATGGGTCATTCCCCAAAGATGCTTGACGTGTATTCCAGGATTGAAAAAGCCTGCAAAAACGATGCAATTGTTTTAATAAATGGAGAAAACGGTACAGGAAAAGAACTGGTGGCTCGTGCAATTCACTACAGCCACAAGGTAAGATCGATTTATCCGTTTATTCCCATAAATTGTCCGGGAATCCCTGCAAGCCTTTTTGAAAGTGAATTATTCGGCCATGTAAAGGGGGCTTTCACAGGTGCGATACAAAACAGAAAAGGCTTTTTTCAGGCAGCAGAAAAAGGCTGCCTTTTTTTAGATGAAATCAGTGAACTGCCGCTTGAACTCCAGGCCAAGCTGCTCAGGGTTTTACAGGAAAAAGAAATCACCAGGGTTGGAGAAACCCAATTTAAAAAAATTGATGTCCGAATTATTGCAGCTACCAATAAAAATTTGGAAGATCTTATTGAAAAAAAACTGTTCCGCCAGGATTTGTTTTTTCGTTTAAATGTCATCAACATCGATATTCCTCCTCTAAGGGACCGAGAAAATGATATCATTCTTCTTGCCCAGCATTTTGCATTAAAGTATGCCAAAGAGCTTGGAAAAGAAGAGCCGGTCTTTACAGATAAGGCAATCGTTGCGCTAAAAAAATATTACTGGCCCGGCAATGTCAGGGAGCTTGAAAATCTTATTCATCGAAATCTGATCATGAATGAAACCGATTATATAGACAGCGTGAATTTTCCTGACATAATGAAATATACCATCTCCTGTGGTCAGCCGTTGAATCTCAGCCTTGAAGATATGTCAAAAAAATATGTCAGGGATGTTGTTGAACAGACAGGCGGAAATAAAGCAAAAGCCCTTGAAATTTTAAAAATTGACAGGAAAACCCTGTTAAAAAAATTAAAATAGGGTTTTACATAAACTATAATTGGAGTTGTGTAAAAAAGGCCGGTTAAAAAAACATAACCAGCCTTTTAAAAGTAATCCTGTAATCAATCAAAAGGAATTAAACAATACCCTGATCCATCATTGAATCCGCCACTTTAATAAATCCGGCAATATTGGCACCATTGACATAGTTACCAGGGGTCCCATATTCTTCTGAAGCAGAAAGACATGTTGAATGAATACTTTGCATGATACTTTTGAGTTTGGTCTCCATTTCGTTGCGGGGCCATTTGATTCTCATTGAGTTCTGGGACATTTCAAGCCCGGATACGGCAACACCCCCGGCATTGGCTGCTTTCCCCGGTGCATAGAGAATTTTGTTGTCAAGGAAGATATCAACACCTTCCGGCATGGTCGGCATATTCGCGCCCTCACTGATCACATAAACACCGTTATTTATCATATTCTGGGCATCCTTGGCATTGATTTCATTCTGGGTCGCACTTGGGAAAGCACAGTCTGCTTTATGGTTCCATATCGGGTTGTAATCTAATGAGCCATCAAGTGCGGTATAAACCGCTTCGGGATATTTTTGGACATATTCTTTGATCCTGCCGCGCTTTCCATTTTTCAGGTACATGACATATTGAAGTTTGTCTTGATCAATTCCTTTTTCATCATAAATGTATCCTGAAGTATCAGAGAGTGTGACAACCTTAGCTCCCAACTGGTTTAATTTTTCAACAGTGTACTGGGCCACATTACCAGAAGCTGAAACCAGGCAGACTTTATCTTTAAGGCTTTCTTTTCGGGTTGCCAGCATTTCCTCGGCAAAAAAGACCGAACCATAACCGGTTGCTTCAGGTCTGATCAGGCTTCCGCCCCAGTTAAGACTTTTCCCGGTCAGAACACCTGAAAAATCATTTGTTAATTTTTTATTCATACCGAACAGATAGCCGATCTCTCTTGCACCAACACCTATGTCCCCTGCGGGAACATCCGTGTCAGGGCCTAAGTGACGAAAAAGTTCGCACATAAAGCTCTGACAGAATCTCATAACCTCGCTGTCTGATTTACCTTTGGGGTCAAAGTCTGAACCACCTTTTCCAGCACCAATGGGGAGAGTGGTCAATGCATTTTTAAATATCTGTTCAAAGGCAAGAAACTTCAAAATAGAAAGGTTTACAGAAGGATGGAATCGAAGACCGCCTTTGTAAGGTCCTATAGCACTGTTCATTTGGATTCTGAATCCTCTGTTGACCCGGACGGTACCCTGATCATCCACCCAGGGTACTCTGAACAAAATTACACGTTCCGGTTCGATAATTCTTTCCATAATGCCGGCATGCCGGTATTCAGAATTCCTGTCCAGAACTGGTTTTATGGAGTCAACAACTTCTGTTACTGCCTGATGGAATTCTTTTTCAAAGGGGTCTTTTGCAAAGACAATATCCAATATATTATCCATTTTTTCTCCTGGTTTTGTTAAAATGTTTTTTTTATGTATTTAAAATCAATTTTTTGCCTTTAATGCACCAATTAAAACATTTGCCGTTGATGCGGCATCGCCCAGCATCATTATTGTTTTAGGATTGTTGTATAAGGTGTTCGCCACTCCGGAATAGCCCGGCTTTTCATCAAAATTGCAGATGATGATGCTTTTTGCATCATGGGCCATCAGTATAGGCATCCCGGAAATAGGCGTGCCTTGGATATCTATTGCCGACGGGTTCACTACGTCGCAGGCACCAAAGACAAGAACAACGTCTGTTTGTGAAAATTCAGGATTGATGTCATCCATTTCACAAAGCTTGTCATAATCGACTTCTGCTTCAGCTAGAAGTACATTCATGTGCCCGGGCATTCTTCCTGCAACCGGATGAATGGCAAATTTTACTTGTGCCCCCATTGATTCAAGGATTGATGCGAGTTCAACCACCTTGAACTGCGCCTGTGCCAGAGCCATGCCATATCCGGGAATTACAATAACCTTTTTGGCCGATGACAATGCAATTATAGCAGAATTCAATAGTCCTTTTGGGGTGTCTTGATTTGAAGAACCTTCAATAGCTGGGGAAGTCTCTAAAAGAGCTTCAACAAGTTGCCCCACAGTGTCTTTAGCGTTTCCCAAAAGCAGGATTGTATTGCTGTTTTCATATAAAGGATTTTTAACACCAGAGTATCCGGGTTTATCATCCAGATTACAGCACACAACATGCTTTGATTCATGGGTAAGCAAAATCGGCATGCCGGAAATGGGTGAGCCGTCAACTTCAATGGCAGCCGGATTAACCACATCGCACGCCCCGATAATCAGGGAAAGGTCGGTTGCCTTGAATTCAGGATTTATGGCATCCATTTCTTCCAGCAGATCATAGTCAACACCCGCTTCAGCCAGAAGCACATTCATGTGCCCGGGCATTCTTCCTGCAACCGGATGAATGGCAAATTTCACATCCTTGCCCATGGAAAGCAGTTTGTTCGAAAAGTTAATTACGTCAAACTGTGCTTGGGCCACTGCCATGCCATAGCCGGGAACAATAATGATTTTATTTGCCTTACGGGCAAATTCAACTGCGGTTTGAAAGTTATTTTTTTCAATGGGGTGATGCGGGTCTTTTGTTTCAACAAAACCTGCAACCCGTTTTTGCTCATTCTTTATTGCCGGTTTGAGCCGGGATTCATTCACAGGAACAAAAACCCTGAAAAGACTGCGATTCATACCTTTGCACATGACATGGGTCAGTATTGATCCTGAAGCAGCCACTGTGGCCCCGCAGGAAATCAGCAGCTTGTTTTCAATGATCATGCCGCAAAACGCAGCCGCAATTCCTGCGGTTGCGTTTAAGAATGAAATCAACACAGGCATGTCAGCTCCGCCGATACGAATGGAAAAAATAACACCAAACAGAACCGACATCAAAATAATGAGAATATAAAAGAGTATCCTGCTGCCTGTGGGCGCATACAGCGATGTAATCATCAGTGCGATAATGCAGGCAAGGGTTATCATGACAAGCCAGGTATGCTTCCAAAGTATTTTAGGGGTCTGTCCTAGTTTGTTTGACAGTTTTCCTCCTGCGATCATGCTGCCACTGAACGTCAATGACCCGATAGCAAGGCCTAAAAGACCGGAAATTTCATTCATCATTCCAAGGTGTTGAGATCCCCGCATGAGTTCGGCAAGGGACAGGCAAAAGGCGGCAATCCCCCCGGCACCGTGCTGAAAGGCAACCATGGCCGGAATCTGAATCATGGTAATTCGTTTGGCAACCCAGAACCCTGCGGCAGAACCTGCCACAAGAGATAACAGCACTATGTTGGGGTACAGGGTGCCGTTTCGATACAAAACCAGGCCTGCGGCGCAGGCTAATGCAAATGCCGCCGTCAGGTTGCCGAACTTTGCCCTGTGAGGCCAGCGAAACAACCAGATTCCCAGGATAAGGATAGCGATGACACAAAAATCTGCGAACAGATTCATGGCAGAGTATGTTTCAGTCATTATTTTTTGGCCTCCGCTTGTTTTTTCTTAAACAGCCTTAACATCCTGTCCGTAATCGCAAATCCCCCCACAAGGTTGAAAGCGGCCATGACAAAAGCTACTGATCCGATGATCTGCTCAGTCCTGGTTGATGCGACGGAAAAAAGAATCAAAACCCCCAGTATGGTGACGGCAGAGATGGCATTTGTCATGGACATCAACGGGGTATGCAGCAATGTGGGAATTCTTGAAATCAGAAAATATCCCACCACAAAGGAAAACCCGAAAACCCCTGCCAGCAGTAAAAGATTTGTCATTGGTTTGTTCTCCAAAATTTATTCATTATCCTTCAAGCCCATTGCTTTGAGGGTGCCTTCATGATAAAGCCTGCCTTTGTGTGTCACAAGAGCGCCTTTGATGATTTCGTCGGTCATGTCAAAGTCATCTGGCCTGTTTTTAAACAGGTTCTCAACAAAGTAATAAAGATTATTGGCATACAGCCATGAAGAATGAACCGGCAAAGATCCGGGTATGTTTTTAATTCCACAGATATAGACGCCGTTATGAATTAATTCTTTTCCAGGATCAGTTACTGCACAATTTCCGCCCTGGTCAATGGATACATCAATAATAACAGATCCCGGGGCCATTGATTCAACCATTTCTCTGGTGATGATATGCTGGGCAACTTCTCCGGGAACAAGGGCGCTGAGAATAATGATATCCGATTCTGCAACCAATGGTGCCAGTGCCTGTCTTTCCTTTTCAAGCCATTCTTTAGAGAGTGCTTTGGCATACCCGCCTTGTCCAACACACAGCTCCGGAGGTGCATCAAACCCCACCACCTTGACGCCCAGGCTTTCGGCTTCTTTCTTTGCATCCGGCCGGATATCAACCGCTTTTACAGCACCTCCCAGCCTCTTTCCGGTTGCAATTGCCTGAAGTCCGACAACACCGGTACCCACCACCAGAATATTGGCCGGTTTTATCATGCCGATGGACGTACCGATCATGGGGATGAATTTTGGATAATTCGCTGCCGCAATGATGATGGCTTTATACCCGGTTATAGCGCTCATGGATGTCAATGGGTCCATTCGCTGCGCCCTTGAAATTCTGGGGATGCCGTCCATTGTAAAGGCGGTAATGTTTTTTTGCTGAAGTTTTTTTACATCACCATGATTTGAAGGGGCGGCCGGGTGCAAAAAAGTAATGAGAATCTGGTTCTCCTTTAACATGTCGATTTCATGCATATTAAACCGATCATTAAATAAAGGCTCCTTGACTTTTAAAATAATGTCTGATTTCTTAAAAATTTCACCTGCATCATCAGCGATATACGCTCCTGCTTCCCGGTACGCTTCATCATCGGTAAAGGCCCCGGCTCCAGCTTTTGTTTCAACCATGACATCAAAGCCTATCTTTTTAAATTTTTCAATTGTTTCAGGAAGGGCTGCAACCCTGTTTTCCTTGTACATTATTTCTTTTGGTATTCCGATCAGCATGCTTTGACTCCTTTGTTTTAATATTCAATTATTTGATTATTTAAACCATCTGTTTAAATGGCAGCTTCAATATTTTTGACCTGATTCATTGAGTTTCGTAATGCATCATGGAATTTCGGCGGTTCAGGTGAGGCCAGCAACGTATTCATGTCTTTTATGATTTCCTGAACAAATTGTTTTAAAATATCTTTGTCAAATCCTCTGTTGTTAACAATAGCGGCTGCCAGTTTTTCAAGGCCGTCTGTTGCCAGGATTCTGACATCATAATAGAGATCCTTTCGTTTGATTAATGAAATGACTTCCCTTGCCAGATTAAGGCCGGGATTCTCGATAAACGGCAAAGATTCAATTGCAGCTTCTCGCAGGCGCCAGTTCTGGTCAAAACGAAGCAGGCGGATCAATTCATCCTGACAATTGCCAAGTTCCCGGCTTTGTGACAGTTTTTCCAATTTTTCCAGAACAGGTCCCCAGTCATTTAAATTTCCAAAAATATTCTTTTCCATGTGTTCCTCCGATTTTTTAAATAAAGTTAAAAAACAATGTTGTATTGCCGGCAAATTGCAAGTTGAGAATCGAATCAAACGGTTATGCCGGCAAGCTCAATCATTGTGAATTTATAATAGCAAGGGGCATGCCATAGGGGTGGAGTAAGGATAACTGACTGTAAATACATACTATATCAATGATGAAGAAATCATAAAAAACAAAAAACCGCGGTGCAGTATGCAACGAGTGTTGCGTTTTGCACCGCGGCCAAGGGAAGTTAATCTAAAATTTAGTTCATTTCCAGGCGATTCATTATACGCCACAGGGTGGATCTGTCGATTCCCAATAATTTTGATGCCTGTGTTTTGTTTTGATTGGTCATTTCCAGAACATTTAAAATATGGTTTTTGCTTAATTGTTCCAGAGATTTTATATCTTTGGAACCGGATTTTGCGTCTGAAACGAAAGGGGGTTTTGTCAAGGCAGACGGGAGGCTGTCCTTTGTGATTTCACCACTGACTTCAAACAGTGTTGCCCTTTCGATTATATTTTCAAGTTCCCTGACATTTCCGGGCCAATGATAATTTTCCAACAGTCTCAGAACCTCTTGAGAAATACGGTTTATGCTTTTATTGTTTTGAACAGAGTACTGCTTTAAAAAATGATAGGCCAGTATTCCAATATCTCCTTTGCGATCTCTTAAAGGCGGCAAATCAATTATAACCACATTCAGCCTGTAATACAGATCTTTTCTAAAACCGCCTTTTTCAACCATTGCCTCAAGGTCTTTATTTGTCGCGGCAATGATTCGTACCAGAACTTTTTTCCTTTCAAAGGAGCCAACCGGTTGTACTTCCCCGTTTTCCAATGCCCGCAGAAATGTCTGTTGGAGTCCTGGTCCGATATCCCCTATTTCATCAAGAAATATGGTCCCGCCGTCAGCCGCTTCAAATAGTCCTCTCTTGTCAGACACTGCACCGGTAAATGCCCCTTTTACATGACCAAACAATTCGCTTGCCAGAAGGTTTTCATTGAGGGCGGCGCAGTTTACGGGAAGATAGGGTTTTGCCGCTTTGTCGCTGTTAAAGTGCAGCGCTCTTGCAACCAGTTCTTTTCCTGTGCCGGTTTCTCCGCGAATAAGGACGGTTGCCTTTGAATCCTTGACATGGTTGATGGTTTTAAAGACCGCCATCATTGTTTCACTGGTTCCAATGATATTTTCAAAGGTATATTTTTTTTTAAGTTGCTGCTGTAAACGGATATTGTTTAAAAACAATTCCCGTTTTTCCATGGTTTTTTTAACGACAAGCCTCAACTCTTCCATATCAAAGGGCTTTAAAATATAATCTTCTGCACCCTGTTTCATGGCTGAAACAGCTGTGTCGACCGTGCCGTATGCGGTGATCATGATAAAAAGGATGTCGGCATCATATCTTTTTGCGGCTTTCAACAGCTCCATTCCGTCAATGCCGGGAAGCTTTAAGTCTGATATGATTAAATCGAATTGAGTGTTCTTGATCTTTTCAAGGGCTTTTTCCCCGGAATCAACCGATTCCGTAGCATAGCCTTCTTTTGAAATGACATATACCAACCCCTGATTCATTTTTTGATCATCTTCAACAATTAAAATTTTATATGCTTTCATCAAGTCTCCGGTTTTGTAGTAAAAATTATTCAATGGGTAATTCAATGGTGAAAATTGTTCCATGTTGAATGGACTCTTCCCCGGTTGAACTGATGACCTTGATATCACCACCCAATTTCCTTATCATTTCATGGCTGACAAAAAGACCAAGGCCTGTTCCTTCTCCCGGTTTTTTAGTCGTAAAAAACGGGTTGAATATTTGAATAAGCTCTTTTTTGGGAATTCCCGGTCCTGAATCTGCAATTTCAATTTTTATTGTTTTTAAAACCGGTACATAACGGGTTTTTAATCTCAAATTTCCCCCTTTTGGCATGGCCTCAATTGCATTGGCTACAAGGTTTGTCAATATGGCCTGCAGGGTGCTGGCATCCGCTTTTATATCCGGCATGTCTTTTTCAAGCTCTGTTTCTACTTTAATTTTGTTGGATGAGCAGTGGGGACCGGCTATTCCCATCAGTTTTGTCAGGGTTTTATTGACATTTGTTGTTTGTGAATCGTTTTGATTATGCCGGGAAAAATCAAGAAGGTTTCTTATGATTTTGCTTCCCTGCCTGACTTCATCCACGACTGTGGAAAGCCTTTGCTGAATTGTTTGAATTTGGATTCCGGGTTCATTCAGTTCTTCTTTGGCAATCTGGGTATATAGCAATGCATTGGCAAGCGGTGTATTTAATTCATGGGCTATCCCTGAAGTCAAAAGGCCAAGGGATGCCAGTTTTTCTTTTTGAATGACTTGAAATTCAAGCTCTTTTTCATACTGGTATTTGGCTTTTAAAATATTTACAATAAGTGTTGAAATAAAAAGAGCAAGGGCGAAAACAACCATTGCCGTCAGCATGCCATAAACAATAGCCTCCCTTCCCAGGGCCTTGATACGGTTCAAGATTTCCGCCATGTCCTGATCAGCCATAACATACCACGGGAAATCATCCACTTTCTGATATGCCTGCAACACACGCTCCCCTCTATAATCTGCTATTTCATGGAGTCCATGTTCTTTCCCTGTAATGGCGATTAAAGAGATGCGGTCTTTGAGCGCTTTTGCTCCAAAGCGTGATGCAGATAGAAATCTGCCGTTTTTATCTACCAGATAGACCTCACCGGTAACTTCGATATTGCTTTTTTTCAGCAGTAAACCAACAAGTCTGAAATCAACCAGAGCACATAAGTGCCCGCAATTTTCTTTAGATTTATTCAATAGGGGGGTGCAAATCATAAGAGCGGGAATTTGTTCTGACCCATTGGTAAACATGAAAATATCCTTAACACTTATTTCCCGTAATGAACCTCCTGATTTGTCAGTAGAATGAATCGGCAGCGGATCAAGTGGATTTTCAAGGGTTGAGAAAACATGTTTTCCGGATTTGTCCTGTACAAAAAAAGCAAGATAGGGTTTGAACTGACCCTCCATCTGTTTAAACTGCAGTTTAAGCAGTGTGGTATCAAGGCCAAATAGGCAGATCATATTGGATAGGTTGCTCATGTCATTTTGTCTTTCCTCCATGAATTCTTTTATGGCATCAGCATTTCTTTGGGCCAAACCCGTTAAGTAGGAGGATGCTTTTTCTTGAATCAGGGTTTCTCCCTGGGATATCAATTTGTATCCGAGTGAGGCCATGGGCACCAGTGAAACAAGCATGAATGCAATGATCAGAAGTATCCTGAGTCTTTCGAAATTCATTTATAAACCTTTCTCAAATGAATAAAAACTAAAAAAAGCGCACAAGGTCTATTCTAAGGAAAACCAAGCCGTTGTCAACAAATGAAGTGATAAGCCTTTTTGTCTTATCTTTATTCAATTAAAGCTGTGCTTACTTTTTACAATGTGTAAAAAATACTGATACAATTTTATATTATTCAGATCGTCTATTTATTCTTTCGAATTAATATTTCTTAATATTTCTTAATATTTCAGTTGGTTGTCTGTTTTAACGCCATTTAAAATTCATGCGGCATCATAGTTGCTCTTAGAGTCATGAAGGGCATTCGGGTCAATGTGTTGAATTCATTTAAGGGTTGAATCGTGTTATGAACAAGAAAAATCAAAAGCATGAACAAAGAGGAGAACAGGTTAAACACTCCATTTTAACCAATATGATCATCGTTCCGTTTGTTCCTTTTATATTGGCCATCGGGGTCAGTTTTTATTATTTTACTACTGCACTTGAGAGTAATACCACCAGCAGCTTAAAACGAATCGTTGGTGATCATCGTGACATGATAGAGTCCTTTTTAATGGAACGAAAATCCGATCTTGACCTTATTACCAACACCTTCAATTTTGAACAGATCAATCAAAAAGAATCTATTAACATAATATTTGAAAACTTAAAAAAGCGGTCGGGTGCGTTTGTTGATCTGGGTCTTTTTGATTCAAATGGGGTTCATGTCAGGTATTCGGGTAAGTATGAGCTGCAGGGGAAAAAATATACACAGGAATTGTGGTTCAAAGAGGTTATGCAAAATGGATCCCATGTCAGTGATATTTTTTTAGGCTATCGAAACATCCCCCATTTTGTGATTGCGGTGCGACAGAGCAGTGGAAAGAAAACATGGGTGCTGAGGGCAACCATTGATACCTTATTTTTTGACAGGATGATATCAAAAGTAAGGATCGGAAGGACAGGAGAATCTTACATTCTTAATAAGGCAGGGATTTTTCAGACCCAGAGGCGTTCCGGAGATATCAGGGTCATGGATAAAGATCTTGAATATTCCGGTTTCCCGCCAACCGGTGACAGTATTCATACCTTTATTGCCGCTGATGATGCAAAAAACAAATATCTATATGCAACAACCTGGCTTAAGAACAAAGAGTGGCTTCTGGTGGTCAGACAGGAAAAAAAAGATGCCTATAAATCGTTGTATTCAGCCTTGTACATCAGTCTGATCATCATGATCATCGGCGGAGCAGTCATCATCGTTATGGCGGTTTATATGACGGAGCGGATACTTAAAAGAATCGAACAATTGGGGCAGGAAAAAGAAAACCTTGGAAATCAGCTTATTCGGGCAGCTCAGCTGGCGGAAATCGGAGAGATGGCAGCTGGATTTGCCCATGAAATAAACAATCCCCTTCAAATTATTAAAAATGAACAGGCCCTTATTGAAACCCTTTTAGAAGATATATCCGGTAATATCGATGCTGGAAAAAATGAAGATATGAAAGAAATTGAGGAGTCATTGGACCAGATAAAACTTCAGGTGAACAGGTGTTCTCAAATTACCCATGCGATTTTAAAATTCGGACGAAAAAATGAGACAAAACAGCAGGTATTGAGCCCATGCCATATCATACCGGAGATAATTCATATGATTGAAAAAAAGGCCAATGTCAATGGTATTGAAATCGCAATCAATCTTTCAGAAAATTGTGCTGATTTCATGGGCGATCCATCCCAGTTTCAGCAGGTGCTGCTCAATCTTTTTAATAATGCAATGGATGCTATTGCAGAGCGGCATGGATCATCCGGAGGTATGCTGAAAATAGAGTCTTGTAAAGAAAATGAAAATTTTATTGCCATAAAAATAACAGACAATGGAACCGGTATCAGCCCGGGAAATATTAAAAAAATATTTTCGCCGTTTTTTACCACAAAGCCAGTGGGGAAAGGAACCGGGTTAGGGCTTTCTGTTTGTTACGGGATCATAAAAAGTTTTGGCGGAACAATGGCGGTAAAAAGTGAACCAGGTGTCGGCACGACATTTATTATCCGTCTGCCGGCTGTAAATTAATTTAAAAATTACGGAGGGTTGCTGTGGAAAAGATGAAGATCATGCTGGTTGATGATGAAGAACGGTATCTTCAAACAACCAAAAAACTGATTGAAAAAAAAGGGGTTGAGGTTCTAACCGCCCAAAGCGGAAAACAAGCCCTTGAACTACTAAAAATCAAGAATATCCATGTGGTCATCCTTGATGTCAAGATGCCCGGGATGGATGGAAACGAGACGTTAAAAGCAATCAAGACGCTTTATCCCCTGGTGGAAGTTATTATGCTGACAGGTCATGCCACTGTGGATTCAGCAATTGACGGCCTGAAATCAGGTGCCTGTGACTATCTGATGAAACCTGCCGATATAGATGAAATTTTAGAAAAGGCAATAGCGGCATTTGAAAAGCGTCAAAAGATTGAAGAAAAAATCCGGATTGCTCAAGGCAAGAAATACATGAGATCTCCCCGCGAAATTCTCAAAGATGACACTGAATAAAACAAACATTGCTACAGGAGAGTGAAACATGAAAAAAACAAAGCAAGTAACCGGATATGATAAATATGTTAACTGGAAGATTTTAATCATTCCGGTAGTCCTTTTTTTTGCAGTGCTGTTTATACCAACGCCGTATGGCATGAAGGATGTTGGTATGGAATACAATGTCGGCCCTAAGGCCGTTATTAATCATTTCACCACAGTGCTTTTCAATAAGGCCAGTTCTGATGCACAACAATGGGAACTTATCGCAGCAAAGATGATGGAACAAAACATGCAGATCGGCGCTTTGAAAAAACCCAGATTTCTTAAACGGGACCTAAAATGGTGTAAAAAATATGGAATAGAAACGGATCAGAAAAATTTTGATAAAGCGCATGAGTATGTGAAGACAAACGTATCTGAAGAGCAGTTCCTGTTCATCATGCAAAAAGCATTGGAGCTAAGGAAAACAGGATTAAAATATGAAGACCTTTCGGAAAAGGATAGAAAATCTGCTGACAAAGGAGCCTGGCATATAAAAGTGGCCATTGCCATGGGTATTTTTGTTGTGGGGTGTTTTTTAACCGAGTGCATCCCTCTTCCTGCGGTCGCATTCTGTATAGGGCTGATCCTTGTTTTCACCGGGGTTGTCGGACGAGAAGAAGTGGCCATGCTCTATTGGAGTGATGCCTGCTGGTTTATCATGGGCAGTCTGATGTTTGCTGCGGCTTTTGTAAAAACCGGTGTGGATAAGCGGGTTTGCCTGATGATGTTCAAGAAGCTGGCCGTACCGAATGTGAAATGGATTACCCTGATTTTTTTTCTGATCATAACACCTCTGGCCGCATTTATATCCGATCATGCCCTGGCAGCCATGTTCCTTCCTATTGGGATGCTTTTATATCAGAACAGTCTGACAAAAGAGGTGCCTGAAGACAAAGAACTTGCAAAAATGTTGATGATCACTATTGCCATGGCGTGCAATATCGGCGGGCCCGGTGCCCCTTCCGGCGGTGCCAGGAATGTGATAATGATGACCTATCTGACCGATATGTTTGGATTTGATATCGGATATTTTCAATGGGTGACCTATTGTTTCCCTTTTTTGTTCATTATGATCCCGGTGACCTGGATTATGACCAATTTCAGATTTAAACCCCGTATTGTTTCTTTGGCCCCGGCCATGGAGCAATTAAAAACAGAAATTGATAAAATGGGGGGCTGGAGCAGACAGCAGATTTGGGCCCTGATCATTTTTATTATCATGGTATTTGGCTGGTTCACGGAAAAAGCCTTCTATGATATGGGTATCTATCCCATCCGGACGGGAATAGGGGTTCTTGCCGTTGCCGGTGCCGTGGCGTATATCCTGACAGGAGTGGTCAACTGGCGGGATTACCAGGAAAAAGTAGACTGGGGCGTTGTATGGCTTTATGCCGGCGCCATTATTTTTGGAAGGGTTCTGGACAGCACAGGAGCGGCTTACTGGCTTGCCAGATCTGTTATTGATTTTCTGGCACCATTTGGTATGGAAGCCGGTATCCCGTTGATGGTGGTCAGTAACGGGATGACTGCAATTTTAACAAACCTGATGGCAGACGGTCCTGCTGCGGCAGCTGTCGGTCCCATTACCCTGAACATGGCAGGACTGGTTCATCCTGGAACTACATTTTTGCCCTTTATGGCCATGTCTACGGCAATTGCCTCATCTTTTGCATATTGCCTGATTATCGGAACGCCTCCCAATGCGATTGTTTATGCCAGCGGTTATCTTGAGCCCAAAGACTTTCTCAGAGTAGGCATTCCCATGTTTTTTGTCGCCAATATTGTTTTAATTCTTTTAACCGCCGTATACTGGATTTTCAGGGGGTTTGGCGGGCTTTCCGGATTCTGACAGGAGAATGGATATGAAAGAATTCAGTAATTTAAAAAAGGGTCGGCCCGGCAGGTTCAAATGTAAAGATGGAAAAGTCTATTTTTCAAAAGAACTTGAACGAAGGATTTTATTTTTTATGACAATGGGAATGCTTCTGGCCGGGATATTTGTAAAATTAAAAAGCTTCTGGCCATCAGCATAATAAGATTATGGATGTCATTCATCATGATAAAAAATGGAATATGAAAAATGGTTGGGAATGTTTTAAAATCCTGTCAATTCTATGGATATGCAGTGATTCAGATCCTGATAGAACCCAGACGGTTTTTTACGGAATTGCCAAATAATACAACAGGGGTAAAATCTTTGGGATTCTGCATGATCTGCAGCATTTTCTTTGCAATGGCAAATCTGTTTACCGGGAATTATCCCAGCCCTGTAAAGATGGGATCTATTTTCTTTTTCAGCAGTGTCGGCATGGTGTTTATTTCAGCCGGCTTAAGTTATATGATAATGGTGATGACAATCGGAAAGAAATCCCGTTTTGAAGTGCTGTTCGGCGTTTATGCATTTTCTTCAGGTATGGTTCTTTTGGTATCCTGGATGTCATTTTTCCTTTGGTTTACCGAACCGTGGAAATGGTGGCTGGTTTATACCGGGCTTAAAAATACCAGCCGGCTTGCATTCAAGCCCGCAGTGCTGATTCTGTTGTTAACGATAATGGTTCAGTTCCTTTTATTATATTCCCTTTATTTGGCTTTTCTTAAATAGGAAGATGCCCCGGCAGAACAATGAATAATTTGGAGGTAAAACACATGATAAAACAGATAAAAGTATTAATGATTGACGATGAAAAACGATTTCGGGAAACGACAAAAAAAATTCTTTCTAAAAAAGGGTTTGATACGATCCTGGCTGAAAGCGGAGAGGATGCACTTGAAAAAATTGCAGAAAATCCGGATGTGGTTATCCTGGATATAAAAATGCCGGGGATGGATGGGCATGAAACCTTAAAACAAATTAAAAAGATCAGACCGGATCTGCCGGTCATCATGCTGACCGGTCATGGAGATAAACCTTCGGCAAGAGAAGCACTTGTTGAGGGCGCTTTTGACTACCTTGCCAAACCCTGTGATATTGATCTTCTGGCTGAAAAAATCAAGGAAGCCTGCCGTGGTAAAGATAAATCCGTTACGCACGATGAATCCAGAGTCCTGGATGTCATGATCCCGATAAGAGAATACACCACCATTGAAGAAACAAAGACATTACAGGATGCCATTGACGAACTCAAAAAATCTTTTATTTCAAAAATCGCCACCAGCCGGTTGATGGAAACCGGTCACCGGTCTATTCTTGTGGTGGATAGCAACACTAGTGTCATAGGAATTCTGACCATCCGGGATATGCTGGAATTGGTCATGCCGGGATATCTCAGCGCACCCAAGCCTTCCCTGGCAGACAGTATTGAATATTCCCCCATGTTCTGGAAAGGCATGTTCAGTGCAGGAATCCGGCAGATGAAGAATAAATGTATCAGTGATGTCATGTCGCCGTCACCCATTTCAATTGACGGCCGTTCAAATTTGATGGAGGCGGCTTATCTGATGATTTATGCGAATGAAAGACGGCTTATCGTTACTTTGGACGGAAAAACGGCAGGTATTGTTCGAGAGCAGGATCTGTTTTTTGAAATGGAAAAAATTTTGAATTCTTAAAGCGTGTGCCGGTTTTTACCGCCACAATCAAAACAGTCTGGAGATTTTTTGCAGACCTGCCCGCTAATTCACCAGGCTGTTTTGACCCAAATGAAAATTGTTTTTATCGTATAAAACAAGGAGGTAAGAGTTGTATTTCCCCATCGCAGATATCCATGCCAATCCGCTGATTGTTTTTTTTACAGCTTTCATAGTTTCATTTTTCACTTCCATGGGCGGGATTTCCGGAGCGTTTTTGCTGCTGCCTTTCCAGATGAGTATTCTGGGGTATACGTCTCCTTCAGTTTCCGCAACAAATCATGTTTTCAACATCATTGCCATACCCAGTGGCGTCTATCGGTATATAAAAGAAAAAAGGATGCTGTGGCCACTGGCAAAAACCATTACTTTCGGTACCCTGCCCGGGGTTTTTATCGGTGCCTGGATACGCATTGAGTTTTTACCCGACCCTAAAAATTTCAAAGTGTTTGCAGGGGGTGTTCTGTTGTATATCGGTTTGAAACTCTTAAAAGACATTTTGAGTAAAAATACAGGAAAGGATACCAGACAGGCGATTACGGGAACCGGGTTTCACAGCCTTACCGTCACGGACACCTCATTTAAAAAAGTAAGGTTCACATTTGGAGGGAAATTATATGCTTATGCACCGTTAACCATCTATGTTCTATGTTTTTTTGTAGGGATCATTGGCGGTATATATGGCATCGGAGGGGGATCTATCATCGCACCGGTTCTGGTCACATTGATCGGTCTGCCGGTATATGTGATTGCCGGGGCAGCTCTTTTGGGTACATTTGTTACCTCAGTTTCCGGAGTGATCTTCTATAATTTTTTAGCTTATGCTTACCCTCATATAACGATAGCACCTGACTGGATGTTAGGAACTTTGTTTGGTTCAGGCGGATTTCTTGGCATGTATTTTGGTGCAAGGTCTCAAAAACATGTGAAAGAAATATATATAAAATCAATTTTAGCAGGCTGTATCCTGTTTGTAGCTATAAAATACATTGTTGGATTTTTGATTTAAATACTGAAAGCTATTTTTTCATTACAGTCGCTATTTCGAAAAATATATCCTGATCATTGATAATACCGATCACCTTGGAAATATCCTGTACCAACAGCAGTCTTTTCGATTCCTGCCACATCAGATGCGCCACTTCAAGAAGGTTGGCATTCTCACTGATAACCGGCGGCAACCCGGACATGAGATCCTTGACTTTTTTTAAGGAAATTGCTTTTACCCGATCCGAAAAAAAACCACTCCAGAAAATGGATGAAAATCTGGAACTTTCCTGAGTGAGTGATCCGTCAGCCGAGACGTATTCCGGCCTTACAGCCCGGATAACATCCATTTTTGTCAAAATACCTGTAAGGATATTTCTTTCATCTATAACCAGCAACGGCCTTAGGCTATCCTCCATAGCCATCGGCCAGGCAGAAATCTTTTCATTGGCACCCATCATTTTTTCAATCGCTTTCTTTATGGTATCTTCTGCAGACACTGTCTTGAGTTCTTCTATAGATGTCATGATGTTTAAAGCCTTTTTGCCGTCGATTTTGAATCCATGGTGTTTGGCCATATAGGCATCTTGGATTCTTGATGCAAGAATTTCCACATCACATGGTTTGGCAAGATAATCAAATGCTTCTCGTATAAGCGCCCGCATTGCCGAATACTTTGTACCATATCCTGTGAGCACGATCACCTGTATGTCAGCATCTGTTTTTTTTATTTCCTGCAAAGCCGTGTGTCCATCCATACCTGCCATTTTTATATCCAGTACAATAACATCCCGGGGGCTTTTTTTTAAAAGCTTTATGGCCTTTTCAGCGGTGTTGGTACTGGCCATGTCGAATCCTTTTTTATTCAACAGTTTTGACGTGGTTTTACAGAATCGGTCTTCATCATCCACCAGTAAAACCCTTATTTTTTTTTCCATGTTGTTTGCCTCCATTATTATCCGATTAATCCAGCAAAATCGATTGCATTGTTTTATACATAGTAACAGCAAGTAACATGCCGTATGAATTTGCCAGCCATCGATAAATAAATGCACATTCAATTTACAAGTCACTCACTGGTTATTGAACAGATTGATAAGGTTTTAGAAAAAGGAATATCCAGACGATCTTTTTACGCCCTGTAAAAAATCCTGACACCATGATGGTTTTTAAGAAGGTTATTAATGGTTTCAGAAAAGTACTTCAAGCTATTTTTCTTTCAGGTATCACGGGCTTTTTGAAGGATTAACATTCCGGGTTTATCGGGCTCATGGTTTTTTTCTGCAGTGGTATACTAATTGCTCTATAAAGTTTTAGATTTTGTATTCAAACAAATTTAAAAGAGATATCTGAGGTACAAGATTCGCCACCAACAGGTGTGTAATATGAAAAATTTATCAATTTAAGAGGAGATTTGAAATGACTGAAAAACAATCCGAACAAAAAAACAAACGTAAAAGAATCGAATTTTCATTACATGCACCTCACGCCAACGAGGTTCTTCTCATGGGAGATTTTAATCAATGGGATGGCAAAAAACATTATATGAAAAAAGTAGGGCAGGGTGCATGGGAAAAGGCATTGATGCTTACACCCGGAACCTATGAATATAAGTTTATCGTTGATGGTTCCTGGCAGGAAGATCCGGCAAATCGCCAGAACCGATTGAATCCTTTTGGGACCTATAACAATTTGTTAAACGTGACTGAATAAAAGATAAAAGGAAAAATAAAATGAATCAAAATTCTCAGGAAAAAGAATATAAACCGGGATATTATGGTAAAAAGCGACCGATGGCAGCTGCTTGGGCAGATGCGCATATTAAAAAGTGGAGCAAGAAGCAGGCAGACAGGAAACAGAAGCTTGAAAAGCCTTTGGTGAGCCACAGTATTTGTTTTTCACGGAAAATCGGAGTGGGTGCTTTGGAGATTGCGGACCTTGTGTCGGAAAACATTGGGTATCGTGTAGTTGATAGAGAAATCCTGGAACATATGGTGCAGGATACCCATCTGTCACAAAAGATAATTGAATTTTATGATGAGCGTTACCCCGGCAAAATGAGTGAGCTTTTTTCCATGCTTATCAATGAAAAAACATTTATAAAAAGTGATTATGTAAGACAATTGGTAAAGACAGTCACTGCCCTGGCCAATACAGAACCCACAATATTTGTTGGCCGGGGAACACATTTGATTTTGCCCCGGGATACTGTTTTGTCCGTAAGATTGATATGCAGCAAGGATTATCGGGTTGATAGATTGGCAAGTCTGCTGAACATCAATAAATCAGAGGCCCAAAGAAAATTGCATATCCTTGATATGGAGCAGCATGAATTCTTTAAAACTGTTTATCAGAAAAAAGAAGCTTCAAATGATGAGTTTGACCTGGTGATCAACAGAGATCATATTAAAGGTGCATTCCAGGCTGCCCAAATAGTGGTATGCGCATTTGAACAAAAATTTGGAATAAAAAAAACAAGCGCATGAACCGGCAGATACAAAAAATGTTTCTCTTGGTTTTAATGCAACAGAGGACTTTGTCTATTGGAAACTGCCATTAATCAATATATTAAAACACACAACGGCCTTGTGCACATTGAATCGAATTTAACTGCGGACCGGTTTCATGACTTGATATTTGTTTTTGATTTGCCAAACCTTTCTGAGAATAAAGCTATCTATAGCGGGAAACAGATCCTTGAACACATTTTAAAAAAGGGTGTGAGTATTGCTCTCGCCCTTTTAAACAACAAGACCATTGTTGGATATGCCATCCTTGATTACCCGAATGCAGAAGATCGCTGGGCAGGGTTGTTAAATGGGGAAACCGTGATGGAACTCAAAGCTGTTGAAGTATTAAGGGAATTTAGAAACCATGGAATTGCACGGCGTCTCCTGGGGCATCTTTTTTTTGATATCCGATTAGATAAAAAAATCGTCTATCTGACTGCCTATTAATGGACATGGGATCTTGAATATTTTGGTTTAGGTTTTGAGTTCTATAGAAACATGCTCATATCGCTCTACACGGGTTTCGGGTTCATAGAGTATCTGTCAATCAACTGGTCAAACCCCATTCTATATCCCATCTTTTTCCTTTAAAGATTGATGTCAGCTTTTTTTACAGATTGAAAGAATATAAATTGATTAAATTTGAAAAATTTGATTTTTTCTGGCCTTTCTCGACCCAAGATGCTTACCAGACAATACATTGAATGTTTTTAAAGAAAGTGGCACGGCAATTGCTGATAAGCAAAGGCAACAGCAGTAGATAAAAATACGGCTATAAATGAACCCTATAATACTGGAGGAAAATTATGCTGATAAAAGAATGGATGAGTGGATCCGTCATTACCATTGATTATAATGATTCTTTGAGTGATGCGGTAAAATTATTTCAAACAAGGGTGATTTCCATGCTTCCTGTTCTAAAAAAGGGAAAAATTGCCGGCATTATAACTGACGGTGATATTAAAAAGGCCATGCCATCTGATGCCACTTCCCTGGATAGATTTGAAATCCCCTCCTTATTGGATTCGGTTGAAATAGGATCGGTCATGTCAAAACCGGTTGTCACTATCCGCGCGGATCATACGGTTGATGAGGCAGCGGGAATAATGCTTCAAAAAGGGATATCCGGAATGCCGGTGCTTGATAATAACGGGAATATAGAAGGGATTCTCACCAAAAGTGATATTTTCAGGTGTTTTGTATCTTTTACCGGCGTTTCAAACAAGGGACAGATTTTTGCATTTAAACTTAAGGACCGACCAGGAGTCATTAAAACCTTAACAGATATAATCAGGAAAAATAACGGCAGACTGTGCAGTATCATGACATCCTATGATGATATTGAAGAGGGATATAGAAAAGTATTTTTTCATGCCTTTGATATTGATCCTTCAAGTTTTGATTACCTGGTTGAAAAATTTCATGAAGCAGGGGAATTGTATTATGTGGCAGACCTGTCCCGGGGATTCAGGAAAATTTTTTAAATAAAGGAGATATGCAATGGATAAAAAAATACATAAAATTTTGGCGTGCGTTGATTTTTCAGATTTTTCTTTAATGGTATTGGAATATGCAGTTGAGCTGGCAAAGGCGCCAAATACAGAAATTGTGGTTCTCAATGTTATCAATCAACGGGATATCAATAGTATTCAAATGGCAGTTCCTTATTTTCCGGCTGCTTTTACAAATGGAATTGATGTGGAAGAGTATATCAAGACGTTGAAAAAGGACAGGAATGAAAAATTGAAATTATTGATAAAAGAGAATTTTTTAAATGAAAAATCAATGATGAGCATCAAGATTGATACCGGAGTTCCCTTTGAATGCATTTTAAAAGCGATTGAAACCGAAGATATTGACCTGGTGGTATTGGCTAACAAAGGCCGTGGAAATATATCCAGGGTTTTGTTTGGCAGTGCTGCCGAAAAGGTGTTCCGGCATTCTCCGATCCCGGTTGTCAGCGTCAGGGACCGGGATAAATTCAAAAGGGAGAAGTAAAATGAAAAACAAGCCCCAAAAAATCAAAAAGAAACAGGCCGTCGAGAATTAAAAGCAAAAGCCCTGGTTAAAGAAATCAACGAAATAGACGAGTTAGCAATTGAATTATTCATCAGGCATGGGGTGACTTATGTAGAAATTTTGAGAATACGCTATCAAAAAATAAGGAGAAATTAAAATGTCTGAAAATGAAAATAAAATTCTTGTGGCCCTTGACGGCTCTGAAAGAGCATTTAGAACCATTCAATATCTTTGCAGTTTTAAGCCGTTTCTTAAAAAGGAACTGGTACTGCACAATATTATCACAAAAGTTCCTGAGTGTTTTTACGATCTGAAAAAAGATCCTTTCAGTGCGAAAGTGACCTCCCAGGTTTTAGCATGGGAACTTGGATATAAAGAGCAAATGGAAGCCTTTATGGAAAAATCAAAAACCATGCTCATTGAAGCAGGATTTAAGCCTGAAGCCATCACCTGTATCATCGCCGAAAGAAAAAAAGGAATTGCAAGAGATATAATGGATGAATCCCAAAAAGGATATGATGCACTTTTGATACGAAGGCGGGGTGGTTCCCAGACACTTTTACCCATTACCATGGGCAGCGTTTCAACAAAACTGGTTGAAAAGGCAAGCGGCATACCGATTTTACTGGCTGGGATACAAAAAGTGAATCATTCTCTTCTTATAGGGATTGATGGGTCCCAAGGTGCAAAAAGAGCGGTTGAGTTTGTGGCAAAAATAATTAAAAATTCCAGTTGCAGGATTGTCCTTTGCAGTGTGCTCAGAGATTTTGATGTATTTGATGAAAAAACAAAAAAGAAAAAATCTGGCGGATTTATCAGGACAGCATTTGAAGAAATTGAAACTGCTATCCGGGATGCCGGGAAAATCCTTGAAGACAGCGGAATCCCAAAAAAGAATATCAGCGCTAAACTCATACAGGGCGCCGAGAGTCGAGCGGGGGCAATCGTTGAAGCAGCCAAGCAGGAAAATTGCGATACCATTGTTTTTGGTCGAAAAGGAAGATCTGAAGTCAGCAGTTTTGATATCGGCCGCATCCCATGGAAAGCGATTCAAGGGGCAAGAGAAATGACCGTGTGGATTGTGCCTTAAACGGGCCTTTCAATTGCTTTGACAGACCGTATGTGTTTGTGTGGTTTCAAGTTAAATTTAAGAGGAATAATTATGAGCACACTCAATTTGCACAGACTTTTTAACCCAAAAGCTATTGCAGTTGTCGGGGCCAGTGAAAAAAAAGGTTCCGTGGGTTTTTCAATTATGAAAAATCTCGTAATAAATGGTTTTAAGGGTAAAATTTATCCGGTTAACCCCCGGCATAAGCAGATTATGGGATTTGATTCATTTGCTACAATTCAAGACATTGGATCGGTCATTGATATGGCTGTGATCGCAACGCCCATTGATATGACACCCAAAATCCTTGATTCCTGTGGCAAGGCGGGCCTTGCAGGTGCTGTTATTATTTCTTCAGGCGGCAGGGAAATCGGACAGAAAGGACAGAAGATTGAAGACCAGATACGTCAAACTGCTAAGAAACACAAATTGAGAATTATCGGACCCAACTGTCTTGGCATTGTGAATACAGCCATATCATTAAACGCCAGTTTTGCCCATTTGTCTCCTTTGCCCGGAAAAATCGCATTTTTATCCCAGAGCGGCGCAGTTTGTACATCGGTCCTGGATCTTGCCTATCGTGAAAATGTCGGTTTCAGCCATTTTATAAGTTTGGGCTCAATGGTGGATGTTGATTTTGCAGACATGATCGATTATTTGGGGTCTTTGAGAGCGGTGACCAGTATTGTCATGTATATGGAGAATATCACCAATATCCGTAATTTCATGAGTGCTGCCCGATGGGTTTCACGGATAAAACCCCTCATTGTCCTTAAGTCCGGCAGGTCAAAAGCCGGGTCCAGGGCTGCTGCATCCCATACCGGTGCCATGGCCGGAGAAGATGCAGTGTATGACGCTGCCTTTGCCCGTGCGGGTATTTTGCGGGTTAATGAATTTGAAGAACTCTTTGACTGTGCAGAATTCCTGGCAAAACAACGTCGCCCATTAGGCTCCGGCCTGACAATCATCACCAATGCCGGGGGACCCGGGGTTATGGCGGCCGATGCGCTGGCATCCCATGGACTGGAGCCTGCTCAACTGAGCAGTCAAACCCTTGGGCAGCTCAATAAGGTGCTTCCTGAAAACTGGAGCAAGGGTAATCCCATAGATGTCCTGGGAGATACGGGTCCAAAAGCGTATATAGAAACGACAGAAATATGTGCAATTGCTCCTGAAACTGATGCATTGCTTTTAATCTGTTCTCCTGTTGGTACAATGGATATTTTAAGTTTGGCAAATTCACTAATTCCCTGTTTAATGACAGCCCCTTGTCCTGTTTTTACGGCCTGGATCGGCGGAGATAATGTGGAAAGCTCAAGACAGGCGTTCAACCAGGCCGGAATCGTTACCTGTGATTCTGCGGAACGGGCTGTAAGAGCCTTTAAAAATCTTTATCAATATGGCTGCAATATTGAGATGCTTCATGAAATTCCCATCAGAACAGATACCAAGCTTGTTATCGATAGGGCAAAAGCCGGGCAGATCATCAGTGAGGCCCTTGCCGCAGGGCAGCAAAGCCTTATGGAGACCCAGGCAAAAGAGCTCTTATCTTCCTATGGTATCCCAACCAACACAACAGAAATAGCTGAGTCTGAAGAAAAAGCAGTACAGATATCTAAGAAAATGGGATTTCCAGTTGTCTTGAAAATCTGTTCAACTGATATTCTGCACAAATCAGACTGTAATGGGGTGGCCCTGAATCTCAAAACTTCTGAAGAGGTCAAAATTGCATATGCCGGGATCATTAAAAGTGCAAGGGATTATTCGCCTGATGCGGACATAAAAGGGGTATCGGTTCAAACGATGCAGGAAAAGGCAGATTATGAACTGATCATTGGTGCAAAAAAAGATGATAATTTCGGCCCTGTTATTCTTTTCGGGATGGGTGGCATTTTGACCGAGGTGTTTCAGGATACGTCAATGGGATTGCCGCCGCTGAACCGCTCTCTTGCACGGCTGATGATTGAAAAAACAAGAATATCAAAGGTATTCAAAGGGTTTAGAACTGTTTCGAAAACAAGTATTGAGGTACTGGAAGAACTGTTGATACGGACGGGAAGACTGATGACCGATTTTCCGGAAATTATGGCTTTGGACATTAATCCTTTAATTGTTAAAAACGGTAACATTATGGCTGTGGATGCAAGGGTTCTTATTGCACCGTCACAGGTTATCGCCCCCCTGCATCTGATAATCAGTTCCTATCCATGGCAATATGAATCAGAATTTGAAAGCGTGGATGGACACAGGTTTTTTATCCGTCCCATTCGGCCTATTGATGCGGATCTTTTGATAGATCATTTTAACTCTCTGTCCAAAAGAAGTGTCTACATGCGGTTTTTTTCACCATTAAAACAGCTTTCCAGAGAGATGCTGATAAAGTTGACACAGATTGATTATGATCGGGAAATCGCTCTGGTTGCATTAATGGGAAAGGGCAGGGACGAAAAAATTGTCGGGGTATGCCGAATCATTGATTATCCGGATGGAATGCAGGCTGAATTTGCCATGGCAGTCAGTGATCAATGGCAGGGTAAAGGCATTGGCGCCTCCTTGTTGAAACAATGCCTCAAGGCAGCATGGGACAAGGGCTTAAAGCGTGTTAACGGTTTGGTCCTTGCTGAAAACACCCAGATGCTGAAACTTGGAAGAAAATTGGGCTTTACGATAAACCGGGTAGCCGAAGGGTCTGAATTTGAATTGATCATTGAATATAATCAGTTGAATATTGAATAGAACACTTTGCCGTGATATAGCTGATGTTTCAAGCCAATCATTTTAAAAAAGGATTTTTGGGGCGGATTGAAGCCAAAACACTTATTTTTTGACAGACGAGACCATGACCTGATCAGGATTGTCAATTCTGTTTACGATACAGATAAAACCCTTGGCTATACCCGCAAACTGTATTATCCTTTTTTCCATCCCCTGGGCATCAAAGAACTGGCAGAGTCCAAGGGCCTTCGAACGGCTTATGCCATTGTTCATCTTCTTGAATCAATGGAAAGAGGTGGAATAGAAAACCGCCTTCAGGCACTTCAGGGATTGAAAGATGAAATCCTGAATACAGCGGATGGCCCCATGCCAAAGAATACTGCCAGGATTCTTCTCCAGATCATGAAAGAGCTGGTTAGGGCCAAGGGCAATGATTCACTTCAACTTCAACTGGCCCATAATTTTCGTATGGCTGCGTTTGGTAAACCCAGGGTTATCAGAAAGCTTTTGAGCCACTATCATCTTCTGGAAATGCCCGAAGAGTGGAATCAGATCGCTTTTGACGATCATGTGCATGATGCCAATACATCGGGCCGTAAATCTCCCACACATCTTATCATGGATGCATGGATAAAAGGCATCCGGCGGTTAAGGGTCATTTATTATCATTGTATAGAACCAAGATTTGCGGCAGAATTGATCGAAGCTGCCAGGATCATGGAAATTGATCTTCGAATCGGAATTGAATTCTGGGCAAGATACCGGGATCGTTTTATATCTTTTATCTGGGTGTCACGGGGCCTTCCTGATGCAGAAGCCTTCCTGTGTTTCCTTGCCGAACCCCATGTGGCAACCTTCATGGAACAGGGGAAAGCGGTCTTAAAGTTTCAGGAAAAATATGTATTGCGTCTTCTGGATAATTTCAATGAACGATATCTTGAAGACCTTAGCCGGGATCTGGATATTGAACTGGCAAAACTCAGTCCTGAAGAATTTTTACAATTTGCCTCCCCTGGGTTGCCATCCGTCCCTCATCTTGGGGAGTATATCCATTTTCTGGCTGTCAGGGCAATGGCATTGCGTATCGAAGATCTGAATCAGGTGTTTGGTACTTCGGATGCAAAGGAGCAGGAGCGAATAAAAACGCTGGTGGAAAAAATGGATCGTTTCAGTACAAAGGAGATTATTGCCACCTACTTAAATCCTTTGCAACATCCTGAAATAACCCATCCCTTTGCAATCAATGATGACCCTGATGTTCCCGACAGGCTCAAGTTGGGGTTTATGGACCTTTTTTCAAAGATTGAACAGCTTCATTATGATTTCAGGATTACACTTAAAATTGGTAACTTAAAACCCGAAGATGTGCTTGAGATCCTTTATGAGGGGAATGGTCTGATTACCCGGCTCGAAATTATTAATTTAAAAGATTTTCTTTCTGAAGAAAAAGGGCATATTTTTTCCATTAACCAGCTTCAGAAAGCCATTAATGCCGGAAGCTTATTAAAATTAAAACGGGTGGTCCGTCAAATTATTCGATCCGCAGAACAGGCCGGATATGATGATACGGCTGACAGAATGCCCAAACTTGTTAATATCCTCCATGATATTGATGCCTTAAAAAACATGTACACGGTGAGGCCGCTCAAGTCCAGAATTGGAAGCGACTCAACCGGAAAATCACACCAGGCATATGGAATGGGATTTGGTATTGTTAACACGCTTTCGTTCAGGGCCATAAAAAAAATTAATACAACCATCGGGGACAGATTGATTCTTCCTGCAAACATTAATGTGAGCCATCGAATGACGGCTTTTCCGGAAAATGATATATCACCGCTGTTTAAATGGATCATGAAGGCATTCAGATGGCTGCCCGGTCTTGATCAGATCATGCCCTTAAAAAAGAGGGAATGGATTTTTGAGTCTTTTTCCCTGGATATGAAAAAGAACGGTAATATTGTCACGCTCGGCGGAATTCAGAAGGAAAGCAGTAACAATTTTAAACTTGAATTGCCGGGAGCAAAGAAATCCAGCATTCAAAAATCATGGAAAAATCTTAATACAAGGCTGAAAAACTGCATCAAAATCTTGACCGGCTTTGTTCCGGCATTTATCTGTTTTTCTCTTACCAAGGACTGGTGGTTCCTGGCCTATTTTGGTGCATTTATCTGGTTTGGCATCACCGGTTTCAGGGTGATTTTGCAGTCGGTTCTCGGCGGTGGCGGTATCAACCGGTCCTCTCTGACCAAATGGAATGATTATGTCAGTTGGGAAAGGCTGACAGATGCTTTGTTATATACGGGTTTTTCCGTACCGCTTTTAGATTACCTGGTTAAAACCCTTCTCCTTGATAAAACCTTTGGGATCAACATGTCGTCCAGTCCGCTGATGCTCTATTCCGTCATGGCGCTGGCCAATGGAATTTATCTGTCTTCCCACAATGCTTTTCGCGGACTTCCCAAAGGAATGATTACGGGTAATTTTTTCAGGAGCATTCTTTCCATTCCCGTTGCCATCCTGTTCAATAGTCTGATCAGCGCAATATTAATGTTTTTCAACATCCCGGCCATTGATACTGTCCTTCAAAAATGGGCGGCCATCATTTCAAAAGCCGCGTCCGATACCGTGGCAGGTGTCATTGAGGGAACGGTAGACCGGTTTCATAACCTGGATCTTCGAAAAAGAGATATTAAAAAGAAATTTTCAGACCTGTTTGAAACCTATACCCGGCTGGAACTTCTTTTTCCGGAAACAGAAGAACTCAAGATTCTTGAAAAACCTGAAATTCTTTTTACCAGCAGAAATTTTGAAGTAAGGGATCTTGCCGTAATGATCATTATCAATTCTCTGGACCTGTTTTATTTCTGGATGTATCTGCCAAGGGCAAGGATGACAATGCTGGATATGGTTTCAAGATTGACCCCGGAAGAAAAAATCATTTTTTTTCAGTCCCAGAAAATTTTAGAACAGGAACAACATATTTCCAGGCTGTTTGTGGACGGCATTCTGGGAAGAAATTTTTCTCGCCCCTTATCTTTCTATCTGACCACATATCAAAACTATCTATCATCCATTTCAAAGATCGATCAGATTACTTAAATGCGAAAAAATATTCGTTTGTTTGTTTTGATCGGTGTCAAGGATTTTTACAAGTAAACTTTTGTGAATTAAAAAAAGAAGAAATTGATTTGTTTACTATTGGTTGATTTATTTTACGAAGTGTAAAGAAAACTGACAACGGCAATGATGTGATGAATAATATATACACGTCGATATTATCCAAATTTTCAATATGTTACGACTCGATTGATAGAATTTTTTTGCCTGGCATATATTTTGATACTAAGGAAAGCAAAAGGGATTGATTATGGGAAATATTAAAAAAAGGGAAAAACAGATTGGAACAATTTATAAGAGAGCGGAAAGCATTTTATCAGGTATTGACCAGAAAGATCAAAGTCTTGATATTGATTGTGTCCTTTTTTCCCATGACATTGACCACCGGATTCCTTTTTTATCGATTTTACCTGACCTATACTGAAAAAATTCAGGCCCATATTTCAGAGCTGGTTCAAAAGCATACCCAGAATATTGATACCTATTTGCTGGAAAAATTAGGAAATATCCAATATCTGTCCAAGCAGTTTGATAAGCGGCAACTGACGCCTAAGATATTTTTGCAAAAACATCTGGAATTATTAAAAAGTGAATATGGAGATGCATTTACGGATCTTGGACTGGTCAATGAAACCGGCATCCAGTTTGCTTACGAAGGACCGTTTAAACTTGAAAATGCAGATTATTCGACTGCTGAATGGTTTTTAAAAGCAAAGGACAAACCCTTTTATATCAGTGATGTGTTTGCCGGATTAAGAGGGCATCCTCATTTTATTATTGCAGTCAAGATTAAATCAGATGGTTCTGATTATATTCTGCGGTCAACCATCAATTTTGGGGCATTTAATTTACTGGTGGAAAATATTCATATCGGAAAAACCGGTATCGCCTATATTATCAATAAAAAAGGTCAACTCCAAACCAAAGCGGACATCAGACTCGACACGTCCATTATTGCCTCACTGGCAGAGCAAAGCAGCACTAAAAAAAATGAAACCGTCATTACAGAAAAACAGGATGCTTCCGGGAATAAATATTTATTTGTTATTTCCACCCTTAAAAATATTGACTGGATATTGGTGTTTCGCCAGGACATGAAGGATGTTTTCAGTGATTTATGGAAAACACAGCTTCTGACGGCAGTCATATTTATGATCGGGTGTGTTGCCATTCTTTTTGTTGCCTTTACGCTCCCTAAAAATATTGTGGCACTCATTTTCAGTGCAGATAAAAAGAGTGAGGTCATGAACCAGCAGGTGGTTGAAAGCGGGAAACTTGCCACCATCGGTGAACTTGCCGCAGGCATTGCCCATGAAATCAATAACCCGGTGGCCATCATGGTTGAAGAAGCCGGATGGATAGAGGATCTTCTTGAAGAAGAAGATTTAAAAAAAGCTGAAAATCTGGATGAATTCAAACGAGCCCTGATTCAGATCAATACCCAGGGCAAACGGTGCAAAGAGATTACCCATAAACTGCTCAGTTTTGCCAGGAAAACAGACTCCACTGTCAATGATGTACAGGTGAATGATGCCATCAGGGAAATCGTATCCTTAACAGCGCAAATGGCCAGGTATAACAATGTCATCATTGAAACAAACCTGAATGAAGGGGTTCCGTATATCAGAATCTCTCCGTCTGAACTGCAGCAGGTGGTTCTCAATTTAATCAACAATGCCATTGATGCCATGGAAAAAACCGGCGGAACCATTAAGATCGAAACAAAAGTCAGTCAGATTGAGAAAAACCATCTGGTGATTTCAATTGAAGATAATGGTCCCGGCATCCCCAAGGATAATCTTTCAAGGATATTTGACCCGTTTTTTACAACCAAGGCAGTGGGAAAAGGGACAGGGCTGGGACTTTCAATATGTTACGGCATCATCCAGAAAATGGGAGGGAAAATTGATGTTCTAAGTCAGGTCGACATTGGAACTAAATTTCGAATATGGTTGCCTTTTCAGGAAGATGTGCCTGAAAACATGGATACGGAAATACAGAATCAAACAATTATATGAGGAGAAGAAAGATGAATCAGATTAAATTATTACTTGTAGATGATGAGAAAGCTTTTCTTGATACCATTACCAAACGCCTGGAGAAAAGAGATTTGAATGTATCTGCAGTCTACAGCGGGAAAGATGCTCTGGTTGAACTGGAAAACAATCACTCAATCGAAGTGGTTATTCTTGATGTAAAAATGCCTGAGATGGACGGCATACAGACATTGATTGAAATTAAAAAAAAGGTGCCCCTTGTTGAGGTGATCATGCTGACAGGTCATGCCACCGTCGAGACGGCAATCGACGGGATGAAGCTGGGTGCATTTGATTACCTGATGAAACCGTGTGACATTGAAGTGCTGGTCAATAAAGTCAATGATGCTGCATCAAAGAAAAGAGGGCATGAAGAAAAAATTATTGAAGCCCGTATAAAAGAGATTACTGAGCGTCGACCATAGGAAAATAGAAAGATCATGAGCAGAAAAAATAAAGATATGAATCCTATAAATGTGCTGTTGGTCGATGATGAAAAAGGGTATTTAAATGTCCTGTCCAACAGGCTGTCCAAGAGATTCATTATTGCAACAAAGGCGTTCAGCGGTACACAGGCCATACAGATTCTACGGAAAAAAGATTTTCATGTGGTGGTTCTTGATTTGAAAATGGAAGATATGGACGGCATCGAAGTTTTAAAGGTTATTAAACGAATGGTTCCCGAACTGCCTGTGATTATACTGACCGGACACGGATCACAGACAGCTGCCAGGGAAGGCATCATGTTCGGTGCCTTTGATTATCTGAGCAAACCGTGTGAGCTTTCAGACTTAATAGATAAAATTCATGAAGCACATGAGCATCAACAAAAAACAATAAAGGATTCCCATTTAGATTAACAAACAAAATACCAATGATGGCTGAGCTGTTAAGGAGAGGACATGTTTTATAAAACCAATGGATTTAAACTTGGCATTGCATTTTTGATAGGTGTTATTGTTTTTGTGCTGCCAAGACCTGAAGGAACACAGTTTAAAGTGACAGGCGATATAGAAAGGATTCTGATACAGAATGTGGAAGAACATTTTATAGTTATTCCTGGAAAAAAAGCTGAAACCGGTTCATATATTTTAAAGGCCAACACACCCGGGGCTTTGGAAGCCAGTGTAAAATTCCTGGATCAAAAATCAAAGAGCTTGAATCTTTCCGAAATTAAAGTTGATTATGTTGACGGACTTTCACCAAAGGCAAAACGCTTTCTGGCCATTCTTGCTGTTCTTGTTATATTATTTGTCATCGAGCCCATCCCCCTGGAAATTACTGCTGTCTTAATCGGGGTTTCCCTGGTGGTCATGCAGATCACCGATGTAAAAAGTGCGTGGGCGCCGTATATGCACCCGGTTGTAATTTTTATCATGTGCTGCCTGATTTTTGCCATTGCCCTTGATAAAGCAGGTTTAACAAAACGACTGGGATATTATATTATAAAAAAGGCCGGCAACAGTATCACCCGTTTTACTTTTATTATTGCCATCGGGCTCGGGCTTGCATCAACTTTCATGCATGATGCAGCTGCCTGTGCCATAGGAATTGTAACCATGTTGCCGCTGATGCGGGCAGTCGGCATTGAACCGAATACCAACACTGCCAAGTTCATGATGCTGTCACTACCCTTTGCCTGTTCAAGCGGCGGCATGGGATCACTTATCGGTGGAGGGCGCTGCATGGTTTCAGCAGCCTTTTTAAAAGAATTTACAGGGATTGAGATCACATTTTTTGATTGGATACTGTATGCCATGCCGGCGGCCATTATTACGGTTCCTGCGGCTGTGTTCATTGTATACCTGGTTTACAGACCGGACCCGACACTCAGATTACCGGATTTTGACGAAGAGTTGGGACCCATGACACTGCTTGAGAAAAAAACGTTAACCATTATCGGTATTTCATTCATATTCTGGCTGACCAAGGGCCTTCATGGAATTGATTATTCCGTCACCGGTATGCTGGGGGTTGCCGGCCTGGTGTTATTTAAAGTATTAAAGTGGAGAGACATCAATGATAACCTGGAGTGGGGAACCGCATTGTTTATCTTTGGCGGTGGAATTTCCCTGGGGCTTGCCATGGGGTATTCAGGAGCTGCGGATTATTTTGCCAATCTGTTCTTTCCTCTGATCCAGGGAAAGGGATGGCTGGTTCTGTTTATTGGTGTAGGTGTTTTCGGTGCCCTGGTAACCAATGCCATGGCCAATGTGGCAGCAGCTGCCCTGATTCTGCCTATTGTTATTCCCATGGCTCAGCTTGAAGGGGTAAATCCCGTGATTCTGGCGCTGTGCCTGGGGATGGCAACCTCTTTTGCCATGCTGCTGGTTATCGGCTGTCCCCCCAATGCCATTGCATACAGTTACCGGTATTTTAAATCATCCGATCTGACAAAGGTCGGACTGGTTGCCACGCCGATTTTACTGACACTATTGGTTATTGTTGCCGGAACCTGGTGGAAAATACTGGGTTTGATTTAGAAGAACTTTTAAAAAGGTGATAAAAAACACACATGGACAAACGGTATGATCATAAAGCAGGCCTTCTTCTGGTGGATGATGAAGACGGCTTCAGGACAGCGATCGCAAAAAGGCTTACAAAACGGGGATTTGATCCGATACAGGCTTCAAACGGAGAAGAATGCCTGGAAATTATTGCCAGAGAATCCATTGAAGTAGTTGTTCTGGATGTAAAAATGCCCGGGATAAGCGGCATTGATACATTAAAAGCGATTAAGCAGGCGTATCCAAAAATCCAGGTCATTCTTCTGACAGGGAACGTTGCGGTTTCAGATGGAATTGAAGGAATAAAATCCGGTGCGTTTGATTATCTGACAAAGCCTGTGGAAATTGATCACCTGGTTAATAAAATCAATCAGGCATATGAAATGATCCGGCACGAGGAAGAAAAACAGGAACAGATTGAATATCGTTCAAAACTTGAAAAAAAAATGATTGATACGGAACGGCTTGTATCATTAGGCATTCTGTCCACCGGAATTGCCCATGAAATCAACAATCCCCTGGCCATTATCAATGAGTCTGCCGGGTATATGAAACAGATTATCAGTGCGCCGGAAATGACGAAGTTCTCCCAGAAAAAGGCATTGCAGCTGGGGATCGAGAAAATCGAGAAAAGCGTTAAAAGAGCCGGCAAGATTACCCAGCAACTTTTAGGTCATGTAAAACAGAAGGAATCAGAATTTTGTGAAGTTGATTTGAAGGCATTGTTCTATGAAACACTGGGTCTGTTAAAAAAAGATCTCGATGATAAACAGATAACAATTCACTGGGAAATTGATAAAAATAAAAATGTTCTCTGGAGTGATCCGTATCAGATTCGACAAATTATAATGAACCTTTTAAACAATGCTGTTCATGCGGTTAAGAAAAACGGTGTCATTGTGTTGTCAAGCAGGGAAACCGATTATGACATCATTTTTGAAATCAAGGACAATGGAATGGGAATACCCAAGGAAAATTTAGGAAAGATATTTGATCCGTTTTTTACGACAAAATCCTTTGATGAAGGAACGGGTCTGGGACTTTTTGTAGTCCATAAACTTGTTTCAGATCTTAATGGTGAGATTATGGTAGATAGTGATCTGAATAAAGGAACTTGTTTTAAAATCACACTGCCCAAAGGCTTTAAATGAAAAATGATGGTGAAAAACAAAGCAATATGAACACGATAAGGAGTAGACACGCATGATAAAAATACCCGCAAAAGTTCTGATCGTAGATGATGAGAAAGATTTCGTTGAAATGTTTTCCCTGCGGCTTGAGGCCCAGGGTGAAAAAGTCTCGACCGCCTATAATGGCAAGCAGGCTTTGGAAGTGCTGGAACATGTGGCCATTGATGTGGTCATCCTGGATATCCGGATGCCCGGCATGGACGGGATTGCCGTCCTGCAGCAGATTAAGATTCTGCATCCCATTGTTGAAGTGATTTTGCTGACCGGGCACGGGTCTACTGAAACTGCAGTGGAGGGGATGAAATTAGGCGCTTTTGATTACCTGATGAAACCGGCTGATTTTGATGAAATTAAAATCAAGCTGGAAAACGCCAGGAAAAGAAAAGATGAACAGGAAGAACGTATCCGGAAGGCTGAAGCAAGGCTTCTGGTAAGAAGAAGCGGAGATGTGTAATTATGAAAACAATTCTGGTAAAAAACTTAATGGTTCCCCTTTCCGAGTATGCCACTGTTTTTGATGACGCCACTTTGTCCGGTGCCATTGATGCATTGGAAGCTGCCCAGTTCCAGTTTGATAAAAGCCGTTACCGGCACCGGGCCATTCTTGTCTGTGAAAAAAACACCGGCAAGGTTATTGGTAAGATCAGTCAACTGGATGTCATCAGGGCTTTGGAGCCGAAATACGGACTCTTAGGAGAAAAAGAGTCTTTCCCCCGGTTCGGATTCAGTCCTCAATTTATGAAATCGATTTTAGATCAGTATGAATTATGGTATGAACCCTTAAAAGATATTTGCCGCAAGGCGGGAAAACAAAAAGTAATTGATGTCATGTATAAATTGACGCCGGGTGAGTATGTAAAGGAGGATTCAGGGTTGAATCAAGCTGTTCACCAGTTGGTCATGGGACATCATCAATCCCTTCTGGTGAGCCGGGGAGATGAAATTGTCGGAATATTAAGGCTGACCGATATTTTTATGGAAATCTGCGCTGCCAGAAAAGAAGAGTCATTATGAAAATTTTTCAAAATTTAAGGAAGTAAACGATCAACATGGTGGGTAAATTAATTGTACATCTAAGTATTAGAAACAGAGTATACCTTGTTAATGCCATCCTTTTGAGCATCACATTGATTGGTGGTGCGCTGATGATCTGGTATACCTATAAAATAGAAAGAACCTTTAAAAATATCATCAATAAAAATGTGGAAATTTTTCAATCTGCCGAAGCCATGGGCACGTCCCTGGTCAATCAGAAAGGGTTTGTATCCTATTATTTTCTGGACGACAATCCGGACTGGCTTATCCAGTTATCCCAATACCGCAAGCTTTTTAATGAACATCTGGGGGTGGTAAAGTCC
>JAHJLN010000433.1 GCA_018821715.1 Pseudomonadota bacterium | reverse complement strand
TAGATATATATTTTTATAAAAAAATATTGTTTTTCACTATACCGTTCGTGGTTTTATTTTTATTCGTTGTCGCCAAATCTAATGTTAACATCGGTATGATTGTCGGTATATTCCTGCTGGTTGTCGCAATAAAAGATTATTCCCCTAAATTAAGGAATGTCATCGAATCGTTAACAGAACATGAAAGATTATATTTAATCACTATGGGAATAATTCATGGCGCCACCAATCTTGGTGGATCTTTGCTGACTGCAATAATTCATAACAAAACGTATGAAAAAGATGTAACCCGTGCAACAGTGGCAGCATCCTATGCGACCTTTGCTGCATTTCAAATTGCGACATTGTTTTTTTCATCCAATCTATCAAATATTCATTTTATAGAAAATGGTTTGTATTTGATTGTCGGTGTTATAGTTTTTATTCTCACAGAAACAACCATTTATATGGAAATTAACAACCAAAAATATAGTAAATATTTTGCAATATTTTTGTTTGGTTCTGGAATATTATTATGTTTTAAGTCCATATAAAAGTTCGAATCAAGGGTTGCAACAGAAGATAAGATGTTCTATTGGCGATTTTCACGGCAAGTTCGGTGGCTGGGGATGGTAAAACCAAACATTTAAAATGCAACAATATTTCTTGACAAGTTTAATTACAGACGTGTCCCATCAGTGTTTTTTATAATATTAACCCGGCAAAAGGGAACATGACTTTTTGTTAGTAAATTGCTATACAGAAGCATGGAAAAAATAGACGCACGCAAACTAAGCATCGAAGCTCAACAAGAAATTCGTTATCAGGTCATTCGTTTAAAAAACAGGGCCGGAAAAGATTGGAAATCAGCGATATTACAGGGATTCATCCTTCTACAATTTCAGGTTGGTGGAAATTGTATAAAAGTGGTGGGAAAAAAGCTCTGAAAATCAAAAAACGGGGTCCTGAAATTGGTAGTACTCGAACGCTTGTTATAGAGCAGGAAAACGAATTGCAAAAAGCAATATATGACAAATGCCCGGATCAAATGAAACTGCCCTTTGCCTTATGGACAAGAAAGGCTGTTCAGCAATTGATAGAACAATTGTGGAACATTGAGATGCCGATTCGAACTGTCGGAGAATATTTAAAACGATGGGGTTTCACGCCTCAAAGACCTTTGCGTAGGGCATATAAGCAAAATCCAAAAGCAGTAAAAAACTGGTTGGATAATGAATATCCAGCTATCGCTAATCGAGCGATTGGAGAGAATGCTCAGATTCAATGGGGAGATGAGACCGGCCTTTGCAATGATACTTATCATGGTCGCAGCTATTCCCCTCACGGTGTAACTCCAGCAATCAAAATCCATCCAAAGTGCAAAGGGGTTAATCTGATATCTACAGTCACAAATCAGGGTAAAGTTCGCTTTATGGTCTATGATGACAAAATGAACTCTCAAACATTGATCAAATTCATGGGGAGGCTGATCAAAGATTCAAAGAAGAAAATCTTCTTAATTTTGGATAACTTGAAAGTTCACCATAGCCATATGGTGAAGGATTGGCTAAAAGAGCACAGAACCCAAATTGAAGTATTTTATCTTCCTGCTTATTCACCCGAATTAAATCCAGATGAATATCTGAATTGTGATTTAAAGGTTGGTGTTCATTCAGGAGTTCCTGCAAGGACAAAGGACCAGTTAAAGCATAAGGCCATATCTCATTTAAGAAAACTTCAAAAATTGCCAGGCAGAATTAAAAGATATTTTAGACATCCAAAAATTACTTATGCAAAGGCGACTATTTGATTGCCGGATTAATAAGAACCACATTAAAAAATGAAACCAATCAAAAAAGGCTTTCAAGCAAAATTGCTGAAAGCCTTTGTCTTTTAAGTGGCTGGGTGATAAGGATTTGAACCTTAATTGACGGAGTCAGAGTCCGTAGTCCTGCCGTTGGACGATCACCCAGCAAAATATTGGTTGGCTTATATAATAAGATGGGTTTTTAGTCAAGAATTATCTTGGATCAGGGTTTGTTAAACACAGGTGGAATATGGTATATAAGACAACAGGTGTATTTGTTTTTCCATAATATATTATAGATGGGAGGAAAAGATGGCCGTTACTGTATTGATAAAAAGAAAGGTCTCGCCTGGAAAAGAAATCCTTCTGGAAGAGTTATACCGGGAAATGAGAAGCGCTGCGTTAAACGAGAAAGGCTATATCGGGGCTGAAACTTTAAAACGGGTAGATGTGCCGGGAGAAATGCTTATCATCAGCAAATGGCAGGAGATTGATGACTGGTCAAAATGGCTTGTCAGTAAAAAAAGAATGGCCTATCAGGAACGGATTGATTCTCTTACCAGCCCTGAAACAAAATTTGAGATTTATACCCATTAATTCAGGGGAAACAGATTGCACAAAGATCTTAAGGAGATTGAAGAAAAATTAACAAAACTGTCCTGTTTTGCGGTGGCGTTTTCAGGTGGTGTTGACAGTTCGTTTCTTCTGGCAGTGGCAAAAAAAGTGAATCCAAAAAAATTGCTGGCCATTACCGTCTCTTCAAAGTTTGTACCAGAAAGGGAAATTGAGTTTGCAACTCAAATGGCCCGGTCAATAGGGGTTGAGCATATCTGTATAGATATGGATATCCTTGGAAATGAAGCGGTTGTCAGCAATACAGCCCTGCGGTGTTATCATTGTAAAAAGCAAACCTTTTCTTTGGTAAAACAGGCAGCCCAAAATTTTGGCATTACTGTTCTGCTTCATGCAGTCAATCTGGATGATTTAAAAGATTATCGGCCGGGCTTAAAGGCGGCACAAGAGCTTGGTTTCCTGTCTCCCCTTGTAGAGGCAGGATTTACCAAAGCAGATATCCGGCGGCTTTCAAGGCAGCTTGACCTTGAAACCTGGAATAAGCATTCACAATCTTGTCTGGCAACACGGATTCCATATAATGAAAAAATAACTGCCGAGGATCTGTTGATGGTGGATAAGGCGGAAGCGTTATTGCAGGGCATGGGATTTGCGCAAGTCAGGGTGAGATGTCATGGGAATATGGCCAGGATTGAAGTTGAACCGGATCGGATCAACAAAATCTTAAATATGGATATTCGTCAGAAAATTTCAACTGCGTTTGTCAAGATTGGATTTGAGCATACCAGTATTGATATTGACGGGTATAAAACAGGGAAGATGAATCATGAAATATTCACAGGCTAAGCCTGGCCGGATATTTGTCATCAGGCTTGAAGACGGTGATATTGTACATGAACAAATTGAAACATTTGCAAGGCAGAATCATATACAGGCTGCATCCATGATTGTTCTGGGGGGTGCGGATGCCAAAAGCATACTGGTCACAGGACCTGAGCAGGGAAGGTCTGAACAGATCCTGCCTCGGGAGCAGATGCTCGATAATGTCCATGAGGTAGCAGGAACAGGCACACTTTTTCCCGATGAAACCGGGAACCCTGTCCTTCATATGCATATGGCTTGCGGCAGAGGGCTTTCAACTGTGACCGGATGTATCAGGAAAGGGGTAAGGGTCTGGCATGTGATGGAAATAATTGTGTATGAACTTGTGGAGTCTACCGGCATAAGGAGAAAAGATGCAGTGACGGGATTTGATCTGCTGAATCCTTGAAAACATGTGGCATCAAATATAAAAACCGCAGTCTGAAACTAAAACTTTAGACTGCGGTTTTATGTTTTATAACCAGGATGGATTATCTTTTCTGGATTTCAAGATCATTGAAAAAATATCCGATTTCAAACGCAGCGGTCTCAGGTGCATCAGAGCCATGAACAACATTTTTTTCTATGTCCGTGGCATAATCTTTTCTAATGGTCCCTTGTTCTGCTTCTTTAAAATTGGTAGCGCCCATGAGTTTTCTGTTCCTTGCAATCACGTCTTCTCCTTCAAGAATCATGACAACAATCGGTCCTGAGGTCATAAAGTCTGTCAGGCTGTTAAAAAAAGGGCGTTCTTTATGAACGGCATAAAACCCCTGAGCCTGTATTTTTGTAAGGTGAATCATTTTCATGGCGGCAATTTTGATACCATCGGTTTCAAACCGTTTGATCACTTCACCAATTACGTTTTTTGCAACCCCGTCGGGCTTAATGATTGATAATGTTCTTTCCAAAATCCAAATCCTTTCAATTGTTATTATAAAATGGTCTTGAAAACTATCATGAAAGCGTATTATAGTCAATGGTC
>JAHJLN010000432.1 GCA_018821715.1 Pseudomonadota bacterium | reverse complement strand
AGCCCATCAACCGGGACAAGCTTGCAGCGGCTTTCAAACAGGTTCATTATATTTAAAACCTGTTTTTCGGATATTGCTTATTTTTTCAATATTTTGAAATCCGTTCCATGACAAACAACGGATGATTTTTAAAAAAAACATTGATTCTTTCTATAAATCCATAGTATATTTTACGAAATTGAACTTCACAGGCGTGACAAGCAGTATAAAATTTGAGCAACTCAGCCTAATCTATTAAATATTTTTTTTTAAAATAGTAAAAAAATGGCCGCTATGTGTTCTCTTATGTCAATAATAAGAAAAGGCAGGTAACCCACATGAAAAAAGTCGCTTTTTTAATTTTCCTTTTTTTGATGGTTCCGATATGTTCATTTGCAGAAAATACTGTAAAGATCGGATTTAATTATCCGGCCACAGGGCCTTACGCAGCTCAGGGGCTGGATCAGTTGAGGGGGGCCACCCTTGCCCTTGAAGAAATCAATGCTGCCGGCGGTGTTCTGGGCAAACCCCTTGAGCTTGTTGTGCTGGATACAAAAACCAACGCCCAGCAGGCAGTGGAAAATGCAGTGGAGATGATTGAAAAGGACAAGGTTAAAATGATTTTCGGCGGTGTTTCCAGCGGTGTGGCCGTTGCAGTGGGCGAAGTCTGCCAGCAGCAGAAAATTATTTTCATGGCCACCATTACCGCGTCAAATGCCACAACAAGAGAAAACGGTCACCGCCATACCTTCAGGGTCTGCTATAATGCCTGGATGGGGGCCAAGGCGCTTTCCTCATACCTGAACAAGCATTTTTCAGGCAAAAAATATTTTTATATCGTAGCAGACTATTCATGGGGCTGGTCCTCGGAAGACTCCATAAGAAAATTCACTCAAACAGAAGATACCAATGTCCATAAGACCATATTAACAAAACTTGGCGCTGGGGAAAATGAATTTACAAAAGCCGTTCTAATGGCAAAACTTGCCAGACCCGATGTTGTCGTCATGGTATTGTTTGGAAACGATATGACCCTTGGCCTGAAAAAAGCCGCAGCATTAGGCTTAAAAAAACAATCCAAAATCGTAGTGCCCATCCTTGAGCTGGGCATGGTTGAAAAGGCCGGGCCCGATGTTATGGAAAATGTAGTCGGCACATCGGACTGGAACTGGCAGGTCCCTAAAAAATACCATTACAAACGGGGACAACTCTTTGTTGATACCTTTGTAAAAAAGTATCAAAGATATCCCTGCTGGGGGGCTGCAACAGCTTATACAAATGTCTATGAATATTCAAGCGCTGCAAACAGGGCCGGTTCCTTGGAATCCGGTGATATTATCAAAGCGCTTGAAAACCATCAGTTTACCCTGTTAAAAGACGTACAGCTCTGGCGGGCATTTGATCATCAAAACGTCCAGTCCGTTTATGTGGTAAACTGCAAATCAAAGGAAGACGTCTTAAAAGATGAATTCAGCCTGGATTATTTTGAAATTCTGGATCAATTTTCAGGAGACAAGCTTGTACAAACTAAATCAGAGTGGGAGGCTGCCAGAAAAAATGCCGGTAAAAGCCTGGGTCTGGAACCGATCCAATAAACCATTATCCGACCGTAAGGAGATGAATTGATGTTCGTTAAGAAACTATCCGCGATATTGTTGCTCCTGTTTTTTTTACCTGCCGGTCATTCTGAATCCTATGCAGAAAACGGTATAACCGACACTGAGATCATCATAGGACAGTCCTGTGCCCTGACAGGACCTGCACAGGCCATTGGCATCAGCATGAAAGAAGGACTGACCGCATATTTTGAAAAAATCAACCAGGCCGGCGGGATTAAGGGGCGAACCATCCGGCTCATCAGTCTGGATGATGGATATGAACCTGAAAAAGCCATCACAAACACCCGCCAGCTCATCGGGAATGACAAGGTGTTCCTTACGATCGGCTATGTGGGAACGCCTACATCAAAAGCTGTCTTCCCTATTCTCGATGAATTGAATATTCCTTTTTTTGCTCCCTTTACAGGGGCTGAATTTTTACGAAACCCGTTAAAGAAAAATGTCATTAACATACGGGCGAGTTATTACCAGGAAATGGAAAAGCTGGCACAGTATCTGGTGGATATCCTTCATAAAACAAAGATTGCCTGTTTTTTCCAAAATGATGACTATGGCCAGGCAGGGCTTCTCGGCATCCAGCTTGCCTTAAAAAAAAGATCTCTTGAACTTATGGCGACAGGGACATATGAACGAAATTCAATGGCGGTAAAAAGCGGGTTTCTCAAGATACGAAAAGCAGACCCGGAAGCCGTTGTCATGGTGGGCGCCTATCAGCCCTGTGCTGAATTCATTAAAATTGCCAAAGCCCATGGGCTTGAGGATACCCTTTTCTGCAATATTTCCTTTGTCGGTACCCAGGCATTGATCAACGAACTTGGCGAACAGGGCAATGGTACTATTATCTCCCAGGTTGTCCAGTATCCATGGGATGAAAGCATACCCGTTGTCAAAGAGTTTATCAAAGATATGGCACAATTCATTCCAGAGGCGAAAATCAATTTTATATCTTTTGAAGGATATATTACAGCAAAGTTTTTTTGTACGGCACTCGCAAAAACCGACACCACATTAACCCGCAGCAATTTGATTGCTGCCATTGAGGCAATGGGAACCATTGACCTTGACGGGATTAAACTGACCTTTGGCAAGGATGACCATCAAGGCATGGATGATGTCTTTTTAACCGTGATTAAAGACGGCAAAACGCAACCAATTGAATAATATAAGCGAATTAAGTTCATTATGTCTTTATCAATAAAAGCAAAATTATTACTAAGCGGCCTGATTTGTGCGCTTCTTGCCGGGTTTGCAGGAGGGGTTGGCATCTGGTCGTTAAACCAGATCCATAACACTTTTAAGGCCACGACAACCAGTGTGAGCAACAATATCACCACACAGAACCATGAGTTAATCGACGTTATTGAGCTAAGAAAAATTGCCGCCAATATCTTAAATGCCAACAATAATAAAGAACTTGAAATATTTTTACCCCAATTGATTGAAATTCATGAAAAAGGGACACAAATTGAAAATCAAACCCGGGTGAAATTTGCAGAATCCATTCTGGATCTTTTTATCAACAAACAAAATGATTTCGGTACTCAGGAAAGACTGGCCGACCTTGGATCAACCAATAAAATAATTCTAGATCAGATTACCAGTCTTTCCTATAATATTACCGACAATATAGAGTTTGATGCAGTTATAAATGTTGATACCGCCTCTTCACTTGTCATCCATGACATCGATGCCACGACCTCTTCTTCAAAAACAGCATTTAACACAATAAAGGCCGCCTACGCAATTCAATACAATTGCATGAAAATAAATGAGATTATGAATACTGCTTTTTCAAAGGATTTAGATTTTTCATCCCTTAAAGCGATTGAAGAACAAATAGTTGATCTACAAAAAGATTCAACATCTAAAATCACTGTTCTTCCCGACAGTTCGGATCGAAAAACTCTGTCAGACTTGATTTTGTCCCTTGAAAAAGAGATTTCCCTTTCACTTGAGCATCAACATGAGAACCTTCCCCATACTGCAGACAAATATATGGCCGATATTTCCAATCATATGAAATCCTATCAAAATATAATTGACCGGATTTCCAATGCTGCTTTGTATTTGAGATACAACTCGTCATTTGATTCAATTCAGGATCTTGATAAATCAAAAGCTAAGATTCTCGACAGTTATTCCAATATGAATACGATTACCGACCAGGCGTTTATGATGCTTAAGGCCGCCTTGATCATTAACATGGGCTGTAAAGAGGTTGATGCACTGGTAAAAGAAATTTATCTGTTAAAGGATGCGGATTTAATCCATTACCTTAAAGAGAAAATATACAGGTCCCTGGAAAATATCAGGGAAAAACTCAACAAACTGCCCGATTCCCCGGAAGGTCTTCAGGTTAAAAAGAATCTGGCTGGATTTGAATCCAATATCCAGCAGATTATTAAAGCAACCCTCAACCTGTTAAACCATAAAGAACAGATATCCCGGGCCAGTGTCAAAATAAATGAACAACTCCGGCAGACCCAGGAGGCTGCGCTGAAACGTACCGAAGAAATGGTGGCTGCTGCTGGAAGTGAATTAAACAGCAGCTATAACCTGGTTAAAAAATGGCAGAAAATCGAACTTATCCTTGTGGTCGTTATCGTCATTCTTGTTATTTTCATTGCATTTGGCCTTTCTAATTCCGTCGGCCGTCAGCTGAATCTGTTGAATAAGGGCATTGATATTATCGGAGCCGGAAACCTGGACCACAGGGTCGACACCAAAACACAAGATGAAATCGGCCAGTTGTCCAGATCCTTTGATGAGATGACCCAGACCCTTAAAAAAAATATGGATGACATTACCCAGGCCCGTCAGGATGCAGAGCAGGCATCCATTACAAAAAGTGAGTTCCTGGCAAACATGAGCCATGAAATACGAACCCCCATGAACGGGGTTATGGGCATGCTGGAAATTCTTCTGGAAACAAAGCTTACACCCGAACAAAAAGAATTTGCAAGTCTTGCCCAGATCAGTGCGGATGCCTTGCTGAGCCTGATCAATGATATTCTGGATTTTTCAAAAATCGAGGCCGGCAAGCTGGATATTGAAAACATTGATTTTAACTTGAGGACAACCATAGAAAACCTGGGCGATGTAATGGCCATCAAGGCCTTTGAAAAGGGGATTGAATTTGCCTGTCTCATTGACGAGAATGTTCCGGTTCATCTGAATGGAGATCCCAGCCGCCTTCGCCAGATTATTACCAATCTTTGTGGAAATGCCCTTAAATTTGTTAAAAAAGGATCGGTAGATATCCAGGTCTCTGTTAAAGATCAAACAGAACAAAGGATAATGTTGCTGTTTGAAATAACCGATACCGGTATCGGTATCCCGGAAGCTAAAATTCCTTTGCTGTTTAATTCATTTACACAGGTGGATGCATCCATTACCCGGAAATATGGGGGTACCGGCCTTGGTCTTGCAATTTCAAAGCAATTATCTGAATTAATGGGCGGTGAAGTAGGTGTGAGAAGCACAGAGGGAAAAGGTTCTACCTTCTGGTTCACCGTAGATTTCGGCAAGCAAAAGGACGCTGCCAGCAAAGCGATTTTTCCTTGTAAAGATCTTAAGGGTGTAAAAATCCTTGTTGTGGATGATAACACTATCAACCACAAGGTTTTTGCTGAGTATTTAAAATCCTGGGAATGCCGTTTCAAGAGTGTGATGACAGGCAAAGAGGCTGTTGCAGCCTTAAAGGAAGCCCATAGCATGAATGATCCTTTCCAGATTGTTCTCATGGATATGCAGATGCCGGAAATGACCGGGAAAGACACCGGCAGAATCATAAAAGCTGACCCGGATTTAAAAAATACTTTTATCATCATCGTCTCTTCGGTTGCAGGACGGGGAGATGCAGCAAGTTTTAAAAAAGAAGGGTTTTGCGGATATCTTACCAAGCCCTTGAAAAAATACCAGATCTTTGACTGTCTCAGGGCCCTTATGGGAACACCGCTGGAAATCTTGAATAATCCTGCTGAACCCATCATCAGCCAGTATACATTTGAAGATAACCTGCCGGTCTCAGGAAAAAACACAAGAGGATTAAATATTTTACTGGTTGAAGACAACAAGATAAACCAGAAAGTGGTGAACAGTTTTTTGAAAACAACAAATCACACCATAACCATTGCCAATAACGGTTTAGAGGCTGTGGAAATTTTTCCCAAACAAAGCTTTGATCTTATTTTGATGGATAACCAGATGCCGGTCATGGGCGGTATTGAAGCAACAAAGAAAATAAGGGCAATGGAGAATAAACATAACCACCGAACTCCCATCATTGCTTTGACGGCCAATGCCATGATGGGGGATCGCGAAAAATTCATTGAATCGGGTATGGATGATTACCTTTCAAAACCTTTAAAAAAGAAAGCGCTTTTTATGCTTATGTCAAAATACCAGGCACAAAAAAAACAACTATGATATGGATTTTTAAGTTTTTCAGGTTTGAATAGACTCTTTGTCCCGTTCACTGAGCATAAAATTTTCCAGGTTGACTTCCTCAAAAGCGCCTATGGTTTCCCGAATCTGCAAGAACTCGCTGAAGTATTTCATAAATATATCTGTGATCAACGGATCAAAGTGTTTGCCTCTTTCATTGCGTATAATATCCAGTGCCATCTCGGGAGGATAGGGATCTTTATAGGGCCGCTTGGATGTCAGGGCATCAAAGGTATCGGCAATGGCCACGATTCTGCCGGAAACAGGAATCTCCTCCCCTAAAAGCTGATTGGGATATCCCTGGCCATTATATTTTTCATGGTGGCACAATGCAATTTCCTTTGCCATTTTTAAAATCCCGGATTTTGACCGGGATAAAAGTTTTGCGCCAATAATCGTATGGGTCTTCATGGTCTCAAATTCTTCCTCGGTCAATTTACCCGGTTTTAACATGATCTTGTCCGGTATCCCAATTTTCCCCACATCGTGCATGGGCGCAGCATAGTATATGAGTTCAATTTCTTTGGTCGACAGTCCAAGTTTTTGTGCCATCAACCGGCTGTATTCACCGATTCTTACGATATGATCGCCGGTATCCTCATCTTTGAATTCAGACGCCATTACCAGGCGGTGAATGGAATCAATATACGCCTGCTTGAGATCTTCATGGGACTTTTTGGCTTCTTTTTTCAGGTGCCGTTCTCTTAAAACGCGATTTACCCTTAAAATCAATTCCTGAACTGAAAACGGTTTTTCAACAAAATCACTGGCACCCAGATTAATCATCTCATCATAGTGATAACTTTTCACTTTTCCCGTCATAACAATCACATCAGATGAATAGGTTTCAAGTATCTTCTGGGACAGCTCAATCCCGGTCATCCCCGGCATGTCAATATCTGATATCACCACATCAAAATTACGCTGAGACATTATTGCCAACGCTTGCTCGCCGTTTTCCGTCGCCTGGCAGTCATACCCGGCTCTTTTCATTGCTTTTTCAAACAAATGCCTGATAGCGGGCTCATCATCAACAATAAGAATACCTGGCTTTTTAAGCACTAAATCATTCATCCTGATACACCTTGACGAAATAAATTGACGGGTTGTTTATAAATTAGATTTTGATGAACTTCATCATGAAAGTCAAGGGAAAAGCCTTATTACAAAAATAGCAGTTGCTAAAAAGGACATTACCGCTTTTGCTTTGCACAATCAGGTTATGAAATGTTTGGATTAAGCGTCCATTTTATATACCAGCCGCCCTGACCATATTCAAGGCAGACAACTCCTGAGTTCTGGAACTTATACACCCTCAACGCCTCAGACTTGGCTGTCAGATATGAAACCAGCTTCTCCATAAAGGGCAAATGCCCAACCACCATTATATTTGATAACGGGTCAATGCCATCACCAAACACCTTGACATCATCCAGGGGGTTAATGCCGTCGATCCGTTCGCATGGGTCTTTTATCCCCAGTGCTTCATTGAAAATATCAGCTGTCTGCAGGGCTCTTTTCTTGCCGGAGTGAACAATTTTTGATACTGCAATCTTGTAAACTTTTGCCACCTGGGCAATTTTGTCAGTATCTTCT
>JAHJLN010000431.1 GCA_018821715.1 Pseudomonadota bacterium | reverse complement strand
AGATGGTTATTGTGCCTTTTTCCAGCCATAACAAGGTCATCGGTATCCTTGGCATGGACAATATTGTTTCTAAAAACCCCATCCTGCCGGATGTTTTTTCTTCCATTGCCATTGTGGCCTATGAACTTGGCATTGCCATGGAAAATGCAGGGACTTACAAAGAGGCAAAAGCGATTTCCCTCAAGGATGGACTTACCGGTCTTTTGAACCGTGCAGCCATTGACAAGCAGGTTGCAACATCATTCAGAAAAGCAGTGGATGGGAAAAACAAGCTCTCCCTGGTGATGATTGATGTGGATTTTTTTAAAAAATTCAATGATAAATTCGGGCACCAGGCTGGGGACAATATCCTTAAACTGATTGCCACAACCTTAAAGAAACTGTCCAGGCCCTTTGACCATGTGGGCAGATATGGCGGTGAAGAATTTATTGTCATCTTAAACGATACTGATTTGTCAAAAGCCTTTGTCTACGCCGAAAGAATTAGAAAAGAAATCGAGAACCTGGGTAAGCTTTTAAATAACAGATTCCCGGGACTGAGCCTCACTGTCAGTGCCGGGGTCAGTGAATACAAAAAAGGGGTTGAAAACCAGAGCAATCTCATCGACAGGGCAGACAAAGCGCTTTACCGGGCAAAGGAAACCGGAAGAAACAAGGTAGTGACCGGTTAATTTTCAAGTTCCATATCTCGGGCATGACATTTCCAGAAGTCTGACAATCTGTTTTTTAATTCAGGAGCAGTGCTGACAACGGCATAGTCCTGCCACTCGTGGGGAAATAGGGATTGATAGTCCCTGCGGGCAAACCGCTCGTCAATCAATACCACCACACCTTTATCGGTCCGGGTTCTGATAACCCTTCCGGCAGCCTGCATCACCCGGTTGAATCCGGGCATCTGATAGGATTTGAAGAATCCTGAGCTATCAAGACCATCATAATAGTCTTTTATCAGGTCTCTTTCAGGGCAAACCTGGGGAACGGCAACACTGATGATAATGGCACCGATCAGTTGTTCGCCGAAAAGGTCAATGCCTTCCCCGAAAATCCCTCCCATCACTGCAAACCCTGTGATGGGTGCGGCGTGGATAAAGGCATCTAAAAATTCCTGGCGCAGGGGTTCCGTCATGTTCGGGGTTTGGACAATGATTTTGGAAAGGGCATGGCTTTTTTCAAGAATTTGAACAACCCTGTTCATATAGGCATAGGATGGGAAGTACACCATATAGTTGCCGGTTTTGCTATTGACAATATCCGTTATGACATGGGCAATGTCGTCATAGGACCAGGACCTTTCCCTATAGGTTGTTTTTATGCTTGAATAAACAAAGAGCCCGAAATTTTCTTTTGGAAAAGGGGAGGGCAGTACGGTTGAAAAGGGATTTATACTGGAATCAAATAAAATATCCTTGTAATAGTCAATCGGAACCAAGGTTGCAGAAAACAGTATGCAGGACCGGCTTCTTTTTATCAAATTTGAAAAAACAGGGGAGGGGTCCATGCAGAAAAGCCTTGCGCAAAGATCGCTTTCACCCATCCTTTGGACATAAAATTTGTAATTTGAGTCAAAATAGGTGGCGATGGTCAAAAAAATACTGACGGTAAAATAAAAGGTTAAAAGGTCCGGGCGGATAACGGATTCCTGGTTTTGATCAAGCCATAGGTCTGTTTTTCTTGCAAACTCTTTCAGCGTGGTCAAAAAGTCCTGGGGAAGTTCATTAAACTCCATGAAATCAGACTGGTTTTCCATGCAGTCTTTTTTCATTTTCAGCAGGTACCGGTTGATGGCAATCAATGTCTTGGAGATTTCAGGCAGGGTTTTTCTTACCAGCCGCTGGATTTTCAAGACATCTGTTTTTAACAGGTCTGCCGAGTACATGGATCGCAAACGATCGGGAAGATTATGGGCTTCATCGATCAGAAAAGAAATGTTGGAAAAGTTCTGATCAAAATATTGTTTTAAATAAACCCTTGGATCAAAACAATAATTCAGGTCACAAATGATCACATCGCAGACAAGGGATATGTCCAGAGACAGCTCAAAGGGGCAGAGGTGATGTTTTGTTGCAAGCTCTTCAATCAGATCCTGATCAAAGGCATCATGTTTATATACTTCAGCCATGGCAGGCCTGAGTCTTGTGTAGTAGTCCCGGGCATAGGAGCAGGTCTCCATGTCACAGGTATCGTCTGACACAAAGCAGATTTTTTGTTTGGCAGTAAAACTGATGCTTTTTAATCTTAAGCCCTTGTCTCTCATATCGGTCAATGCTTTTGCAGCCACGGTTTTGCCAACGGTTTTGGCGGTCAGGTAAAAGAGTTTGTCGATTTGTCCAAGACCAAGGGATTTAATGGCAGGAAACAAGGTGGCAATGGTTTTCCCCGTTCCGGTAGGGGCCCTTGCAAATAGAATTTTTTCATTTTTAATAATTTTATAAACACTTTCAGCAAGCTGTCTTTGACCTTCCCTGAAATCTTCATAGGGAAACGGCAGGGATTCTATGGATCTGTTCCGGATCAGATGCCAGTTTGCCTGGTTTTTTAAGATGGTCGTGTAATGGGAAATGAGGGGATCAAAAAACAGTTTAAGCTCATCTGCCGTATAATCGGTTTTAATTTGTGCTGTTTTTTTTGAACTCACCTGGACATAGGTCAGCTGAAGCGTGATTTTTTCAAGATTTTTTTCTTTTAGAATCATATAACCATAGCATTTAAGCTGGGCCATATGAAGCAAAGAGGGATCAGATACCATTTTATCGGGAGCGTTCCGGCAGGTCTTTATTTCTTCAACAAGAAGGGTGTTTTTGGATTCAAGGATACCGTCTGCCCTGCCGAAAATTTCAAGAATAAAGTGATCCATCTCGATGCGAAAAGAAACCGGCACTTCCTTTTTGTAATGCTCAGGCCGCAGACTTTGTATCCTTGTATGTTCGCGGATACCGTCCAGCGCTCGTGTCCGGCTGACATACCCCTGCAGTAGATCTCCCTTTCGAAGGCTGACGGATATTAAATCTTTAACTGATATTTTAAAGGTTTCTTTCACTATCAAAATATTTTATCAATCTTTTACAGTTGTTTGCGTTATTTACTGCAGGTACAATTATAACACAGTTGGAACAGTTTCAAGTCATAACCCAATCAGGATGATATTTAAAAGGAGTTATAAATGAATCGGCACTTTTTTCTTATTCTTTTGACAGGCATTTGATAAAACGGTACACTTATTCATTCATTCCCTCATTTATGAAACAGCAGGCTTGCTGCTTTCTTTACAGCAGTTGGTTTAACCGATAACCCTAAGAATTGCGGGGTAAATATTGAAACGTAATCATCTGTATTCCAAAGAAGAAAAACTCTTTCAGGATAAAAACAAGATTTATTCAGCTCAATCTGTAAAACAGATTGTCTACTCAACCGATGCCAGGGATTTCGGACAGGTTGCCACAAGTATTCCCTGCCAGGAGGCGTGTCCTGCAAAGACCAATATCCCGGGATACATCCGGTGTATTCATGAAAAAAGATATGGCAGAGCCTATGAATTAAATCGCAGCGCCAATATTTTACCCGGTGTTTTGGGAAGGATCTGTTCAAGGCCCTGTGAATTCGTCTGCCGTCATGGAGAACCGGATAACGGCCTGAGTGTCGCGATTTGTCATTTGAAGCGCACTTGTGCGGATTTAAAGCCGGTCTCACATCGCATCATTGAGGGGCTTTATGCACCCACAGGAAAAAAAGTAGCTGTCATCGGTGCGGGTCCGGCAGGGTTGGCAGCAGCCCATGACCTGGCTGTTTTAGGGTATAGGGTTGTGATTTTCGAGAGTATGGAGAACCCGGGCGGTATGCTGATGTATGGAATTCCTGAGTTCAGGCTGCCACGGGATCTTATCCTGCTTGAGATCAATAATATTCTCAGGATGGGGATCCAATTGGAGACAAACACGGCCGTTGGTTCTGATATTTCCCTGGATCAGCTTGGAAAAGAGTATGATGCCGTGGTTGTGGCAACCGGGTGCGTCAGCCCGCGAAAACTCGATATTCCCGGCCAGGAGCTTGAAAATGTCCATCATGGACTCGAGTTCATGAAAGCGGTTAATGAGGGACTGACCCCTTTTGTCGGCGACAAGGTCGTTGTTATCGGGGCCGGGTTTACCGCAGTTGACTGCGCAAGATCAGCCGTCCGGCTTGGCGCAGCAGATGTCAGCATTAATATCCGTAAAACCGGGGAATACATGCGCATTGATGACAGTGAAAAACATGAAGCTCAATTTGAAGGGATTAAGACCTACAGCCTTATCCAGCCGTCAAAGATTATAGGAAAGAATAACAAGGTTACCGGGATTGAATTTAAACGAACGGGCATGGAAAAAATCGATACACCGCCCTATAGAATTTCTGTTCCCATAGAGAATTCAGAGTTTATTGTTCCCACAGATTCCGTCATCGCAGCATTGGGGCAGACCCCGGATGTGAAAAAGGTTTCAACCCGTTTCAGCGGGCTGGATAAAAAAGGGCATCAAACCGGAATCCCAGGCATCTTTGCGGCCGGGGATTTTGTGACCGGTTCTTCTGATGTTATCTCAGCCATTGCCGGCGGCAGAAAATGCGCACGGGTCATTGATGCATATCTGATTGGTGAAAAAAGAAAACAGACTGTGGTCAGACTTGAGAATCATGTGACAACGGACAGGCCAAGATCCCATGATTTCATTGACAGGGTTGGGATGAATACCATTGACATGAAAGAAAGACTTTTTAAGTCAACCAATGAAGTGGAAACAGGATACACGGACGACCAGGCCCACGAGGAATCCAAAAGATGCTATCTGTGCAACCTGAAATATGAGATTGATCCTCTGGCCTGTATCTATTGTTCCGCCTGTATTGATGTTGCACCCAAGGACTGTATTAAAATGATTGCAGACGTGCCGGTCAACCCGGACGGAACCTATGGGGAATACCGGGAAACAGACGATTGGAATGCTGTGGTCTCCATTGCCATTGACCATGCCAACTGCATTAGATGCGGACAATGCCTGTCTGTATGCCCCATGGATTGTATCAGTGTCACAAAAACAGAACTCATTGAAATTGATACCTAAGCATATTGGAGGAATGATGTCTTTTAACGATCACTATGTCATTATAGGAAATGGACCTGCAGGGAATCATGCGGCAAAAACACTGCGCAAAAAAGATAAGGGCGCCAGGATTACCATCATCTCGGATGAAATGATTCCTTATTATTATAAGCCTAAGCTGACAGGATTTATTGCCGATGAGATCGCTCAAAAAGATCTGTTGGTAACCTCACTGGAATCCTACAAAGAAAAAGACATCCGGGTCCGGTTGGGACAGGCGGTTGAACAAATCGATCCGGATTCAAAATCTTTGGTTTTAAAGCACATGGAAACAATCAAGTATTCAAAGCTTATCATTGCAACCGGAAGCCGCGAGCGGCTTTTGCCCTTCATGTCCGGGTATGCAGATCATTTGAAATTTATCACGTCCTATACAGATGTGATGGACTATAAGGATAAGATTCAAAACGCAAAAGAGTTTTTTATTTTTGGCGGAGATCTTGTAGGGTTTAAATTTTTAAAAATGCTGAACTCCATGGGCAAAAAAGTGACCATCCTGATTTATCCCAATGCCTTCTGGCCCTACAACCTGACCGAGGACATGCTGGATCAGATTTTCACGAGCCTGTCACAATTTGATGTCAGCATCATTATTAAAGACGATATTTCAACGATTGACAAAAAAGACAACGGGTCATACAGGATAAAGACCCTAAAGGGGGTCGAAAAAACCGTTGACATGGTGTTCTCATTCAACGGCCTTGTCCCTGATATTGATTTTGTAAAAGGATCCGGGATTGATACGGATTACGGTATTTTAGTCAATGAATATTTAAAGACAAATATTGACGGCATTTATGCCTGCGGATCCTGCGCCCAGATTTATAATCCTGATATGAAAAGCTATAGCGCGTCCATTGGCTGGCCCAATGCCGTTGTTCAGGGTGAGGTGGCGGCCTATAACCTTCTGGGGGATCATAAGGTCATAGAGTCTGTCGGCAGAAAATATTTTGATCTGGAAGGCGTAAAAATCAAAACCACCTGGTGGGGAGACATTAATGATGCATCACAAGAATAATGCCCAAACAAGGACAATGCTTCATGAAAGATATTGATATTGTAATTGAGATCTGCGGCAGTGCAGGAGAAGGAACCATTTCCGCCGGAGAAATATTAAGCAGGTTCATGAGCGGTCAGGGTTTTGAGATTATGTCGTTTGACTCATACCCTGCTGAAATAAGAGGGTTTGGAAAATGTGTGGCCCACACAAGGATCAGTTCAAACCCGATTTATTCTCCTGGAAAACTTGCCGATGTTTTAATCTCCTTAAATGACAATCACGCCATATCCCAGCTGCCCACATTAAAGGAAAGCGGCATACTGATTTATGACAGTCAACCGGCCAGACCCCATGAGGAAGATAAAAGTGTGGCAGGTCGGACAAAACCCGGTATGATTTCCTATGGAATCCCGTTAAATATGCTGGCCCACAAAGCTGCCGGAAATGCCAGGGGAATGAACATGGTTGCCCTTGGGGCGTTGTCAGCCCTTTTCCATGTGGATAAGGACCGGTTTACCGATTCGATAAAAGCGCGGTATGGGAAAAAAAAACAGGTTGTGATTGATGCCAATGTGAATTCTTTTCTGGAAGGATATGACTGGGCAAAAGAGAATATCAAAAAGAGTGATCCCTATTCCTTTGAGGGGGTGAATCTGCCCGAACAAAAAGAAAAACTCATTGTCAACGGCAATCAACTGGTGGCACAGGCGGCCCTGGATGCCAACCTGATGTTTTATGCCGGATATCCCATAACACCTGCAACAAAAATCATGGAAATATTGAGCAAAGAACTGCCAAAGCATGGAGGAACCCTGTTGCAGACAGAAGATGAAATCGCTGCCATTGGTGCTGTCATTGGGGCTGGATTTGGAGGGAAACGTGCCATGACGGCCACTTCAGGTCCCGGGTTTGCCCTGATGACAGAATTTACAGGATTATCGGTCATGGCAGAAGTGCCGGCAGTGATCATTGACTCACAAAGAGCGGGCCCTTCAACAGGGATGCCGACCAAAACAGAGCAGAGTGATTTTAACAGTGCTGTAATGGGAGGGACAGGCGACTGCCCGAGGATTGTCCTTGCCCCGGCAGATACAAAGTCTTGTTATGAGGCAACGGTGCTGGCACTGTATTTTGCTGAAAAATATCAGACCCTTGTGGTGGTGCTGCTGGATTTTTTCTTGTCCAACAGTATCAAGAATATTGATGTTCCCAAAAAACCTGCTAAAAAATATCGGATTGCCAATATTGCGCCGAAAAAAGAGGATCTGAAAGACTATAAACGGTATAAGATCACAAAAAGCGGCATTTCACCCCGGGCTGTTCCAGGTACTCCCGGCGGCATCTTTTTTTCAACCGGATTGGAACACAATGAGTATGGCAGGCCGGATTACAGTCAGGCCGGGCACTTAAAAATGACCCAAAAACGGTATGATAAATTTAATGCCGTTCTGGTGGAAGCTCCGGCACCTGAAATATCAGCCATGGGCAGGGGTAAAGTCGACATTGGTGTCATCTCCTGGGGGTCATCGGCCGGGGCAGCCCGCGAAGCTGTCATGGCAGCTCAAAAGGAAGGGATTAAGGCTGCTTCTTTTTCTTCCATGATGGTGTCACCGTTTCCTGAAAAGGCATTGATTAAATTTGCAGACAACTGCAGAAAAATTCTTATTCCTGAACTCAATTTTTCAGGACAGTTTGCTGATTTTGCAACCTGTATTTTAAAAAGACCTGTTGAAAAACTCAATTTTATCACCGGCCGCCCCATGGCTTCAGAGGATATTCTTCAAAAGATGAGGGAAATGTAATGGAAGAAATCAGATCAGCATATTTGGATGAAACATTAGACACGGTAAGAGCAGCTGATTTTTTACAATACCGGTCAAAAGATCTGCCGACCTGGTGCCCGGGCTGCGGGTATTTTGGAATTGTGGATGCCCTGTACCGGGCGTGCCGGGAACTTGACCTGAAACAGGAAAATATTGTAACAGTCAGCGGTATCGGCTGCTCCGGGCGAACGCCTATTTTTATCAATACCTATGGATTCCATACCCTTCACGGCCGCTCCATCCCTGTGGCGACAGGGCTGAAACTTGCCAGGGAAGATTTGACCGTATTTGCTGTTGCAGGGGATGGGGATGCCCTGGGAATTGGCGGGGGACACCTGCCCCATGTGGCAAGAAAAAATATCAATATCACTTTCTTGTTGTTTGATAATTCCATTTACGGACTGACCAAGGGCCAGTCGTCATCCACAACGCCCCATGAAATGAAGACCAGCTCCCATCCTGCGGGGAATCCAGATACGCCTTTGAATCCCATAAGGCTTGCCCTTGCCTATGGCGCATCCTTTGTGGCAAGAGGTTACGCCGGCGATCCCCAGGGATTAAAGGACATTATTAAGAACGGGATCCTTTATCAAGGATTCAGTTTTATTCAGATTTTGACCCCCTGTGTGACCTTTGATAAGGAAAACAGAACCTGGAAAAACCTTAAAGAAAATGTGGTTGATTTAACCCCTCGCATGGAAGAAAAAAATATGGAAACCGCCATGCGGCTGGCCCAAAATGAACCCCATGGGGTTGGAATTTTCTTTTGGGACAAAAAAAGACCCCATTACCAGGAAATCCTTCGGAATCTGAACAAAGGAAATTAAGAACACCCTGTAATGGTTATTGCACCCGGATCAGCCGTAATGCATCCATCCTGAGCCTGGCTGTAGACAGGTGATCCAAGGCTGATGTCATCCGGGTTTGGGCAAGTTGTATCTCCTCTTTTCTGATGTCAGGATTGATTTTTTTTAATTCAATCAGACGGGTGACCTCTTTTCCAAGAATCTTTTTTATCCTGGTTTTGCCTTTTTTTATCATCACCTCAGAATGCATCCCGGCAATTGAAACGCTTTTTTCGATCATGGAAGGGATCAGGACCTGCCTCAGTTCCTCTATATCCATGAACCAGTGGCTTTGGTCCTGTACCACTGTTTTTGAAAGTGCTGAAACCGGTTTTTTCAAAGTGATATCCGTTCCCTCATGATCCACAACAATCCGAATAGGATCAGGGATCAGGTATCTTTCAAGGTTCAAATGAAGCGGTGCAACACATTCCAGTATAAAAACAGTTTCCAGCCAGATCCCCGGATGATTTTGCCCTTTTAACACTGCGCTTGCACAGGAACCTGCATTGGTGGTGATAAAATATTCAAAGGTATTAAGGACAAAAGGATGGTCCCAGGAAAAAAAATCAATATCATCCCTGACAATGGCTGTTTTTCTGTTAAAGGTCATGGCCTTTGACAGGTTTGCCGGGACTGGGAACTTTTCATCTGTCAGGCCGGTTGAATTCAATGTGAACTCGGTTGTATCAAAAAAATTTGTTTCAATGCCGTAATGATCCAGAATCGGAATCAAAAGTGCGTCAAGATCTTTTTTGGTTTCAGTCTGGACAATATGGCGGATGATTTTTTTTGCAGATTCAGGTTTAAAGGAATTCATTTCAAGGAGAATATTTTTCCCTTGGTCAAGCTGTTTGTCCACTTTAATGCAAAAAGATTTTGTCTGTAGAATTAATTTGTCCAACAAGGATTCTTCAACAGCAGTTCCTGCTTTTGATTGCCTGAAAAGATCCGCAAGCAATGGTTCAAATTCTTTAAATATCAGATGAACGCCATTCCTGTTTTTATTAAACAGGTTTAATCCGTCCATGTACCATCTGGCCAGGATTTCATATGCACTGCCTAGGACAAAGGGAACATGAATCTGAATGGTATTTTTCTGGCCGATCCTGTCAACCCTGCCGATTCGCTGCTCCAAAAGCTCCGGGTTCCGGGGCAAATCAAATAAAAACAAGTGATGGACAAACTGGAAATTTCTTCCCTCACTGCCGATTTCAGAGCAGATGAGGATTCTTGCGCCAGTTTCTTTTGAAAACCATACAGCATTCCTGTCCCGTTGTAAAAGCGTCATGGTTTCATCAAATTTGGCCACATCAATCGACAGATGAGTTGCAATGGCTTTCTCTATGGCGGCCACCTTCTCTTTTGTGCTGCAGATAACAAGCAGTTTGTTTTTGTGTTTTATCAACTCAAGAAGGCAGCAGATCCTGGGGTCATGGGTAAAGTCATACCCTTTTGTTTCTTGTGGATTGAAAAATTCCCGGTTTAGGGCATTGATTTGAGAGGCTGTTGCGGTTATCCCTTTTAAATGGGCCACCCGTTTTGGAAATCCTTTGATCACTTTTCTTTTATTCCTGAAAATTACCCGGCCAGGACCGTAGGAATCAAGGATGTGATCAACCGGCTCCTTTTTTTTTATCAATTCTTTTACCGTTTTGATGGTTTTTTTATATCGGGTTGTTTCATCAAGATAGGTGTTAAAATCAAAATACCGTTCAGAATCAAGAAGCTGAAGATGAAGAAAGTGATTTTTTATTCCCATCTGTTCCGGCGTGGCGGTCAGCAGTATCAATCCAGATGTCTTTTTTGCAAGGGTTTTAATAAAGGCATAGGTGTTTTCAGTATCCGTAATATGATGGGCTTCGTCAATGATAACCATATCCCAGCCCGCTTTACTGATGTGCATCTGTTGTTGTTTGTTATTAAGAAAATCAATGCTGACAATCCCCAGTTGATGTTCTAAAAAAGGGTTCACCCCTGGATCTTGATGCTTAAAACTTAAGCAATACGCCTCGTTAAAGATCATGAAAGACAGGTTGAATTTGCGGTATAATTCGATAAACCACTGGTGAACCAGTGATTCGGGCACAATAATTAATATCCGTTGTGCTCTGTGGGTGATGAGCAGTTTATGGAGAATCAGGCAGGCTTCTATGGTCTTACCCAGGCCTGTTTCATCGGAAAGCAGAACCCTTGGGATGAATCGTGAGGTAACCGAGTCTGCAATAAAAAACTGGTGGGGAATCAGTTCTACCTGGCCTCCCAGAAAACCTTTTGCAGGAGAGGCATCATAGGCTGCTTTGGACTTTAAGAGGGCATACCGCAAGTCAAATAATTTGCTTGCATCTGTAATTCCGGCAAACAACCGGTCCTGGGGCAGGGAAAAGGAAATCCTATCACACAAATCTTTTTCACAGACAACAGCATCTTGCCCTGAATAATAAATAAGTCCTTGGGATTCCGACAGGGTTTTAATGGTCAGCCGGGAGGCATCTTTTAATTGAATGATGTCTCCCGGCTTGAATTTTATCCGTTTGAGCGGAGCAGACAGGCGGGCATACTGTCGGATGCAATCGCTTAAATCAAACCGAATGCATATGGTTTTCTGATTAACATCAACCAGCATCCCCAGACCAAGTTCCGGTTCTGTTTCGCTGATCCATCGCTGTCCTGCTACCGGTTGCTGCATTAAAAAATTCTTTCCTGCTATTTATTTGTCGTTACTTCCCGCGCAGGATTGAATCAATTAACCCGTGAGAAAAGGGTTGGGATATCTGTTTTGAATTAGCAGACAATGGTTTTTTTACAGGGCTGTGTCCGGACCCGCTGAAAGTGGTCTTCTCCTGATTGCTGAATTCAACCTGATAGCCGGGCCTAATTCCCTTTCCGGTGGTACCGAAACACACCCTGGCATCTGTATCCTCTCCCATATTTGTCAGCACTTTTTTCAAAAAACCGGGTGACAGCTTTGCCACAAGATCTTCATCCCAGACAATTACAGTTTTTGGTGTGGTTTTACCGTCTTTGTTCGCCGTTTTTTTCGGGGGTTTTAATTTGCCGATAAAGTTTAGCAATGAATTGATTCTTATGCCCAGATTCTTTACAGACCGTTCCTGGATTTCTCCTTCAGCCTGGGGTTTTAACTTGTCCAGCTTGGAATATACTTCCTGATAACAGGATTTGGAGGCTTCAAGCTCATTTTGATCAATTAATGCATTAATATTCTTAAACATCCGGTTTATTTCCTGCCTGGATTCTCGAAATTTGTCGGGTTCCATCTCTCCTCCTTGTCTTAAAATTGATACATTCTTAAACCACTAAGCAGGTGAGACATTCTTCCGGCTTTTGACAAACAGTAAAAAAAGCTGACATAAACCATTCAACGCTTAAGTGCAGTGATCAAAGATCCTGATACAATAACAAGCCAGGTCTTTTAATAAGGTAAACTGCTTTTTTTACGCGCATACCACAAACCTAGGCTAATAAACTCTACACTGCCTGAACACAGAATTCAAGGGTTTGTCAAAATGAAATCAGGGTTTTATACAAAAATAATGACTTGATTTTAGCTGTGGATGGTTTTAACCCTGCCCACAAGGCCGGTTTCAAGGCGAACCTTAATCCCGTGGGGATGTGTGGCAGAATTTGTCAGAATATCACGGACAATGCCTTTGGTAAGTTTTCCGGTTCTCTGGTCCTGCTTTAAAACAATAAAAACTTTTTGGCCAGGGTGAATGTCAACTCTTTTTGTTCCGTCATTCATTTTTTTATGGTTTTTCCTCCAGCCTCACGGCACAGAAAAAGATGCCTGCCGTCAGGATATCACATGATCAGGGTTTTCCTGCAAGCCAGATGATGTGGTTGCCGCCTTTTCCTGGTTTGCGGGCATGTACGGTTATGGTTTGAGTCTGGAATCCGCATTGTGCGAGAAGACGGGTGAATGGCTCGTTTGGCCCGGAAGACCAGATGGCCAGTACACCTTTGGGGCGAAGCGCATTAAAGGATGCTTTCAGACCGGATTTATCATAGAGGCGGTCATTGGCTTTCCGGGTGAGTCCTTCAGGACCGTTATCCACATCAAGAAGGATGGCATTCCAGGCAGCCTTCGTTTTGCCGATGACCTTTACGACATCTTCTTCAACAACCTTTACCCGATGGTCATCCAGCGGCTTTCCGGCAAGGTGTCCCAGGTGTTCCCGGTTCCATCTGACCACAGCCGGGACCAGCTCGGAAACCGTGATCTGTGTGTCCGGCTCTGATTGTTCAAGTGCTGCTGCAAGGGTGTAGCCCATTCCAAGGCCTCCAATGAGAATTCTTGCCCCTGATTTTTGTTTAATTCGGCTGAAGGCAAGCTTGGCAAGGGAATCCTCCGAGCCGTGGAGACGGCTGTTCATCAGTTCTGTTTCTATTGTTCTGATGGAAAATTCTGCACCTCTTTTGCGCAGCGTAATGTCTCCATCATGCCCGGGAATTTTTACCCGGTCGATTTCTTCCCAGGGGATCAAACGCTTCTCCTTAAACAGCAGCGAATATGTATGGCCTTCAGGTCTCTGATAATTGAGTCGTCCATTAGACCAGGGTTATAATAAAATTGACAAGCTGATCAATGTTTGATCTGGGAAAAATCGGCAAATCGGTTTCTTGAACGATGTCATTTGAAACAAGGGCTTTGACATTTTCAATTCCAGTAAAAAGGGGGGCTTCTCCCATGCTTTCTCTCCAGACTTCAATTTTTTGGAACGGGCCGCTGATCCATCCCTCGATCAGGACGATATCAACATCTTTATAATAGGTTTCAAGCAGTTTTTCAGGACAGGTGTCTTCGGTTCTCGGCAGATAGATGGCACTCATCTGTCCTGTGACCATGGTAACCGGTGCTGCCCCGGCTGTCCGATGACGAAAGGAATCCTTGCCCGGCTTGTCAAGTTCATGGATGTGGGCACTGTGTTTTATTGTCCCCACACGGATGTTTTTTTGGACCAGTGCTTTTACCAGGTCAACAATCAAAGTTGTTTTTCCGCAGCCTGCGTGTCCGACAATATGGAGGGGCAGCATTTTCCATTTCCTTTTAATTAGGGCCAACCAATTTTTTATACTATGACACAAATGGTATCTCAAGTACATGAACGATTGCAAACCAGGATATTTTTTATTTTTTGTTTTTCACATAAAATTAGTGTATCGTTATGCATCACAATTTTTACAGATTCAAATTCTTAAATAAGAGGCATGCCATGTATCTTCCAAACAAATATAAAGATTTTTCATCTGAGTTCCCCCAAATTTTCAACCTGTATAAGGAACTTGGAACCAAGGTAAGAGAATCAGGACCTTTGGATGAAAACACCCAGAATCTGATAAAGCTGGGGATTGCTGTGGGCAGTAACTCCAGGGGAGCTGTCATGTCCCATACCCGCAAGGCGCTTGATACCGGTTCCACAAAAGAAGCAATCCGCCATGCCATTCTTCTGGCACTGTCCACAACCGGATTCCCCAACATGATTGCTGCTTTGAACTGGGCCAATGAGGTACTGGATAAAGACGGACAATAATAAAATGATGGACTTTGAAACACTTCTTAAAGGGTCTGCTCAAGAGCACGGACACCTTTGCCCCGGTCAGGTTGTCGGTGTGCGCATGGCCCTGCTGGGTCTTGACCTGATCGGTCTTGAGAATCCAAAAGAAACCCGGGATATCAAAAAGATTATTGTGTATGTTGAAATTGACCGGTGCGCAACAGATGCCATTTCCTATGTCACCGGTGTAAAGCTTGGCAGACGATCCCTTAAATTCAAGGATTACGGCATCATGGCAGCAACGTTTGTCAATCTTGAAACCCACAAAGCCTTTAGGATTGTATCAACGGAAAGCTCCCGCAAAACCGCAGCCCTGTATGCCCCTCATGTTGAAGACCCCCATGACCAGCAGCTTGAAGCGTATAAAATCATGCCCCTTTGTGAGCTGTTCGAAGTTAAACAGGTTACGGTCCATATCAGTGCATCTGATATGCCCGGCCCTGCAGATTATAAAACCTGCTGCAACAGTTGCGGCGTCATTATCAGGGATAAAAAAGAAGTCCTTTGCGACGAAAAAGCCCTTTGTCATGCCTGCGCAGGCAAGACTTACTATAAAGAAGTAATGCCTGTAAGGATTTGAAAAGGCTTATATTTTTTTGTAACAAAGGTGTAACAAAATCGTAAGGTTTTTTACAGATGAATTTATTCTTTAATTTTATATAGTTATCCTTGCCACCCCTGATGAGGCAAGTTTCAGCGAGTATTTGTTTTGCTTCAACTGCTATTTTGTGGTACCCGAGGATGAGATCTATTTAAAAACAAATCTTCAGGGGAAAGACGAAAATAAGACCTTATATAAGGAGACACCATGCCGATTTTCAGTTTTCTGGCTTACCCGGAGAAGAGCATGAAAGACCAATTGATCAAAGACCTTTCAGAAATGCAGTATTGCGAGGTAAAACCCTCAGAAAACCGGGAGGTCCTGATTCTTTTGACTGATACGCCGGATGAAGAGACCAGCAAGACCCTGATCGATACCATCAAGGACTTAAAGTCTCTTCAGTCATTGAGCATGACCTTTGGACATACGGATTTGTAAAAATATATACATTACCAACTATTAAGGAGCGGTATATGACGATTACCAGAAGAGATTTTATTAGGGCCATGGCCTTGAAGAGTGCGGCCGTGGCTGCAGCAACCATGTTTCCGGGAATCAGTTTTGCAAGCTGGAAACCAACCGACCTTCCTGCGGATTCCATTTTATGGAGCAAAACCCCCTGCCGGTTCTGCGGAACCGGTTGCGGACTTCTTGTAGGCGTTTCAGGGGAAAGGGCCGTGGCTGTAAAAGGCGACCCCAACTGTTCTGTTAATAAAGGCCTGTGCTGTGTCAAGGGGTATCATTCCATTCAGATTTTATATGGTAAGGACCGGTTTACCACGGCCTATGTCCGAAAAGACGGCAAAATGGTTGCCACACCCATTGAAGAGGCCCTTGACATTGTGGCCGCCCAGATGAAATCCGCCATTGAAAAAACCGGCAAGGATTCCGTGGCCATCTATGGCTCGGGCCAATGGTCAATCCCGGACGGGTATGCGGCTTCAAAATTTTTCAAGGGCTGTATCGGGACCAATAATGTTGAAGCCAATGCACGGCTGTGCATGGCCAGTGCCGTCACCGGCTGCCTGACCACCTTTGGCCTGGACGAACCCATGGGATGCTATGAAGACATTGACAATGCCGATGTCTTTATCACCTGGGGGAACAATATGGCGGAAATGCATCCCGTGCTGTTTTCCAGGATGCTGGCCAACCGGAAATCAAAAACCCATGTGCAGATTATTGATCTGACCACCCGATCCACCCGGTCCAGCCTGGCGGCAGACAAGTCCATCCTTTTCAATCCCCAGTCGGATCTGGCCATTGCCAATGCCATCTGTTATGAGATTATAAACAACAATTGGGTGAACCAGGCGTTTGTAACGGACCATGTGTCCTTCCATACAGGCAAAACCAATATCGGGTATGGCACTGAAGATCATTTCGCGTTTTCCGACAAGGCGGAAACCGTTGATTTTGAAGCCTATAAAACGTTTTTAAAAGACTATACCCCGGAACTGGCAGAAAAGATTTCCGGGGTGTCGGCCGAAGACATCAAATACCTGGCAGCCCTGTACGGAGATCCTGAGAAAAAAGTGACCTCTTTCTGGACCATGGGCATGAACCAGCACACCAGAGGCACCTGGATCAATAACCTGGTCTATAATATTCATCTTCTGACCGGCAAGATTTCATCGCCGGGCAACAGTCCTTTCTCTCTCACCGGCCAGCCCAGTGCCTGCGGCACGGTAAGGGAAGTCGGGACCCTGACCCATAAGCTTCCCCACGGCGTGGTCATGAATGAAGACCACCGGAAAATGGCGGCTAAGATCTGGGGGGTGCCGGAGAGCAATATTGATCCTAAACCCACCTACCATACCGTTGAAATGTTCCGGGCCCTGGACCGGGGGGACATCAATTTCATGTGGATTCAGGTCACCAATCCCATGGTCACCATGCCCAACCTGACACGGTATAGGGATGGCGCCAAAAAAGACGGCCGGTTTATCGTGGTGTCTGAAATCTATCCCACCCCTACGTCTGATGTGGCAGATGTGATCCTGCCGTCCGCCCTGTGGGTGGAAAGAGAGGGGTTTTTCGGCAATTCTGAAAGGCGGACCCAGCACAATGCCCAGCTGGTGCCGAAACCGGGTGAAGCCATGTGCAATACCTGGCAGCTCATACAGGTGGCACGGCGCCTGGGGTTTGAAAAACAATTCCCCTGGAGCCAGGACTCCTATATTGAAGATATCTGGAATGAATATACAAAATTCCATGACAGTCCGAAACACCGCATGGCTTCCTATAAAGAATTAACAGAGCGCTCCGGGGTCCAGTGGCCGTTTGTGGATGGAAAAGAAACCCGCTGGCGGTATAATGGCAAGTATGATCCTGCCTGCCAGGGGGATACCTGGGATTTTTACGGCAAACCCGATCACAGGGCCTGGGTCTGGCTTCGCCCCTATGAGCCGCCTGCCGAATCTCCGGACAGGGATTATCCGTTCTGGCTCAATACCGGCAGGGTACTGGAGCACTGGCATACCGGGTCCATGACCCGGAGGATTCCCATCCTCCATAAGGCAATGCCGGAATCCTATGTGGAAATCAATCCTGAAGATGCTAAAAATATGGGTGTTGTCAACGGCAGCAAGGTGAAAATAATTTCCAGGAGGGGTTCCATTGTTATGAAAGCCAGCATCAACGGCCGGGGAAATCCGCCCATGGGAATGGTGTTTGTGCCGTTCTTTGATGAAAGCTACCTGATCAACGAGGTGACGCTGGATGCTTTCTGCCCTATATCCAAGCAGCCGGATTATAAAAAATGCGCGGTAAAACTGGAGAAAGTCTAATGGGAAAACCAGATCAAAAACCAGATTATAAGGTGGGCAAATTATTTTTCCTGTTTGCCGTAATGGGTGTCATTGCGTTGCCAATCATTATTTTCCAGGCCTTTTCCGTTACCACGGGTGAGGTACTTGCAACGGTAAACCCCCCATCTGTTTTAGATTTTGACCATAATGCCGGGCAGCTGTACCAGACCTATAACAGGACAACACCGGCTTATATGGACGGCAGTTCCACTGCCAGGACACTGGAATATTATTATTCGTTACGCCAGTACCCGGGCTCTCCTCCTTTTGTTCCCCATGACCTTGTGGTTGAAAAGGGGGTAGAGCAAACCTGCATTTCCTGTCATGAGCGGGGCGGGTTTGTGGAAAGCATGAACCGGTTTACGCCGGTAACCCCCCATCCCCAGCAGACCTATTGCGGCCAATGTCATATGAAGACGGTTACGGAAACACTTTTCAAGGAAAATGACTGGGTCAGTGTCCGGCCGCCAAAATTAGGCAGATCGGCATTACCAGGCGCTCCTCCTCCCATTGTACACGCCCTTCAGATGAGGGAAAACTGCATTGCCTGCCATGTGGGTCCGGGAACCGTTGTTCCCATAAGAGTGGAACACCCCATGCGGGGAAATTGCAGACAATGCCATGTGCCCGAGGAAATCAAAGTGCTCTTTACCAGGAATCCAATGTGATGAAGAAGGAAGAGACACTATGAAAAACCCAGTAATGAAAAACTTCTTTGTTTATAGTATCCGGTTTTGTGTGATTCCGGGGCTTCTCCTTTTTTTGTCCGTGTTGACCGTATTTTCAAACCAGGAGGGTGTGACGGCAAGGTATAAAGACGCCTCCCAGAAACTGGATATAAACGGACAGGTTGAAACCATTATCCCTGTGCCGAAACAGATCGTTAAGGCAACCATGGACTATCAGGGCGGACCGTTTTTTATCGAGGCACGAAAGAGTGAAATAAAGCGGTTCAAGTGCAGTTCGTGTCACAATAATAAAACGGTTTCCATCCAGAATGCAGCCGCTATTTCCCATGCCGATATCAAGATGGTTCACGGAGACACGGCTGCCCCCCTTGCCTGCAATACCTGTCACAGCCAGGAGGATCGCGATTCTCTGGTGACCAGCAAGGGATCTAAAATTGATCTGGATCATGTCTATGATATGTGCGGCCAATGTCATTTCAGGCAGAAAAAAGACTGGATCGGGGGTGCCCATGGAAAGCGGGTCACTTACTGGGCCGGGCAACGGGTGGTAAAAAACTGTACCTCCTGCCATAACCCGCATTCTCCCAGGTTTGATAAAAGATGGCCTGCAACATATTCTGTTCCGTTTAAATAAAATAGGAAGATCCCATGGATTCTGATAAAACAAAAAAAATCAACCGCAGAGCCTTTCTAAAAGGAGCAGCATCAACAGCTATTGTCGGCACTGCAGCCGTAACGACCGGCTGTAAAGGAAAAGGCCTTCTGGGAAGCTCTGAAGTTTTTGCCCTGGAATTCCAGGAGTATTTTAAAAAACATTATTGCCTGATGACCCCTGCTGAAAGGCAGGAGACGGTTTCAAGACTGGAAAAACTTGCCAGGATCAAACAGGATATTACAATTGAAATTGATACCACCGGACCCGGTCAAGATGTTCTTTACGGATATGCCTTTAATGTCACCCGGTGTGAAGGGTATATGGAATGCGTCAAGGCCTGCGTAAAGGAAAACAACCTGGATCGCAGATCCAATACCCAGTATATCCGGATTTTCGAGATGGAGCACGGCCAGATGTCGCCGGATCAGGGCGACGGCAAATATTTTCACATGGTGCCAAGGGAAGGTCATTTTTACATGGGGGTCCAGTGTTTCCAGTGCGAGAATCCGCCCTGTGTAAAAGCGTGCCCCACCAAAGCCACCTGGAAGGAGCCCGACGGCATTGTGGTGGTGGATTATGACTGGTGCATCGGATGCCGGTACTGCATGGCCGCCTGCCCTTACTGGGGTCGGCGGTTTAACTGGAACCAGCCTGAGATCCCGAAACAAGAGATTGCCACCCAGCAGCATTATCTGGGCAATCGCCAGCGGGTCAGGGGCATGATGGAAAAATGCACCTTCTGCATTCAGAGAAGCCGAAAGGGCAAACTGACAGCCTGTGTCGAGGCCTGTCCAACCGGCGCCAGGGTTTTTGGCAACCTTTTGGACCCTGACAGTGAGATCAGGTTTGTACTGGAAAATAAAAAGGTTTACCGACTGAAAGAAGACCTGGGTACAGACCCCAAGTTCTGGTATTTTATCGATTAATCTGTCCTAAGGATATCAATATGAAAAAAGATACAAGTTCAAAAGGGTTGGTTTCATTTGTCAAGGATGGCATTTTATGGAACCTGTCAGGTTCCATTGGATATCAGATCTACCTGTGTATTCTGGTGTGTCTGATGCTGGCCGGTGTGTACGGTTATGTTATCCAGTTCAAGCTCGGGCTTTCTGCTACTAATATGTCCAATATCGTATCCTGGGGATTTTATATTTCCAACTTCACCTTTCTTGTGGGGGTTGCAGCTGCAGCCGTCATGCTGATTTTACCCTCCTATGTCTTCAATGACAAAGACCTGCACAAGGTGGTGATAATCGGTGAGGTTGTGGCCGTGGGGGCATTGGTCATGTGCATGTCCTTTGTCTTTGTTGATCTGGGAAGACCCTTGCAGTTCTGGCACCTGATTCCCGGCATCGGCCAGCTTAATTTCCCGTCTTCACTGCTCTCCTGGGATATCCTTGTACTGAACGGATATCTGGCACTCAACGCCCTGGTTCCGGCGTATATTGTGTATTGTCATTATAAGGGCAGAGAACCTGTGGGAAAATATTACAAACCCTTTGTCTTTATTTCCATTGGATGGGCTGTGGCCATCCACATGGTGACGGCCTTTTTGTACCAGGGGCTTCCGGCAAGGCCGTTCTGGAACAATCCTCTCATGGGACCCAGGTTTTTAGCCTCGGCATTTGCCGCAGGACCGGCCATCATCTCTCTGGTGCTGCACGTGGTAAATGCGGCCACAGATTATAAGATCGACAACAAGATTTTCAACAAGCTGAGGATCATTATCGTATCTGCTGCAGTCATCAATCTTTTGATGCTGTTTTCAGAAATTTTCAAGGAATTTTATTTCCCCACCCATCACAGCCAGTCTGCCATGTACCTGTTTTTCGGACTGGAAGGACACAATTCCCTGGTGCCCTGGATCTGGACGGCCATATCCATCAATGTTTTAGGCACCCTTATCCTGGCGTTCAACCCGTTCAAGGAAAGACAGATATTTTTAATGCCGGCACTGGTTCTGCTCATTGTGGGGATCTGGATTGAAAAAGGGATCGGCCTGATTGTCCCGGGCCTTGTTCCGTCTCCCATGGGGGAGATCGTCAGTTATTCCCCCAGCACGGTTGAACTGTTAATTACGGTTGGTGTGGTGGGCCTTGGTATGTTTGTCGTGACAATATTGTTGAAACCTGCCTTGATGATTGAAAAAAAATATGAAGAAACCCATGGACATCATTAGTACACAGGGTTGAAAACCCGGAGGATTCATGCCCAAACACAATTTCGCGTATAAAAAAATCAGAGTTGAAGACGCTGTCGGCTTAAGCCTTGCCCATGATATTACTGAAATAAGAAAGGATGAGTTCAAGGGCGTTGCATTCCCAAAAGGATACATGGTTAAGCAAACCGATATCTGTCATTTGATGAAGCTTGGAAAGCAGCACCTGTATATCCTGGACCTTGATGAAACAACGGTTCATGAAGATGAAGCAGTCCTGGAACTTGCCAGGGCGCTTGCCGGAAACGGGGTGGTCTACACCGATAAGCCAAGGGAAGGAAAGCTTGAACTTCTGGCTGCCCATGACGGGCTGTTAAAGATCAATGTGGAGGGCCTCATTGAATTTAATATGATCCCGGAAGTCATGTGCGCCTCTCTTCACACCAACACACCGGTGAAAAGAAAAGCAAAACTTGCCGGAACCCGTGCCATCCCCCTGGTGATTGACAGGGCGGTTCTGGACCTGGCCCTTGATATTGCAGGATCAAATGCTCCCATATTTGAAGTCAGACCGTTTAAAAAAGCCAAAGCAAGACTGATTGTCACTGGCAGTGAAGTATTTAACGGCCTGATCAAGGACAGGTTTGAACCCATTGTCCAAAAAAAGATGCAGGCCTATGGATCAAAACTCGTTGAAAGCATCATTCTCCCGGATGACCGGGATATGATTTCAAAAACCCTTAAAGATTTTCTGGCAAAGGATACGGATATCATCATCACTACCGGCGGCATGTCAGTGGACCCGGATGATGTCACCCGGTTTGCCATCAAGGATGCAGGGGTGGATAAGCTTTTCTACAGTGCGGCAGTCCTGCCCGGTGCCATGTTTCAGCTGGCATACAAAAAAGATATTCCCATTGTCGGTATCCCGGCCTGCGGCCTTTACCATGAGATTACCGTCTTTGACCTTGTCCTGCCCCGGCTTCTGGCAGGAGAAAAACCGGACAACAGGGACATGGCAAGGCTTGCCCATGGCGGGTTGTGCCAGGACTGCAACGTCTGCAGCTATCCGGCCTGCTCTTTTGGCAAATCGTTTTGAGCTACAATAAATAGAGCCTGTCAAGGGCCTCAAACATGCTGTTTTTTGCACTCAAAAATTTATCCATTTCCTGTTTTGCACCGGCCTTGTCATTGGCATTATGTTTTCGAATCACCTCCATGGCCTGTTTGTGGACGCTTTCATGGAAACCGCCGATCTGAGTATACAGGCTGTGGGATGAAAAGATCTTTCCATCGTTAAAATACCATTTGCCGAATGCACAGTCTGTATGCGCGACCACCTGGTCGGGTTCCATTTTCTTATGGTTTGCAAGAACAGCTTCAAGTGTGGTCCTCCACCCCATATGGGCCAGCTTTACATTGCCGATATCAAACAGGGGTTTATCCGACTGCAATTCACTGGCAGACTGCATTAAAAGGTCGGATATGGATTTTGTTTCATCGGCATTGATTTTTGATTCAAAGATGCTGAACCCGATCCCTTCAGTATCTTTAGTGATATCTTGAATATGATGGGTCATATTTCCCACCTCATTGGAGGTGTCAACCATATTCATGTTGATTTCACCGATCCCCTGGGATGCCTGGTGGGCATTTCCCGAAATCTCCCTGGTGGCGGCAGATTGCTGCTCTAATGCCGTGGCAATGGAATTAACGGTCTGGTCCATATTGTCGATAATCTTTGTGATGTTTTTGATATGATTGCTTGAATCAAAGGTTAGAGAAGAAATTCCTGTTACCATTTCCTTTATTTTCAGTGTTGCACCCGAGGTTTGTGCCGCAAGGCTTTTAATCTCATTGGCCACAACGGCAAATCCTTTGCCGGCTTCTCCTGCCCTTGCAGATTCTATGGTGGCATTCAAGGCTAAAAGATTGGTCTGGTCGGAAATATCTGAAATGGCATCGGTAATGGTGGTGATCTGTTTTGCAGCTTCACCCAGCTTGTCCATGCTCTGGGTCACGGTATTGGAAAGTGTCACTGCCTCCTGGGTGATGACCCTGGCGCTGTCCATATTTTTGGCGATTTCCAAAATGGTAGAGTGCATCTCTTCTGATGCTGCAGCAACTAGGTCAATGTTTGAATTGGCCTGATCAACCGCTGCTGCAACTGAATTCATGTTGTTTCCCACCTGGCTGCTTTCATCTGAAAGTGTGGTGGTGTTGGTCTTTGTGGTATTGCATTTTGCCAGGATTTGTTCCGAGAGGGTCAGCATATTTTTTGAGGCACAAAGAAGTGTGCTGGCATGACCCTCAAAACTCTTGAGCTTATCCCCCATTTTTTTTGAGAAGATGTCAATCTGTCCGGCCAGCTTACCAATGCTTGAGGAAGTAGTCATACCGGAAGTATCCGTCAGCTTTTTTTCCCCTTTGTTGAGTGATTTGACATGATCGGTCAGCTGTGAAATTCGTTTTGCATTTAATTTGCTGAAAAAAAAGGCTGCTCCGCAGCCGCAAACTATACCCAAAACAAAATAGATAAGAAAACTTTGTGAAACATTTTGTTCAACGCCTGCGGCAAAAGCCGGAGAAAACAATCCAAATATCCCCCCGGGGATCAGAGTAGCAGGCAGCATAAGTGTTATCTTTTTCAAGTTCATTTTTCTTCCTCGATTTTTATTTGCGTTGACAAACCAGAACAGAACAAGGATTATGTATATGCAGGTTTCAAGGTTGTCAATTGATTTTTTCTTCATTTTTGCTTTTTTAATTTCCTATGCTTAATCTATGAAATATCCAGGTTGGAAAGTGATTTTAAAACATTTTTTATTGCCTAAAAAATCTCTTGTTGCCTTGCGTTGCTTTAATTTTTAAAAAAGTGCAGCAAAAAAACGCCTGACCTCAGGCGTTAATGGTTCCGCCTCATGTGAATCCGCTGCCGGCAGCGCAGGCATAACAGTGATTGTCTGTTGCGATTTTATCGTCGACAAACGAACAGGTTTTGGTCTGAGAAAGATGCTTTTTTTCATTTCCCTTATAAAGATTTGCTGCAAGATTAAAATCGCAATCAAATAAAAAACCGTCCCAGGAAATTGAAATCAGGTTTCTGCACATAAGCTCAGAAATGGTGCAGGGATTGAAATTTTTATACAGGTTTGCCATATAGGCATCATAGTTGCCGGATCGTTTGAGCCAGTCCTCAAACCTGCCAAGGGGCATATTGGCAAATGAATAGGCATTGTTAAAAACAATCCCCCATTTTTCATCCAGGATATGCCGGTATCTTTTTTCCGTTGCTTTCTGGGAAGAGGGAAGATACGCACCGGTCGGGTTTGAAACAAGATTCAGGGTAAGGCCTGTTCCCTCTTGCCCATATCCATGCTGATTCAAGAGGATAAGCGCTTGAATGCTTTTGTCAAAAACACCTTTTCCCCTCTGGGAATCTGCCTGGGCCTGGTTCAGTGATGGAAAAGAGGACACAATGATGACCCGATTTTTTTTCAGAACCGATATCAGGCAATCATCTTTTAAGTCAAACAGAGCACTGAGATTAGAGCGCAGCAGTATTGTTCCCGTGATATCAGACAGGGCTTCAATAAAATATATCAGATTTGGATTCATTTCAGGAGCACCACCTGTAATGTCAACAACTTTAAAGGCGCATTTTTTCTGGTAATCAATGACCTGGTCAATTGTTTTAAGATCCATGATCTCTTTTCGGTCGGGACCTGCCGCAAGATGACAGTGTTTGCAGGTCTGGTTGCATAAACGTCCCATATTGACCTGAAGAATTTGTGCCTGTTTTCGCTGAAGCACCAATTCATGCTGTTCAAGGGTTTGGGAAAAGGATGGGATGATATCTGTCATTTAATCGGGTCCTGTTACATGGAGAGTTTTTCAGCAATATTTCTCATCTGGACACCATGCACTAAAGATGCGCCTCCCCGGATGGCTGTTGCCACATGAAGGGCTTCTGTCATTTCTGTCAGGTTGGACCCTTTTCCCAGACAGGCTTTGGTGTAGGCATCAATACAATAGGGGCACTGGATCGTATGGGCTACAGCAAGGGCAATCAGGGATTTTTCCCTTTCGGAAAGCTCACCTTCTGAAAAAACAGCACCATAGTAATCAAAAAATTTCTTGGCCAGATCCGGTGCATCTTTTCCAATCTCTTCAAATTTTAACAGGTCTTCAGGGGTGTAATATGTATCCATATAATTTCTCCATTAAGATAAATGTTATTTGAAAAATAATTTTAAAAAAGATACTATATCATATCAACTTATTCCAGTTTTTATATAGTGTCACCATCACAAAAATGATATGTTGTTTTATTATT
>JAHJLN010000430.1 GCA_018821715.1 Pseudomonadota bacterium | reverse complement strand
TCACCAATCCCGATGGCTGGAAAATGTTTAAGAGACTAAAATAACGGCAAAATTAGGTTTTGGGGTGCGGAATGTCAGTTTCAATTAGAGTCAGGGCGGCAGATTTGGCGGAAAAAGCCGCAGCGCCGGAACTCCCCCCTCATATAATGCAAAGGGGCAATCGGCGGCAGAAAACATTTTTCAATGAAAATGCTCTCTTAACAATGTATTGCATTGTTTATATTATTTGAATACCATTTTTTTTGACAGAGTCTATTAATGGAGAATAATTATTTTCATTAAATCTTTTTAATCCGACTAAAAAAGGTTCTATTTTTGTGTTTATTTTCCTTGTTAATTTCCAGATTTTTCCAACAATGAAATCATTATCAGCGTCTGTATTGTTGGTAACTATCATCAAATCAATATCACTATCATCGGTCTCAGTATCTGAAGAATAGCTACCGTATAAAAACGCCTTATTAACAGCAATACCTTCTGCTTTTAACAAGGCAATATATTTTTCTAATGTTTCTATAATTACTTTTTTAGCCATTGTAATAATTCTTTTGTTTGAGAAAAATATTTTTCAACTCTTTCTTTTGTTGGAATGATTGGATTATAATCCGGGTATCTACCCTGCAATTGATACTTCATTAATATTCCTAAAAAAATATCATCATCATTATCAAATTTCAATTTTGCTTTTTCCGACAGCAAGATTAAATTGTGACTTCGTTGAGCAATGTCTTTTGTTGTTTTTACAACATGTGCTTTTAGCGCCTTTTCAATCACTAAATGACAAAAAAACAGTCCATGTAAAAATCTATCTTTTTGAATTAAAATATCAGCTGTAACTATATTATCTTCTGCTTCATTTATCCAGTAATCTATCTGTTTTTGTAAATCTAATATACTCATAACGAATCCCTGCTGACTTGATCTTTATATTTATAAACATAAATCAAATATGCTGGTAATACAATAAGTAAATGTGAGTTACCAAGTAAAGTAAAGGGGTCAAAGTCTGCCCTTGCCTCTTGTTTTTTGAAATGATAAGCTAGCTGACAAGTCCCGTCCTTTGAGAATAGAATTTCCAAATGCCTGGTATCATGTGATGAACCGGGGCCGTCGAGCTGAGAGAATCTTCAATAACCAGGAGGATTATAAATTGTTTATCAAAATTCTCAAAGACGCGGTTGATGCCTGGAATTTCCGTGTTTGTGCCTACTGTCTGATGCCGAATCATTATCATATGGTTGTACAGACACCATTGGCAAACATTTCAAAAGGAATGCGGCATATCAACGGGATCTACACCCAACGGTTTAATAGAAAACACAAGCTTGACGGACAACTTTTCAGGGGTCGGTATAAATCTATTCTAATTGATGCAGACAACTATTTGCTGTCATGTGTAAAATATATCCATCAAAATCCTTCAAAAGCCGGCATTGATTTGATAGATCAATACAAATGGAGCAGTCATCAGCAATATTTGTCTGAGGACAGAAAATCAAACTGGGTGTATAGCGAAGATGCCTGTAATTAAAGGCATCGCTGCGAATTGATGACTATTAACTTTTTACATAAAGTTAATATTGGATTTCCTCATTGACTTTCTCTGTAGTCTTTTGTATTTTTAAAGAATACAAGGGGGTGTTTATGAAACCAACAACTGTACGAATAGATGAAAACATGCTCGGACGACTCGACAACCTGGCAAAGAATCAGGATAGGCCAAGGTCTTATTTAATCCATCAGGCATTGAAGCGATATATCGAGTATGAAGAATGGTTTGTTAAGGAAGTGAAAGACGGTTTGAAAGAAGTTGAGAAGGGTGAAATAGCAACCGACAATGAAGTAACTGCTGCATTTCGGAAATGGGGTGTAGATGCGCGTTAAATGGACTCGGAAGGCCCTTTTAAATTTGAATGAGGCGATAGAGTACATTGCAGCAGACAAACCCATGGCAGCAGCAGCGGTCGGGGCTAAGATCTGGGACTCAGTAAAAATACTTGCAGATCATCCAGGCATAGGCAGACCCGGAAGGGTTGCCGGTACACGCGAACTTGTGATCCAAGACTTACCATTTATATTACCTTATGTGGAAAAAGATGGCGTTATTTTTATTTTAAGAGTCATGCACACAGCAATGAGATGGCCGGAAAGATTCAAGGATTGATTGTTATTTGATCTGCCTTAGAGTGCATTTACGCACGAATCTGGACAGCACCCTTTATTATGGCAACTGGAACTCTGCCATGGTTTCGTTGATGTTGGATTCGTCAATACTGGTAATGTTTTTGGATGCGGCATGGATCAGGCAGGCTGTGGCAATATTGTTAATCGGCCTGGGCACCCCGCCGGAATAACGGTGAAGAAGGTTGGTATTGAAGGGGATACGCTTAAAGACAAAAACGGAGCAATAGGTTTAATGTCCTAAAGAATACAAAGAGTTGGGGGAGCTTGTTCAGGCTTTGTTCCCAGTTCAGGGCATTGGGCCGCATAAAGGGTGTCTTCTTTTTGGATTACAGCGGTAAATACGCTCATTTGTTCCTCTTTATTTATGTACAAGTTCTTCAAATTTTCTGCGTTTGATGACTGCATCAAGGAAAGAAATCACAATCATCCTCCGGCAGATCGTTTATTGCTTCAAGCTTGTTCAAAAAATGTTTTAATTTTTATTGACACCCGTATTTTTTAAAGTTAGTGTTTAAAAATGACGGATAAAAAACGAATCTTAGCCCATAAAATCGAGACCCTCATGGGAATGTTTCCCTGTGTGGCCGTGATCGGTCCCAGGCAATGCGGAAAATCCACACTGGTCAAGTCTGTGTATCCTGACTGGAAGTATTATGATCTTGAGCGGCCTGATGATTACCAGCTTATAACCAGTGACCCGCTGGGATTTTTTAACCGGCAGCAGGATAAAACCATTATTGATGAAGCCCAGCAGTTTCCGGACCTGTTCAAAGTCCTGCGTGGAATTATTGATCAGGACAGAAAGGCTTGCGGTCGTTTTCTGCTGACCGGTTCAAGCTCTCCTGAAATTGTCAGGGGACTGTCCGAAAGCCTTGCCGGGCGGATTGCCACTATTGAACTTTGGCCGTTCAAGATGATAGAATTTTACGAAAAGCCTCTGCCAAACATTTATGAACTCTTGATAGAGCGTTCAACTTCCCTTGCTGACCTGGTTGATCTGAAGACATTTGTCACGATTCATCAACTCTATGAACACTGGCTGCTGGGCGGTTATCCCGAGCCCAGGATAAAAGGAAAAACAACCCCGATCTTTTACGGCCTCTGGATGGGTGAATATTTTGCAGACTATATCCGCCGTGATATCCAACGCCTTTTCCCCCGCCTCAATACCCACAATTTCAGACTTTTTATTCAGAGTCTGTCTTATCATTCCGGCACGATTATTAATCAATCCTCCATTGCAAAAGCATTGGAGGTGAGTTCTGTGACCGCCAAGGAATATCTGGAGATACTCCACAACACTTTTATCTGGAGGAATCTGCGATGTTTTGAAAAAAACAGCTTGAAAAAGATCCAAAAGATGCCCAAAGGCTTTTTTCGGGACCCGGGTATTCTTCATCATCTGCTCAAGGTGGATGAGATTGACCGGCTTCTCATCCATCCCATGGCCGGCACTTCTTTTAAATCTTTTGTTATCGAAGAGATTATCAGGGGGTTTCAAAGTACGTTAAAGCCTGGGATTGATTTCAATTTTTATCGAACCCGCGACAAGGCGGAAATAGACTTGATTATTGACGGACCGTTCGGGTTTATTCCCATTGAGATTAAACTGGGCACTAAACTTACTCAGCGGATGCTTGGGCCTTTAAAAATATTTCTCAAGGAAACAGGGTCAAAGTTTGGTATCCTGGTGAACAATTCCGAAAAGATTGAAATTGTTGCAGATAATATTATCCAGATTCCAGCTATTTATCTTTAACAGAAGATTTATTTTAAAAAAGGGTTGAATATGGCTTTGAAAATAATGAACGGTAAAACCGACACCCTTTTTATTGACCGGTTTTCTGCACTGAATCATGAGGCCTGGTGCATTTTTGGATCAAATCATTCCGGGATGGATGACTTTTTCAGGCTCATTTGCGGAGAACATCTGGATATCACGGCTGATTGCCTGATGTTACCGGAAAACCCTGGAATTGTTTCCTTTAAAAAACAGCAGGCCCTCTATGAATCCGAACTTAAAAAGGATGACACTGACTTTTTAGACAAGATAGACCCGGGCACGCCTGCCAGGGAGTTTATCAGGGATATTCAAAATCATGCCGGCCTGATAGCGGCTTTTAATATGACCTCGTGTCTGGATAAAGGATACCGCCAGCTCAGCACAGGACAGTCTCGAAAATTAATGCTCCTGTCGCAGTTTTCAAAGGGAATCTCCTGTCTCATTATCGAATCTCCCTATGAAGGACTGGACCCCAGGAGCCGGGAAGAAGTGGACAAAGCCCTTTGCCATTTGCACAGACAGAACGTTCTGCTGATCCTGTTTGTTGCCAATATTCATGATATCCCTTGCTGGTGTACCCATTCCGGCATGGTGTCACAGGGCAGATTCATCCTTCAGGGACCGCGGCAAGACGTACAAGCCTTACTTGAACATGAAGCGGGCAGGGAGGTTCCGGATTTTAAGGCAGGTGCAGGGGATATTGATGAACAAGTAGCCAATCAGCCGGAAACGGATCAACCGGAATTGATCTTTCTGGAAAACGGATTTGCAGGCTATGGGGGCCATGACATTTTTCAGGGGTTGACACTGACCCTTCACCAGGGGGAACACACCTTGGTAACCGGTCCCAACGGCAGCGGCAAGTCAACTCTTCTTCAGGTTATCACTGGAGATCATCCTGCCTGCTACCAGAATAATTTACGGGTGTTCGGCGTTCAGAGGGGAAGCGGTGAATCCATCTGGGATTTAAAAAAACAGATGGGCATTGTCAGTTCCGATCTGCACAGAAATTATGTTGTTCCCGGCAGTACACTGAGTTGTATTCTTTCAGGCTTTTTTGATTCCATTGGGGTGTATCAGGCTTATACGAGACAACAAGAACTGCTGGCGATGAAATGGCTTGAACGCATCGGCATGACCCAAAAAGCCAGGACTGCTTTCAGGGATTTAAATTTTGCAGACCAGCGCCTGGTGCTGATCGCCCGGGCCCTGATAAAAATGCCCCGGCTCCTGGTCCTGGACGAACCGACCCAGGGGCTGGATGGGCTGAACCGGAAGGCGGTCCTTGATTTTATAGAATTCATTGCTAAAAAAAATATCTGTACAATTCTCTATGTCAGCCACCGGGAAGACGAGTTCAGAGATTTTTTTGTTCAGCAGATTAAAATGGGGGGGATAAGATCTTTTTAAGGTGGGCTGCACGTTGATTCCTAAACAGTCAATTCGGTACAGATTGTTAATTGAATTGACAATCTGTACCGAATTGACTATAGCTATGGATACAATTTAATTTGAATTCGGAGTTTCCCATGTCCCTGATCAGGCGGAACATATCTGAAAAAGTGCTGGCCTTTGCAAGCCAGTATCCTGTTGTGACCATAACAGGCCCGAGACAGTCCGGCAAAACCACGCTCTGCAAAATGATATTTCCCCAAAAGGCATATGTATCCCTTGAAGATGTTGATGAGAGACTGTTTGCCAAAGAAGATCCAAGAGGATTTTTAAACCGTTTCCCGGAAGGTGCAATCATTGATGAAATTCAACGGGAACCTGATTTAATTTCATATATCCAGACCATCGTGGATCTGCAAAACACAGAGGGATTGTTTATTTTAACCGGCAGTCAGCAGTTTGATCTGATGCAGACAATTTCCCAATCCCTTGCAGGCCGCAGTGCAATTGTCAAGCTGCTGCCATTTTCCTATGATGAGGCGTATAAAGAAGATAGGAATCAAAACAAAATAGAACCGGTTCTATTTAAAGGCTTTTATCCAAGGATATTTGATAAAAACCTTGATCCAACCGAGGCCATGCAGTTTTATGTTAATACCTATGTGGAAAGAGACCTTCGAAGGCTCATCAATATTAAGGATTTGTCTCAATTTGAAAATTTTTTAAAACTGTGCGCCGGAAGAACCGGACAGATTTTAAACCTGTCCTCTTTGGGTAATGACTGCGGGATAAACCACAATACGGTGAAAGCATGGATCTCTGTATTGGAAGCAAGCTATATCATCAAGCTTCTCAAACCATTCTATAAGAATTTTAATAAACGCCTGATAAAAGCGCCCAAGATTTATTTCCTGGATACCGGACTTGCATCCTACCTGCTTGGCATTACCAATATTGACCAAGTCTTTTCCCATCCGTTAAAAGGGGCTTTGTTTGAAACCTATGTGTTTTCCGAACTTTTAAAAGCACGGTATAACAAGGGAAAAACAGACAATCTGTATTTTTATCGCGACAGCAAGGGAAATGAGGTGGATATTATCTGTGATAATGGAAGTACGCTTTGGCTAATTGAAATTAAATCCGGGCAGACGGTTTCTTCAGATCATTTCAAAGGATTGCGTTATTTTTCCAAACTATGTGACATGCCCCTGGAATCCTATTTGATTTATGGTGGGGATAAAGCCTATACCCGGAACAAGGTTCAAGTCATTAACTGGCAAAGTCTTCCCGGAGTATAGAAGCAAAAAAAGGCTGCAAATCAATGGAGTTTGACTTGCAGCCTTTGGGGATTGAATATTGGCAAATGGTTATGCGTATTCAACAATCATCATGGTGGCTGGATCCAGCAAATGTCTATGATCTGTTCTGTCCCCGTCTTTCAGGATGACAGCCTCTATTTTATCTTCAACAGGCTGAAGTAAAACCGCTTTGTCAAATTTGTCCTTATAGGTTTCAAGCTGGATGGGAAATCCATCTTCGCACAATTGTTCTTCCCTGTGATTCTTCATGGAGAACCATATGAATACGGAAAATTCCTGATTCAGTTTCTGCAGGTCTTCAAGAATTGTGGAAACATCATTATCAAAATTCAACCCGTCAATGATCATGATGGAGGGCAGGGTAAGGTCTGCTTTTTTAAAGCTTTTAAGATAATCTCTTATCTTCTCGGTATCAAATGTGGATTCATTATAGCTGATTCCGACCTTGTTGGTTCTGATATCCTCCCAGAGCCTGAGGGCTTTCTGGGGATCAATATACCCGACACTGTCGATGATGTTTGTATAGCCTTCTTTATATCTTAAATTTATTTTATCCATAGGGTCATCAAGGCTGACATGGAGTATTTTTTCATCACTCAAAAGTTGTGTCAGAGCGATTTGGACAAGAAAACTGGTCTTTCCAACACCAGCTCTTGAAAGGACTGCACCGAATTTGCCGTCTTTTACATTTTCAATCCCAATGGTTTTTGAAACCGGGCTTTTAAGGATGAGATCTTTTTTTAACATGTTTCCTCTCTCTTTATGTAATATAAATGTCTTATTATTTTTTAGTTTTTTCTTCTAATTTTTTTCTGGCAATCTCTTCTGCAACAGATTGGGGAACCTGTTTATAGGTTGAAAATTCCATTGTAAACTGCGCCTTCCCCTGTGTAGCAGATCGAAGAACAGTAGAAAAGCCAAACATATCCGATAAAGGAACCTGGGACTCAACAACAGACATGACGCCCTCTTCCTGTGAGCCTTGAATAATCCCTCTTCGCTGGTTAATCAGGCCCATGCAGGCGCCCTGGAACTCATTGGGCGTTTCAATAACCACTTTCATGATCGGTTCTTTGATAACCGGTCTTGCTTTGGCATAGGCCTCAAGAAAGGCACCTCTTGCTGCAGCTTTAAATGCCATTTCCGAAGAATCGACAGCATGGTAAGCCCCATCTTCAATGGTGACCTTAATACCGGTAACAGGGAATTCAAGTTTAGGGCCTTTGTCCATACAACCAGCAAAGCCCTGTTGACAGGCGGGGATATATTGTGTGGGGATTCTGCCGCCGGTAATCTTGTTTACAAATTCAAAATCTTCTTCAAAAGGCTCTATAAATCCAGCCACACGGCCATATTGTCCAGCACCGCCGGTTTGTTTTTTATGGGTATAGTTGAAAAGGGCTTTTTTGGTAATGGTTTCTCTGTAGGCTACCCTTGGCTGGCCTGTAGTAACCTCTGCTGCATATTCTCTTTTCATTCGCTCGACATAGACTTCAAGATGAAGCTCGCCCATGCCCTGGATAATGGTGTCACCGGTTTCATGATCCACATAGGTTTTAAATGTGGGATCTTCCTTGGTAAAGCGGTTCAATGCCTTTGACATGTTGATCTGGGCTTTGTTATCCTTGGGAACAATTGAAAGAGAGATAACCGGTTCCATGATATGCATGGCAATCATGGCGTAACTGATCTGGGGAGAGACAAAGGTGTCACCCGAGGCACAGTCAACTCCAAACATGGCACCAATGTGTCCTGCCGGAATGGCTTCCACTTCTTCCATTTGAGAAGAATGCATCCGGATCAGACGGCCGACTTTAAATTTTCTTCCATCCCTTGAATTAACCAGTGTATCGCCTTTATTAATACATCCTTGATAGACCCTGATATAAGTCAACTGGCCATATTGGCCGTCTTCCAGTTTAAAGGCCAGGGCAACGGTGGGTTTATCAAAACTGCTTTCAAGAATAACGGTTTCTTCGTTATTATTCAGATCAAGAGCTTCATTTTCAATATCAAGCGGGGAGGGAAGGTAACTGATGACTGCATTCAGCAAAGGCTGAACCGCTTTGTTCTTATAAGCAGATCCAAGAAAAACAGGGGTCATCTGGCGTGAAATGGTTCCGGTTCGAACCGCCTGCATAATCACTTCTTGTGTAATCTCTTTTTCTTCCAATATGGCATCGGTGAGGTCTTCGGAATAAAGAGAGACGGCATCAATCATTTCTTCCCGGGCTGTCCGGGCTTCTGCCATCATAGCATCCGGGATATCTTTGATCACAACCTTTTCACCGTGTTCCCCTTCAAAATAATAGGCTTTCATGGCCACAAGATCGATCACCCCTTCATGTTTATCTTCAAGTCCAATGGGGAGCTGCATGAGAACGGAATTATGTCCTAATTTATCCCTGAGCTGTTTGCTCACTTTGATGGGATTGGCACCGGATCTGTCACATTTGTTGACAAATGCAATACAAGGAACTTTATACCGTTTCATCTGCTGATCCACTGTAATAGACTGGGACTGAACACCGGATACCGAACAAAGAATCAGTACGACCCCGTCCAGAACCCTTAAAGACCGTTCAACCTCAACGGTAAAGTCCACATGGCCCGGGGTGTCAATGATGTTGATATTATGCTTGTTCCATTCACAATACGTGGCAGCTGAAGCTATGGTAATGCCTCTTTCTCTCTCAAGCTCCATGGAATCCATGATGGCGCCGACACCATCTTTACCCCTGACTTCATTGATCTTGTGGATTTTGTCCGTGTAAAAAAGAATTCTTTCAGTCAGTGTGGTTTTACCTGAATCAATATGGGCACTGATTCCGATATTTCTTACCCTTTTTAGATCTCTGATCATTTTAAAATCATCCTTTGAATGTATAATTTGCCTTTACACAATTTTAGAATGCAATTGTTGCCAAAGGCTTTGCCGTATTTTTTATATTGCTAAATTATTACGATTTTGTTAGTGTATACCCGAAGTTAAACTTAGCTTATGAAAGCGGATATAATATATTTAACCCTTTAATTTGTCAAGTAAAAATTATAGATTTTGCATAATTTATCAGAACATTCTATCCCCAAATTTCACTATCATCTAATAAACGGCTCAAAGCATCTGGGAATAAAGGTTTCAGATCATCAGGCAGACCAGATGATCGTTCATGCAAAAGAGTTGATGGCATGGAACAAAAAAATAAATCTTACGGCTATTAAAGATCCATTGCAGATTGCAGAAAAGCATTTTATCGATTCCATTGCAGCTGTTTCATTTTTTGAAAATGAGACCAATCTGATGGATATAGGGTCAGGTGGCGGATTTCCGGGGATTCCTATAAAAATCATGATGCCTTTATTAAAAGTGGTTCTGATAGATTCTTCCCGGAAAAAAATAAATTTTTTAAAGCATGTCATTCGGATGCTTGATCTGAAAGATATTGATGCCATCCATACAAGGGTTGAAGACCTTCATGAAAATCAAACCTATAAAAACAAGTTTGATGCCGTCATATCCCGTGCCTTTACAGAGCTTTCAAGCTTTGCTGCCGTTGGTGTTCCCTTTTTAAATCAAAAGGGGACCCTCTATGCCATGAAAGGAAAACATGCAGACCAGGAGATGACTTCTGATATTTCAAATCAATTTAGTGTATCAACCCATTATTACCAACTGCCCTTTGAAAAATCAGACCGATATATGATCAAGTTGTCTGTTAAAGATTAAACCTGCAGCCACGCACCCAGGACGGGTTAAGCGGCTGCAGGTGTTTAACTTATATTAAATTTGTTCCAGATACTTGGGATCCCAGCACATTTTTTCCACAATCATGTTGAGCCGTTCAGGATCATTATTGTGTTTAAATTTGGCAAAGGCACACCCCTTGCCGGTGATATCGGCTTTAATGGCTTCAGCACCGACTCTTTTGGCAACTTCAAGAGAGACTTGTCTTAACTGATCCAGAGGCGGAAACAGGATACCGTCATTAATATCTTCCTGGCTGATAAATTCTGTAATTGCGTGGGCTGCAGCAGAAAAGAAAACCGGCAGCACTTCTGTTGCACCAGATGCCACAATACCCAGTCCTACACCCGGGAAAATAAAGGCATTGTTCATCTGTCCGATTCTATATGACTTGCCCTTGTAATTAACGGGATCAAAAGGGGACCCTGTCGCTACCAATGCTTTTCCATCTGTCCATTCATAAATATCTTTGGGCAGCGCTTCGGTCTTTGCAGTGGGGTTGCTCAACGGCAGAATCACGGGTCTATCGGTATTTTCCCCCACAGCAGTAACGATTTGTTTTGTAAAGCATCCCGGCTGCCCGGATGTTCCTATCAATACGGTAACCTTTTCATTTTTTATGACATTCAAAAGCGTATTGTCTTCCGGTGATTTCAGCCAGGGCAGTGTTTCCGGTTTTTTTGCAAATTTGACCTTGTAAGGTTCAAGTTCTCTGTCAGAAGTGACAATCCCTCGAGAATCAAGGGTAAAGATTCTATCCATCGCGTCTTTTTCATTCAGGCCCTGTTCCATGAGTTCTACCTGGATCTGTTCAGCAATACCGATACCGCCGGCACCAGCTCCATTCACCAGAAAAACCTGATTTGTAAACTTGTCTTTTTTAATTTTCATGGCGGCAAGAATTCCGGCCAGGGCAACGGAACCGGTTCCCTGGATATCATCATTAAAAGAGATCAGTTTCTTAAGATATTTATCACGAACCGTAAATGCGGTCTGTTTTGAAAAATCTTCCCATTGGCATAAAGCACGGGGAAAACATTTTTTAAACGCAGCTACAAATTTTTCAATAAATGTATAATATTCTTCTCCCCTCAAGCGTTTGTGCCGCCAGCCCAGGTAATTTGGATCATTTAACAGTTCTTCGTTATCTGTCCCCACATCCAGTGATATGGGAAGGCAATGCCAGGGGGCAATTCCAGCACCCTGGGTGTAAAGCATCAGCTTTCCGAGGCAGATGGGAATACCGCCGGCACCCTGGTCACCAATTCCAAGAATTCCCTGGTTGTCCGTTACCACTGCAATTCCAATATCCTGATCTGTATAATTGCGCAGAACATATTCAGCATAATTGATATTTCCCGGATAAAAATGGATACCGTTTGCCCCTCGAAAGGTTGAAGAATATTGCTGGCAGGCAAGGCCGACTGTCGGGGTATAGATAATGGGCAAAAATTTTGTGATGTTGCTGGCAATAACGGCATGAGCCAGAACAACATTTCTGTCATACAGGCTTCTGATGTAAATAAATTTTTCAATATCCGTCTCTTTTTTTTCGACGATATCAAGGCTTGAGGATAGTTGTTCCTCAAGGGTTTTTACTCTTGGCGGCAGAAAACCGCTGAGTTTAAGCTTGCGTCTTTCTTCAATTGTAAAGGCAGTGCCTTTGCAGATGTTATTGAAGCGAAGGACATCAAACCCTCGAAGATTTATCTGCACTCCCAAAGTTTCTCCAAATTCGCCATACTTAAACTCGTAATGATTGATTTCCATGACTAAAAAAAATTCCTTAATTACAATTTGATTAAAATATCTTCACATAAAAACAGCGAGGCGCAGTATATCACAAATTCAGAAAAAGTGTTATCCTGAAAAAACTTGTTAAAAAAAATAAAAAAAGGGATATGCATGAAAAACACACAATTAACCGTAAACAAAAGACCGGCTAAGACAATTGATACGGATCTGCTTGTATATTGTCTGGCCCAGGAAAAGGATAAGGCCCCAAAGAGTGATGCTTTTATACAGGATCTTGTTGCAAAAGCATTTGATTTAGGAGATTTTTCAGCCAAGGATCAAGAACAACTCCTTTTTTATCCGACCACTGTAAATATAAAGGAAAACGTAAGAGCACGAAGAATCCTGGTGATGGGGATGGGTAAAATCGATAACAAAAAAGAGCTTTCAATTGTTTCTGATATGTTAAGACAGGTCGGAGGCAATGTGGCAAAAGTGTGTGAAAAAATTAAAGCAAAAACAATAACCGTTTGTCTGCCCGATCTTGCACACCTTGGTGCGGAAAAGACGGCACAATGCATTGCAGAAGGCCTTTTGCTTGGAGATTACAGGTTTTTAAAATACAAGAAAATCACCAAAAAAAAGACCGACTATATCGGACTTAAGACGATTCGATTTGTTTGTGAAAAAGCGATTGCAACCATCCGAAAAGGGGCAAAAAAGGGCGTTATTGCTGCCAGAGCCGCCTGTGAAGCAAGGGATATGGCCAATGAACCCGGCAATGGGTGGACATCTAAAGAATTTTCAAATTATGCTAAAACCCTGGCCAAAACATATGGACTAACCTATACCTGCCTTGAGAAAAAACAATTGGAAAAACTGGGTATGGGAGGGATTCTCGCGGTTAACCAGGGATCAGCCATTCCTCCCAGGATGGTCATTCTTGAATACACACCTGAAAATAAAACCAATACGATTTTACTGGTGGGAAAAGGCATTACATTTGACTCGGGAGGGATCAGTCTAAAGCCTTCATCCGGCATGGAAGAGATGAAATATGACATGTGCGGCGGTGCAGCCGTTCTGGCAACCATGCAGGCTGTGGGAGAGGAAAAGCCGCTGGTTGGCGTTGTGGCCATCATTCCTGCCACAGATAATATGCCGGGCGGAACAGCTGTCCGGCCAGGGGATATTATTCATCATTTTAACAAGGTTACCTCTGAAATCGTGAATACAGATGCCGAAGGCCGGATGATCCTGGCAGATGCCCTGGCCTACGGCGTAAAACGATTTTCACCGGATTGTGTTGTGGATATTGCTACACTGACAGGTGCTGTGATCATAGGGCTTGGCCACCATCATTCAGGGCTTTTAAGCAATAATGATCATTTGGCAAAAAGTCTTATCCTGGCCGGCAAAGAGGCAGGAGAACCCATCTGGCGGTTACCGCTGACCGAAGAGTATAAAAAGCAGATTGAATCAACAGTGGCAGATATAAAAAATGTGGGGGGAAAGCCCGGCGGCACCATCACCGCAGCAGCCTATCTGTCAAATTTCGTGGGCAAAACCCCTTGGGCTCATCTGGATATTGCAGGTACAGCATGGGATTTTACAGAAAAATCTTATATCCCCAAAGGGCCTTCCGGCATAGGGGTCAGAACTTTTTTAAATCTGATTCAAAACTGGAAAAAAGGGGGGCTTACATAATTTAACCCTATCCTTGAGCCTTTAGTGCAGCAAGATTGCACCAGGGCTCAAGGATAGAAGGGTTCAATCTTTGATCATTTGACGCAGGACATAGTGAAGAATCCCGCCATTTTTAATATAGTCGATTTCAATATCTGTATTGAGCTTTACAATAACTATAAATTCTATTTTTTTATCATCTTTTTGGGCCCTAACCGTTAAAAGGCCATTGGGTTTGATTTGATCTAAGTTCATAATGTCAAAGGTTTCATCTCCTTTAAGCCCCAATGTTTCAAAGGATTCCTTATCTTTGAAAACCAACGGCAGAACCCCCATCCCCACAAGATTGGCCCTGTGTATTCTCTCAAACGAGGTGCAGAGAACCGCTTTTATTCCCAAAAGCGTGGTGCCTTTGGCTGCCCAGTCCCTTGAAGAGCCGGTGCCGTACTCTTTTCCGGCAAAAACAAGAAGATCTGTGGTTTCGTCCCGGTATTTTTGGGAAGCATCAAATATGTAAGCTTGTTCATTTTCAGGGAATTTAAGGGTCAGGCCACCTGTATCTGAAATCAGCTGGTTCTTAATCCTGATATTTGCAAAAGTCCCCCGCATCATCACTTCATGATTCCCCCTTCGGGACCCATATGAATTGAATTCCCAGGGTTTTACACCTTTTTCGATCAGATATCTGCCTGCCGGATAATCCACAGGGATGGCGCCTGCAGGAGAGATATGATCTGTTGTGACGGAATCTCCCAATACAAGAAGGGCTTTTGCTTTGGTAATGTCTTTAAAATCAGGTGCATTTTGAGAAAAATTTTTAAAAAATGGCGGTTTTCTGATGTAGGTGGAATCTTTTTTAAACTTAAAGGTCGTACTTTCCTCGACCTCAAGTTCCTGCCAGAGTTTGTCTCCTTTAAAAATATGGGCATACTGATCTTTGAAAAATTTCTTGTGAACATAGGTTTCAACAAAATGATTGATTTCTTCGGGCTGGGGCCAGATATCTTTCATAAATACCGGATTTCCATCTTTTGAAACCCCCAGCGGTTCTGTTTCAAAGTCGATATCAATCCTTCCTGCAATGGCATAGATCACCACAAGGATAGGGGACATTAAAAAATTGCCAATGACATCCTGGTGGATTCTGGCCTCAAAATTTCTGTTGCCTGAAAGAACAGACATGACATCCAGTTTATTTTTTTTAATGGATTCTTCAATAAACGGATCAAGGGGACCACTGTTCCCGATACAGGTCATGCAGCCAAAACCGGTATTGTTAAACCCTAAGTCCTGGAAATAATCTATTAGCCCGGACCCTTTCAGGTAATCGAGAACCACCCTGGAACCGGGTGACAGGGATGTCTTTACATACCAGGGAATACAAAGGTTTTTTTCAACGGCTTTTTTAGCAACAAGTCCTGCACCGATCATGGTGTAAGGATTGGATGTGTTGGTACAAGACGTAATGGCGGCAATGACGATGCTGCCATTGGTAAGCGCCTGGGGTTTGTTTTCAGGATTGATTTGAATGTCTTTTCTGTTTCCAAGGTCAAAGATCTTGGTGGCCCGTTCTTTTACGCCAAAAAGAGAAATCCTGTCCTGGGGTCTAGCCGGGCCTGCAACCGATGTTTCAATCAAAGAAAGATCCACGGTGATTTTTTTATAAAATTTTATGTCGTTTTCATGGAAATTAAAGAGTCCGCAGGCTTTGCAATATGCTTCTACTATAGCCGCTGTTTCGGGTCTGTTTGTTTTTTTAAGATAGGAAAGCGTCTGCTCATCAACCGGAAAGAAACCGGCTGTAGCACCATATTCAGGAGACATGTTGGAGATGGTGGCCCTGTCGGTCAAGGTCAGATATTTTAAGCCTTCCCCTGTATATTCAACAATTTTTTCAACCACATTTTCCTGTCGAAGGATATTTGTCACCGTCAGCGCGATGTCTGTAGATGTGATCTGTTTTTGGGGCTTGCCGACAAAATTGACACCGATAATTTGAGGAAGGTTCATGTAATACGGCTGACCCAGCATGACCGCCTCAGCTTCGATACCGCCGACGCCCCAGCCGAGAACGCCCAGGGCATTGATCATTGTGGTATGGGAATCTGTGCCCACAAGCGTGTCGGGAAACGCCATAAACCCGTCTTTGGTCTGTTTTGTAGTAACAACCGTGGCAAGATATTCAAGATTAATCTGATGACAAATCCCTGATTCAGGCGGGACAACCCTGAAATTGTCAAAGCTTTTCTGAGCCCACTTTAAAAGTTGATACCTTTCTTTATTTCGTTCATATTCTTTTTGAGCATTTAAAAAAAATGAATTTTTTTCTTTGAAATGATCCACCTGGATGGAGTGATCAATGACCAGGTCCACAGGGACCAGAGGGTTGATCTTTTTCGGATCTTTTCCAGCGTCTTTAACCGCATCCCTCATGGCGGCAAAATCAACCACAGCCGGAACCCCTGTAAAATCCTGCATAAGGACTCTTGACGGATAGAAGGCAATCAGTTCCGAGGTTTTAGCTCTGGTTTCATAGAAGTTGGCAGCCGTGATTATGTCTGACCATTGAACGGTTTTTGATGCCATATTCCGTGCAAGATTTTCTATCAGGACCCTTGCTGCAAAGGGCAGGTGATTGATTTTTGTTATGTTCATTTTTTCAAGCAACGTTATATTGTGAACAATAAACTCTTTGCTGTCCAGAATAAGCGTTTGTTTTAAACTATGATCTGTCATAGGGTTGCTCCTAAGGGTTTTTATTTTGAAATCGTTGAAGATATTTAAGTGGGTAGAATATTATTAAACCTGGAATAGATCAAGTCACAATCCATATTAATCATAAAAAGAAAGCTTGCCATGGATGATAATCCTGTCATTTATCTTTGACAAAAAGCAACGCCTATCCTAAGAATAAGTTTTAATGTTTACACTTATTAAGAAATATTTTAATACATACTATTTTGGCGTGCTGATTTTCAGATTCACTAAGCTGTTCTGTTTTGACTTTTAGGGGGAGGCGGCATAAAAAGCTTGAACATGAAATGAATAATCCCAGAATACTTATTGTTGATGACAGCATTACTATTCGCAAGAGCATGATAACGCTGTTAAATCCCTTCAACGCCACAATCATAGAAGCTAAAAACGGACAGGAAGGTTTTGAATTAGCAGAAGCAGGAAACTTTGATATTATCCTGAGTGATATTGAAATGCCGGTGATGAATGGAATTGAGTTTTGCCGACGGATCAAAGAAAACCCTAAAACCAGAAATATCCCCATAGTGGTTGTTAGTTCCTTTGATTCCGGCGAAGACATAAATCTTGGATTCCAGGTTGGTGCTGCTGCATATATTACCAAAGATGAAGCCAAAGAGCTGCTTTACAATACCATCAAAGACATTCTTTTAAAAACAAGCTTTAAAAGAGAACGAACTATTTTAATTGTTGACGATTCCATTTCCATTAGGAGGATAGTTCAAAAGGGGCTGGAAAGATCAGGCTTTCAGGTTCTTACCGCCGAAAATGGAAAAGAGGCGCTTTATGTTCTGAACAAAACACTGCCGGATATGATCCTGAGTGATATTGATATGCCGGTGATGAACGGTTATAAATTTTGTGAGGCCGTTCGTTTAAAACATGAACTCAAGAAGATTCCTTTTATGGTCATGAGTGCGAACAGTGACCGAGGGAATATGAACCGCATGATTCAACAGGGTGCTGTGGCATATATATGCAAACCGTTCAATATTGATCAACTTGTCATCATGGTTGAAAAGATCTTATCAGACCAGTTTCTGATCCTGCTCAAAGAAAAGGAAAGGATTGATAATGAACGAGACCTGATGATCGCCACGATTGCAAGTCTTGTCACAGCGCTTGAAGCAAGGGATGCCTATACCCGTGGTCATTCAGAGGCTGTAGGAGAGATTATTTCCGGAATGCTGAAACTTACAGGAGCATCCAAGACAGAAGTTGAAACTGCGTTCATCGGCGGCAGGCTGCATGATATCGGTAAAATAGGCATCCGGGACGATATACTGCTGAAACCAGGCAGACTGACCGAAGTCGAGTTTGCACAAATAATGAAACATCCGGATATTGGTGCCGAAATTCTCAAATCAATTCCCAGCCTTGCAGATACAATTCCCATTGTCCGGTATCACCATGAACGAATGGATGGGAAAGGATACCCCCAAGGTCTTAAAGGCAGCAAAATTCCGGTTTTGGCCAGGATGACAGCCGTTGCCGACACGTATCATTCGTTAACAAGTAACAGACCCTATCGCAAGGAAAGCAACATTGAAAATGCACTTCAAATCATTGATGATGTCAAAGGAATCCAGCTGTGCCCTGACTGTGTCTCCCTGTTTTTAGACTATATTGATAAAAAGGGGGACAACGGAACGCGATTGGCTGGAACCCTTGTAAACTCCTTCATAACGACTCTTGACAGATAGAAGACAATCCTTTTTTCAAGTAAAACAAAAATTATTTGTTTTGTTCTTCTATTCTCAAGTCTTTTCTTAAAATTTTGCCAACATTGGATTTGGGAAGTTCGTGCCTAAATTCAACTGCAACCGGTAACTTGTATTTTGCAAGTTTTGTATCGCAATAGTCAATGACTTCACGCTCTGTCATTTCTTTTCCTTCCTTGAGAATGACAAATGCCTTTACCGCTTCGCCTCGTTTTTCATGGGGGATGCCGATACAACAGGCCTCAAGAATTTTCGGGTGTTCAAATAAAACTTCGTCAATATCCCTTGGATAGACATTATACCCACCGGAGATAATCATATCCTTGATGCGATCCACAATATAACAGTAGCCGTCTTCATCCATTTTGGCGACATCACCTGTGCAAAGATAGCCATCCTTGGTTAATGTCTTTTTTGTTTCATCGGGTTTGTTAAGATAACCTTTCATGACCTGGGGACCCCGGATGAGAAGTTCACCTGCCTCTCCTATCGGCATTTCGCGTTCCGGATCCTCAAGATCTACAATTTTGCATTCTGTATCAGGGATCGGAAGACCAATGCTGCCTTGTTTTCTTACACCGTTAAAGGGATTGACATGGGTAACAGGTGTGGATTCCGTCAGACCAAACCCTTCAACAATAATGGAACCTGTTTTTTCCTGGAAATTGTTGATCACTTCCAAAGGAAGAGGCGCACTGCCTGAAAAACATCCCTTAATGCTGGTAAGATCCGTATGGGCAAGATCCGGATGATCCAATATGCCGATGTACATGGTGGGTACCAAAGGTGCAAAGGTGACTTTAAATTTGCTGATGGCTTCAAGCAAGGGTTCGGGCTGGGGTTTGGGAACCAGTACATTGGCCCATCCCATCCTGATGGCAAGGTTCATGGAAACCGACATGCCGAATACATGAAAAATCGGAAGGGCGCCCAGCATGACTTCTTTGCCTTTTTCAAAGCCAGGGAACCAGGCTTCAAGCTGCTGGATCTGACAGCTGATATTTCTATGGGTCAGCATGACACCCTTTGACACACCGGTTGTTCCGCCTGTGTACTGGTACATGGCCACATCATCAAAGTCCACGTCTGTCTGGGTGTAGTCAGGGGAATACTTTGCAATGACATCTTTGAATTTAAAAAGATTTTTTGCAGCAGTTACATCGGCTGCAAGGCCTTTCTTTTTTGCCACAAGCGGGAATAAAAGGCGTTTAACAAACGGAAGGTAATCCCCGATTGAGGTATAGACAATGGTTTTTATCTTTGTTTTTTCCCGAAGGTTGACCATCCTGTTGGCAAGAAGATCAAGGGTTATCAGAAAGGTTGAATTAGAATCATTAAACTGATGCAAAAGTTCTCTGTCAGAATAAAGAGGATTGTTGAGAACAACAATCCCGCCGATTTTAAGGGTGGCATAATAGGCGACAACACAAGGGATAACATTGGGCAAAAGAATGGCAACACTATCTCCTTTTTTTATGCCGAAATTTTTTAATGCTGCAGCAAACCTTGCCACCATTTCATTGAGTTCTTTGAATGAAAGCGTAACTCCCTGGAAAATCAAGGCAGGGTTGTCTGGAAAATTTTTGGTGGAGTCTTCAAGATATTGAGAAATAAGAATATTCTTGAAGTCAACGCAATCTTTTACGCCTTGATCATAGGCATTGACCCACATTTTTTTTGCATAATCACTTTGGTCGGACAATTTTCCACTCCCTTTCAATTTTATGTATTAAATAAGATAGCTTGTCTTGCTTGATAGGAGGAAACGAGGTCCTGTGTCAAGTAAAAAAAATAAAACATAAACATTGTTTACAAAATAGAATCAAATTAAATATAACAAATACATCAATTCAATGTTTGACAGTCCATTTGACTTGAAATTAACTGATTTTATATGGTAGGCTGCCGCCCATGAAAGTGATAAAAATAGGCGGCGGCTGTCTCAAAGACGGACCGGCTGCCCGAAAAATTATTGAGTTGATCGCAAAAAGAGGAGAAGGCAATGTTTTTGTGCTGTCAGCTTTTTATGGGGTAACGGATATTTTAATTGCAGGTATTGAGAAAGCATTGGAAAATGAAGATACCGCACCAATAATTATCACCCATTTAAAGACCCTGCACAATACCATTATTAAAAGTCTTATTGATGATATAAACAAAAGAAAGCAATTATCCAAAGATCTTTCCATGATTTTTCAGAAACTGGAAAGATATTATTATGGTATCAGCTTTACCAGGGAAGCAACTCCCAGGATGAGAGATATGATTGCGACCTTTGGAGAAAGGATATCTGCTGCCGTTCTTTCAAAAGCATTGTCAAGCATGGGGAAAAAAAGCTGCTGTCTGTTACCTGAAGATGCCGGGATTATTTCTGACGGCAAGTTCATGGATGCGTCGGCAATTATGAATAAGACATCAAAAAATTTGATGTCTGCGCTGGATTCAATTATGACACCCCAAACAATCGTGTTTATCCCGGGGTTTTACGGGGTGAGTGAATCAGGGGATATTACAACCTTTGGCCGGGGAGGGTCTGACTATTCTGCTGCGGTTGTGGCAGCTTCCATCAAAGCGGATGTGCTGGAAATCTGGAAATATACACAAGGATTTATGACAGCAGATCCTGATAATATTCCCCATTGCAAATTGATTCCCGAACTGACCTACGAAGAGGCGGCAGAGTTGTCCTATACCGGGGCTGGTATCTTACACCCCCGAACGGTTGAACCGGTCAAAAAAGCTGGGATTGGCATTGCTATAAAAAACACCTATAATCCGGATGCACCCGGAAGCCTGATTACAAAAAATGCCCGTACTGCTGAAAAAATTATTAAGAGCGTTTCTTATACAAAAGACATTTCCGTACTAAAAATTCATGCGTCAGGCGTGGGGGCAAGATCTGGGATTTTATCCCAGATTACTGAAAATCTGTCGTCTTCAGGAATTAATATAAAGTCTGTGGTCACTTCTCAAACCTGTATCAGTCTGCTGCTGTCAAGAAGTGATATTGAAAAAGGCCATCAGAGCATTAAAAAAATCAGGCCCATTCCATTCACAAAAACATCCATAGTAACAGATGTGGCATTGGTCAGTATTGTGGGTGAAGGGCTTCAAAATAACAGGGGCATTGCTGCAAAGTGTTTTACAGCTGTCTTTGATGCCAATGTGAATATCGAGATGATTTCATTTGGTACCTCCACTGCGGCATTGTATTTCCTTGTCCATGAAGAAAAACTGGATACAACCATTCATGCGCTGCACGATATATTTTTTAATTAATCCAAAAGAGAACCGGATAGTCTTTTCTTTGAAGACACGCTCTGCCCGATAATCCATCCAAGGAGTAAAACACCGACCCCTGCAAGAAACCATTTGATCATACCGGTTTTAAACTGGTCTTTATTTTTTCCTTTAAAAATCTCAAGCTCCTTGGAAAGCTTTGAGGTTTTTTCCTGAAATATCTTGTTTTCTTTAATGATTTTCTGGATATTCTTTGATTGTTCTATCAAGGTTTCATATTTTCCTTGAGTAACCAAAAGTGACTTGTTCATCTGCTCATTTTCATCCAAAGCTGTTTTTAAGGCTGCCTCAAGGGATAAAATTTTTTGCGAGGCGTCAGCTTCCTTGGATAAGATTTTGGCTTGAATCGTTTCAGAGGTGGATTCTAAAATTGAAATTTTATTTTCAAGGGTTTTCTTTTCCTGTTTTAATTGATCGATAATAAGGGTTTTGGGTAATTCGAAAATAATGAATTTTTTGTCTACCCAGCCGATTTCCTTGGATTGCAGTTCAACCTTATAGAACCCGTTTTCTTCTTCCAGGATTAAAACAGGCGTGTTGCTTTTTAATGTTTTTGTCACAGAATAAGAGTTGCCGGGGCCCTGCCTGAACGTCAACAACAGCAGGTCTGAAACATAGCCGGTTTTAGCAAATAAAAGCGGGGGGAATAAACAAACAATCATCAACCATATCATTAAATGAAAAAACGATTTTCTCATGTTCTTTGTGCCTCCATAAGTTTTTTTTGTTTCAATAGCAATCCTTGCTGAATTTTACAATAAAAAACTCTTGCCAATATGTGTGTAACCAGAGTATCAATCAAGTCTATTATGTTAAATATATAAATTGGGCCGACAATAAATGAACCAGGAATTTTATCATAAACTGTGTATCACAAATATTCTAAAAGGGGTTGAAGAAGGACTCTCCAAGTATTCAAATCCCAGCAAGGTGGCCTTGATTTTTGCTGCAAGACCAGAGGATCCGGTCTGTGTTTTTGATCCCCAGAATATTTTAAGAGGGCACGAATCTAAACTTAAAGAGATTTTTTTTGACAATTACCCGGAATGGCAAAAGACTATTAAAGAGAAAATTTTTGGGCAACCACAAGGATATATGGTACCGGAAAATGATCTGGCCCTGTCAGGGTTGATTTCATATGGTGGGAGTTCCAATGATTTTTTCTACCAGGCGTGGTTGACCAATCATCATCCGGATATGTGTTCCATCCATCCCACTGAAAGATGGCTGGAACAGGCTGCCTGCCTTTTGGTTCATGATTATAATTCAAGAACCTCTGCCATAAACTCTTCTGATTATGTATTAAAGAATTATTCCCTTCAGGCTATTGCAGATTTCATAGTTGATGAAAGAGATAAAAATCTCGGGTTTGACAGTAAAATTTTGATCCCGCCGATTTTAAATGATATTTTAAATATATCCAAAACACGTGAAGAGGGGGCTTGGGCCAGGGGCACTCTCTTCTTTATAGATCCCCAGCGACTCAAGGAGATATCCTTTATCACCAAAATACAAAAGCATGAGCGCCCTGTGATCAGTAATGTAAAACATATCAGAAAGCTTCTTGTTGCCGTTGAAAATTCAGACAGAAAACTGGTTTCCGACGGCTGCACCATCATAGGGATTACAGACAGTGAAATTCCTTCCTATGCCATAACAGCTGAGTTCAGGGGGGACCACGGATTTTTAAAACTCGGGAATGAAAGGATATCTTCCTTTTTTGACGGCAGTTTTCATTCAACCACCCGGGAGGCAAAAATGGTTGAATTGGAAGAACTTCTGCTGGATTCGGATCTGGATACGGAAAAGTCCACACTTTTGTTCCAGCTTATTTCACACCTTGTAAACAGTGCTGGATCAGGACGGCATGGCTGCACACTGGTGATTGATCTTAATGAAACACCGGTACACCTGTCCGGTCATGTTCTTGATCCGTCATTAAACCTTCTGGAACCCAAGAATATTAAACTTACCTGTTCTTTTTTAAAAATTGATGGTGCTGTTCATATTACCTCAGATCTGTGCATTAATGGATTCGGATGTTTGCTGGATGGGAAAACCATTAACTGGGAAAACATGGCAAGAGGAGCAAGATATAATTCAGCTTTAAGATTTTCTGCTGATCATAGCCGTATTATTGTTGTGGTTGTTTCGGCAGACAGACCGGTATCTATTATCTATAACGGGATTGAAATAAACGCTTTCAGCCATTGGCGGCCGGTATATCAATATACACCGGAACCTGTGACCCTGAAAAAATATTTGAATGGAGTAATATTATGACACATCACGACCATGACCATCACCATGACAAACATCAGCCCCATAGCCACGGGCATGATCATGACCATGACCATGACCACGGACATTCCCATGACCACGGACATGGGCATACCCACGAATTAACCTTTGAACAGAAGCTGGAAAAATTATTCGGCCACTGGATTGACCATAATGACAGCCACAAGGAGACTTTCTTTACCTGGGCCGGGAGAGCAAAGGAAGCAGGACTTGGCGATGTGGCAGAAAAGATTGAAAAAGCCGGGCACTTGTCCGAAGACGTTACCCGGCTGATCAAGGACGCTTTAAAGACACTTAAGGGATAAGAACTTCCCTGATTTTTTCCAGGGCCCAGTCAATTTCCTCTTTTGTGATAACCAGTGGCGGGGCAAACCGTATGACATGTTCATGGGTCTCTTTGCACAAGAGGCCCTTTTTCATCAGTTTTTCGCAGAAAGGTCTGGCACCCCCTGTATCGTGTTTGAGTTCAACACCGATCAGAAGGCCTTTGCCCCTGACCTCTTTTACATAAGGACTTGGAATTTCTTTAAGTTTTTTCTGGAAATAATCTCCCATTTTGGCAGAATTTTCGATCATGCCTTCGTCAACCAATACCTTTAGCGCCTCTCTTGCCACGGCGCAGGCCAATGGGTTTCCGCCAAAAGTAGACCCGTGCTCACCCGGAAGGAACACACCTAAGACTTCTTCATTGGAAAGAACGGCTGATACTGGATAGCAGCCGCCGGATAACGCTTTTCCGATCAATGTGACATCAGATTCCACCCCTTCATGCTCTTCAGCCAGAAGTTTTCCGGTCCTGCCAAGGCCGGTTTGAATCTCATCAAATACCAGGGCAATCTTGTTTTTCGTACAAATTTGCCTGACAGCTCTTAAATATCCGTCAGGCGGGACAATGACACCCGCCTCTCCCTGAATGGGCTCTACAAGAAATGCAACCGTGTTTTCAGTGATGGCATCTTCAAGTGCCTTGGCATCGCCAAAGGGGATGGCTTTAAATCCAGGGGTAAAGGGACCAAACCCCTCTTTATACTTTTCTTCTGTAGAAAATCCAATAATCGTCAAGGTTCTTCCGTGAAAGTTATTTTCACAGACAATGATCTGGGCCTCACCATCAGGGATATTTTTGATTCTATACCCCCATTTTCTAACCGCTTTAATCACTGTTTCCACAGCTTCTGCACCACTGTTCATGGGCAGGACCATATGGGAATGGGTCAGTTTGCAGATATCCTCATAAAACAAAGACAGCTGATTATTTCTAAAGGCTCTGGATGTGATACACAGTTTATCCATCTGTTCTTTCATCTTTTTGATGATTCTGGGATGGCAGTGTCCCTGATTCACAGCAGAGTAGGCAGCAAGGCAATCCATGTATTTATTGCCATCAATATCCCAGACCCAGATGCCTTTACCTCTTTCAAGTACGACATCAAGAGGCTTGTAATTTTTTGCACCAAATTTATTTTCAAGCTCGATTATTTCTTTTGTGTTCATTTTTTCCCTTTTTTTGTATGAAAAATCTATTGCAGTCTTATTAAAATAGCATAAAATCTAAAAAAAGTTAAGAAAATCACTTGCTTTTTATTGGGCATAATTTTAGAGGGATTGGCCATGTTTTTTTGAATACAATTGTGATATCAGCATTCCTGTCAGCATCAGAGCACATCCAAAGATGGCACGCCCGGAAAGCAGTTCATTTAACATTATCCATCCGCCAATGGCAGCAACAACGGATTCAAGGCTGAAGATAATGGCCGCATGGGAAGCCGGGCTGTTTTTTTGTCCGTAGATCTGTAATGAATAGGCAACCCCGACAGATAACACACCGCCATAAATCAAGGGAATGGATACGCTTAAAATATCTGCAAGAACAAATGTTTCAAAAATGACGGCCACCAGAAGACTTAAGACAGCGCATACCATGCATTGGACAAGGGACAGCCTGGCCGTGTTGAATCGATTGGACAGCCTGCCGATTATAATCAGATGAAAGGCAAAACAAACAGCGGAAAAAAGAACCAACAGATCGCCGAATCCCATTGTCATGTCTTTGGTCACACTCAGCAGGTACATGCCGATACCGGCAAGAATTGCCCCGACCCAGGTTGCAATACTTGTCTTGTCCTGTTTGATAAAAAGACCTAAAATCGGGACAATGACAACATAAAGTCCGGTAATAAACCCGGCTTTTCCGGCAGTAGTATAGACAAGTCCAACCTGTTGGAAGGAGATGCCGCAAAACAGAAACACACCTGAAATAAAGCCTGATTTCAGAAGATTGATATTATTTTTCCCGGCTGTTCTGTTTCGTGGCAATAGAACAATGGGTACCAAGGAAAGGCATCCCAAAACAAACCGAAGGCCGTTAAAGGTAAACGGGCCGACATGATCCATCCCGATTCTTTGGGCAACAAAGGCAAAACCCCAGATGGTTGCCACAAACAATAATATAAAATCTGATTTTAATGTGTCTAATTTCATGATATCCAAAAACAGGTTGAATACGGTTGCCGGTATTATTTTTTTAAAAAACAAGTTCTAATATTAAACTAAAGGATTGGTCAAGCAAATAAAATGAATACGCACGGAAAAACTGGAAAAGAAATGGCCGGGCAGCAATTGATGTTGGGATTTGACGGCATTGATCTGAACCAGGAGCTAAAACATATCATTGGCGAGATCAAAGCCGGGGGCATCATCCTGTTTAAAAGAAATATTGAAACCCCGGAACAGGTGGCTTCTCTTTGCGCGGCATGTCAGGTGTATGCAAAAGCCTGCAAAATTCCACCGCTTTTTATTTCAGTGGACCAGGAAGGCGGAACGGTTGCAAGACTTAAAGAACCGTTTACCCTGTTCAAAGGGAATCCGTATATTGAATCTGTCCGGGATGCCAGGGATTTTGCTTCTGTCACAGCTGATGAACTGAAACAGGTTGGGATCAACATGAATCTTGCCCCGGTTCTGGATATTGCCCCAAAAGGAGTTGATAGTATTATGAAAGACCGGGTGTTTAATGGGGATGAAAAAAAGGTGTCACTCCTTGGCAAACAAGTGATCCATGTTCTCCAGAAAAAAGGCATTATGGCTGTGGCCAAGCATTTTCCAGGTATTGGCAGAACCGTTAAGGACTCCCATTTTCATCTCCCTGTATTGGATATTGATCTTGAGACCCTTAAACAAACGGATATGGTTCCCTTTGCGGCAGCAAAAAATCAAGATGTTTCAGGCATAATGCTGTCACATATTCTTTACCCCCAGCTGGATTCACAGTGGCAGGCAAGTCTGTCCCCCTATATTGTCAATGAGTTGTTACGCAATCAACTGGGATATGACGGTCTTGTGATGACCGATGATCTGGACATGAAAGCCATTGAACATGATATGAAAACCTGTATCCAGCAGATTTTAAGTTCAGGAATTGATATGACCCTGATCTGTCATAAAGGACCCAATATTGATATTGCCTTTGACGAGATGATGCGGCTGATCAATGATAATGAACGGTTTTATTTAATGAGTGAAAAATCAAACAAAAGAATATTAAGGGCTAAGAAAAAATACCTGTCAAAGCTTTAGTTAATCTATTTTTGTTCTTGAAAAGACATCATGATCAAGATGACACAAAGATCCTTGTTGAATCATGGCATAGCCTCTTGCAGCGATCATGGCGGCATTGTCTCCGCAAAGATCTGCAGGCGGGGCAAAGATATGGATATTTTTGCCGCTTGCTTTTCGGGATAATTTGGTTACAAATGTTTTATTGGCAGACACACCGCCTGAAAGGCCGATGCGGTTACACTTTTTATAAAGGGCTGCATGGATCAATTTTTCTGAAAGGACATCAATAACAGCTTCTTGAAACGAGGCGGCAACCTGGGCTTTTTCATCCTGCGTTGATACGGTGTTGTCATGGATATACCGTGCTACGGAAGATTTAAGACCGCTGAAACTAAAATCAAAGCTGTGCTTTTCAAGCAAAGTCCTGGGAAAGGAAATAACGGCCGGGTCTTTTGTTTTTGCAAGCTCTTCAATTATCGGTCCACCCGGATATCCCAGCCCCATCATTTTTGCCACTTTATCAAAGGCTTCTCCGGCTGCATCATCTCTGGTCTGTCCCATGAGTTCAAAATTATCATATGAGGTGACATAATAGATATTGGTATGCCCTCCGGATACCACCAGGGCAATAAAGGGAAAATCAGGTTTTTTTTCCATTAAAAACAATGAATAAATATGGGCTTCCAGATGATTGACACCGGCAAAAGGAAGGTGCCGTGCCCAGGCAAATGATTTGGCAAAAGAAAATCCCACCAGAAGGGCACCGATCAACCCGGGACCCCTTGTTGCAGCTACGCCGTCAATGTCTTCAAGTTTAATGGCTGCTTTTTTAACGGCTTCATCCACAACGGGTGTAATGGCTTCAATGTGCATTCGTGAAGCAAGCTCCGGTACAACACCGCCATATTTGTGATGAATATCAACCTGGGAGGCGACAATGGAAGATAAAATCTTGGTACCGTCCTGAACAATAGCGGCAGCCGTTTCATCACAGGAGGATTCAATCCCGAGAACAATCATAACGCTAATGATCTATCAGACCCATTGAGTCTGTTTCTCATTGTTTTTTCTGGATTCTATCTCACCGATGAAAAAGGCTTGTCCATCCATTGCACCGAGCCTGTCCATGACTTCCTGGGCAGATTTTTCAGGCACTACAATCACCATGCCGATACCATTGTTAAATGTTCTTTGCATTTCAGAATCAGGAACAGATCCCTCTTTTTGAAGCATCTGAAAGATGGGTGGGATTTGCCAGGCATCTTTGTGAACAATGGCTTTACAGGCTTCAGGGATGACCCTGATAATATTTTCATCAATGCCGCCGCCTGTGATGTGCACCAGACCGTGGACGGGAAGATCTCTTATTAAGCTTAGAATGGTTGGAACGTAAATGGTCGTAGGTTTAAGCAGTTCTTCTCCAAGGGTGGTGCCAAGGTCATCAAATTTTGTGTTCACAGTATATTTGCAGGTGTCAAAAAATATTTTTCTGACAAGGGAAAATCCATTGCTGTGCACACCGCTTGAGGCAAGGCCAATGAGCTTATGGCCGTTTCTGATATAGGAGCCGTCTATGATTTTGTCATTATCCACAATTCCCACGGAAAATCCGGAAAGGTCGTATTCCCCGTCATGATACAGTCCCGGCATTTCTGCGGTTTCACCACCGATCAGGGCACATCCGGCCTCATTGCATCCTTTTGCAATCCCTAAAAGAATTTGTTCAGCCACATCATTGTTTAAAGATCCCATGGCCAGGTAATCAAGGAAAAATAAGGGTTTCGCACCTTGCACAATGATATCATTGACGCACATGGCCACAAGATCAATGCCAATGGTATCATGTTTGTCCATCATAAAAGCGATTTTCAGCTTGGTTCCGACACCGTCGGTTGAACTGACCAGAACCGGATTGGAAACATTGGACAGATTGAGGGAATAAAGACCACCAAAACCGCCTATTTCACCCATTACGCCAGTACGCGGCGTAGATCTTGCAATATCCTTAATTCGATCAACAAGCCTGTTTGCTTTATCTATATCAACACCTGAATCTGCATAAGTTAAGGGGTTGCTCATATGAAATCACCTTCTTGAATAACGTTGATTAAGCCATCTAAAACCCTGCAATAATAAACAGAATGCAGTGAAAAGTCAAAAGCTTTTTGACATCATGATTTGAATATTGTATCTAAATTAGATTTTAAACATAGGAATTATCGGAGAATAAAAAGCGAATGAAAACAATCAATATTGGAATTTTAGGATATGGTGTTGTTGGCGCTGGAGTGGCAAAGCTGTTAAAACAAAAAAAACAATTGCTGGAATCCAGGACTGGGGCTGTTTTAAACCTTATGACAATTGCTGATATTGATACCACCACAGACAGAGGCCTTGATCTTGGAACAACCGCTCTTGTTTCTGATGCATATAAGATTATCGATGACCCTGCAATAGATATTGTTGTGGAAACCATTGGAGGAGAAACCATTGCCAGGCAGTTTATTTTAAAAGCCCTTGAAAATAAAAAACATGTGGTCACTGCCAATAAAGCCCTTCTTGCCGGGTATGGAAATGATCTTGTCAAAACAGCCAGGAAGAACCTGGTTGATCTGGCCTTTGAGGCAAGCTGCGGCGGCTGCATGCCGATTATCAAATCCCTCAGAGAATCTCTTGTGGCCAATAATATCAAGTCCATGTCAGCAATTTTAAACGGGACCTGCAATTATATCCTTACCAAAATATCAAAGGACGGATCCAGTTTTGAAGATGCGTTAAAGGATGCCCAGGACCTTGGATATGCCGAGGCTGAACCCTCTTTGGACATCGACGGATTTGATACCGCCCATAAGCTGGCTATTTTAAATTCTCTTGCCCACGGCATGGAGATTAATTTAAAAGACATTCATGTGGAAGGCATCCGCAATATCACACCGGTGGATATTGAGTTTGCAAGGTCATTCGGATATACCATCAAACTTCTGGCCATTGGAAAATTTCATGACGACCACGTGGAAGCAAGAGTACATCCCACAATGATATCGGATTCAAATCCCTTGTCCCATGTTGATAAATCCATGAATGCCATTGTCATTGATGCCGATGCCACAGGACAGACCATGCTGTACGGTCACGGGGCCGGTATGATGCCGACCGCCAGCGCTGTGTTAAGTGATATCGCAGATATTGCCCGAAACATTATCTTAGGCATAAAAAGACGGGTCCCCATCTTGGGATATCCTGAAGATAATATCAAAATAATTCCGATTCTTCCCATGAAGGAATTGTATACGAGATATTATCTTCGGTTCGAAGCCCAGGATCATCCTGGAGTCTTGGCTAAAATTTCCGGGATTCTGGGAGAAAACAATATCAGTATTAAATCGGTTCATCAAAAGGGAAGAAACAGCAATGGAAAAGTACCGGTTGTAATGATCACCCATATTGCCAAGGAAGCTTGGGTGCAAAAGGCCTTAAAACAAATTTCAAAAACAGATTCTGTTATTGGTGATCCTGTTGTCATTAGAATAGAAGAAATTGCCCAGGAGTAGAAAGAGAAATGAAAATATTGGTTGCAGATTTAGAAGGCGTGTTTTTGCCGGAAATATGGATTAATGTGGCAAAAAAAACCGGAATTGAGGAACTGAAACTGACCACCCGGGATATCAGTGATTATGATGTGCTGATGACCAAACGGCTTTCCATATTAAAAGAGCATCATTTGAAAATTCAGGATATTCGAGCGGTGATTGCCACCCTGGAGCCTCTTGAAGGTGCATTGGATATTTTAAACTGGATCAGGGAACAGTCCCAGATCATTATCCTGTCAGATACATTTGAAGAGTTTGCAAAGCCGTTGTTGGCAAAGTTGAATTTTCCCACACTTTTATGCCACAACCTGACCATTGATAAACAAGGCAATATCACCAATTACAACATCAGGATTCACAATCAGAAAAAAGAAGCGGTTAAAGCTTTAAAGAACGTGAATTATCACGTCATTGCCTTTGGAGATTCCTATAATGACATCGGGATGATCAAGGAAGCCAACCAGGGATTTTTCTATAACCCGCCGGATTCCGTCATTACAGACTTTCCCGATATCCCGGTAACAAAAAACTACCCGGAGCTAAAAACCATGATTGCCTCATTGTTAGAGATATGATGATTAATATTGATGATTTTAAAAAAGTAAAAGCCCTTGTCATCGGCGATCTGATGATCGATGAATACCTGTGGGGCAGTGTGGACCGGATCTCGCCTGAAGCGCCGGTCCCTGTGGTTTGTGTGGAAAAAGAAAGCCAGGCCCTTGGCGGGGCCGGCAATGTCATAAATAACCTGGTGGCCATGGGGGCAAATGTCCAGGCCATTGGAACAGCAGGAACCGGCAGGGCCGGCCGGATGATATTTGAGATGCTTGAAGGACTGGGCATCAAAACCGATGGCATCATCAGTGAGCCGGACAGGCCGACAACAAGAAAAACAAGGGTGATTGCATCCAACCAGCAGGTGTTGAGAATTGACAAGGAAATAAAGAAGAACATCAATTCTGATACCCTTAAAAGACTCATTGAAATCATTAAGGACAAAATTCCAGGCGTGGATCTGATTATTCTTTCAGACTATGACAAAGGCCTGATAACCAAAGAACTGGTCCGGCAGACGGTCCGGCTGGCAAAAAAACATATGGTTTTAACGCTGGCCGACCCCAAATCTCTTGATTTTTCAAAGTATGAAAAGGTCACCATCCTTACCCCGAACAGAAAAGAGGCAAGCCTGGCCGCCAACATGGATATTAAATCAGACCAGGACCTTTTTTTGGCTGGCAATAAAATCATGACAAAGGTGAAACTGGAAAAATTGATAATTACCTGTGGTAAGGACGGAATGGTGCTGTTTGAAAAGGACCAACCCCCCTTTACCATTGAATCAAAGGCACGGCAGGTGTTTGATGTTTCCGGTGCCGGAGATACGGTAATTTCTCTTTTGGGCCTTGGGCTTGCCATTGGTGGAACCTTTAAACAAAGTGCAATGATTGCCAATGCCGCGGCTGGAATCGTTGTTGCAAAGGTCGGTACGGCAACCGCTTCCATTGAAGAGTTAAAACAGGCCATGGCGGATTAAAAAACTTAAATCTGAATAAAATGAAAAAAGCTTGACACGCACCCTGCAATTCTATATATTCCTCAGATCTTGATGCGGGGTGGAGCAGTCTGGTAGCTCGTCGGGCTCATAACCCGAAGGTCGTTGGTTCAAATCCTTCCCCCGCTACCAAAAGACACTAAGGGGTTCAGCGTTCGGCGCTGCCCCTTTTATGCTTTTTTCCAAATAGGCATTTCATTGCACATTTCACCCCTCCCTCAAACGCCAAAATGATAAAAATAACAATTATATTATTTTTGTTTAACACTTTGATTTGAGTGTTATACTCTCAGAAAATCGCGTTTATGAAAAAGTTTCTTGTAATTCCCATGCCTCTTTGATAGCAATTTTGGTGTTACTCGGTTTGTTGTTTTTTTTGGGTCCACCGCAGAAGCATACTTAGAGACAGATTTGGATAAAAATGTACGCTTTTATGAGAAATTCGGGTTCAAAGTTGTTTCCGAGTCCGAAATATTTGATGTTAAAAATCGATACATGTTAAGAGGTTCAAGCGCATGATTCGATATCCTGATAGTGATTTCAGCCGGCATTATCGGTTTGGACCAGATCAGAGCCTTTCCGGTCAAGGACACATCCACAGGGCTGCATCGTGAAGCTCCTTGAACAGAACAGACCGGTCCTTTAAAAAGACTTACCAGAAGGCTTTTTTGAGTGCCGGATCGTCCATGGGCAACAGCGTCATACAATCCGTCCTGGCCTTCCTGTATAATGTTCGCCACCCCTGAAAACACCTGGGTTTGAAGCTTTTCAATCAGGTTTTCTTTTAAAAATCCTTTTTCAAGACAAAGCTGAACCGCATCAATAGCAGCCTTTTTCCCTTTTAAAAGAATCTTTTTTTCTTGCATGATCACAAAACTAACGATATAAAACCCATAATAGAAATTGACGTTTCGGCTATGTATCCGTGACATTGTTCAACAACTTCTCATTGATAATTTCCTTTGCCGAACATCCGGTTCAATAGTTATAAAGGCTGTACCAATTTTACATTTGTGGACCCTTTTTTTGCAGGACTATTGATAAAGCGCTTTTAGTTGATCCTCTTAAAGAGCCAGCCCATCACAGCAAGATCATAACAATGGCATTATTTATTATTAACGAATGAAGTATTTATCATTAAAAAAAATGGGAGCCATACATGCTGTTTAAAACCATCACGAAAAGCAATTTTAAAAAATTTGTAAACAATATAATCAAGGAAAACCAGACCATAGGACCGGTGGAAACAGATCGAAACGCCAAAGGAGAGCCCATTTACCAGTTTGAAGAAATCAGCAATTTTAATGAAATGGCCATTGACTATACAATTACTTATTCATCTGTTAAAAATTTTTTTCTCCCTTTTAAAGAAAACCTTTCCACATTCCATTTTAAAGACGGAACATGGAATCAAAAAATTGAATACACCATACACCCGCGTGTGATCATCGGATTAAGGCCTTATGATATCAATGGATTGCTGAAACTTGACAAGGTATTGATGAAAGGCAAATTTCCCTATCCCTATTATGTGGCGCGCAGAAAAAATACATTTATCATCGGAATCGATAATGCCCCGCCAAAAGGATGCTTTGCCCAGTCTCTGGGAACCGATGTTGCCTTGCATGGATTTGATATTTTTTTAACAGACATCGGCAATAAATATTTTATGGAAATCAATTCTTCCAAAGCGTTTAATCTTTTAAAAAATATTAAAACAAATGAAGTTACTGATAAAGATCAGAAAAAATATATTGAAAAAAAGAAACAAATCGAGAGTCTTTATAAAAACGAAGTGGATGTAACCGGCCTGCCCTCCCTTATGGATATCGAGTTTGAATCAGATGTCTGGAAAAAATGGGGGGACAAATGTTTAAGCTGCGGAAGCTGCGCAATGGTCTGCCCCACCTGTTACTGTTACACAGTCAAAGAGAATATAGATGTGTCACTAAACTTGGCATCAAAAGAACGAATCTTGTACTCCTGCAACCTTATAGACTTTGCAGAAGTTGCAGGGGGACATAACTTCAGGCCCAGTGCCATGAGCCGGCTTAAATATCGATATTACCATCAGTACCGGGGGTTTGTGGAAAGCTATGATGAGCCCAAATGTGTCGGCTGCAACCGCTGCGGAAATGCATGCCCAACCAACATATACCCGGTTGCTGTGATTCATGATCTAAGGATGGAGAACGCATAATGACATATAGAATCCCGGAAGATAATATAAATACCCAGCCGTTTATGGAAAAACTGCCTGACTTTAACCGGCCCACTGAACTGATGCGCACAGATAAAGTATATGAAGCCGTGATTACCAATATTGTGCAGCTTACGGAAATGGTAAAGCTGTTTCACGTTCAAATCACAGATCCGGTGGAAGCAAAGCTCTTTTCATTTCTCCCTGGCCAGTTTGTCATGGTGGAACTCCCTGGATTTGGTGAAGTCCCTATTTCAATATCAAGCTCCACTTCTCGAAAGGGCCATGTGGGGCTTTGTATTCGAAAAGCAGGAAAAGTCACCCATATGCTGCATAAAGCGCAACTTAACACAAAAATCGGATTGCGCGGGCCCTTTGGGACCCATTTCCCTATGAAAAAAATGATCGGCCATAATGTTTTGTTAATTGCCGGAGGCCTTGGCCTGGCGCCATTAAGGGCCCCCATATTCTGGATCAATGAACACCGCTCTGAGTATAAGGATGTAACCATCCTTTATGGCACAAAAACGCCAAAAGATATCCTGTTTGATTATCAATTTGAAATGTGGTCAAAAATTTACGACAATGACATCCATCTCATCGTTGAAAAACCAGATAAAAACTGGAAGCATAAAACCGGAATGATAACCGATCTGTTTAAAGAGGTTACCATTGACCCGGTTAACACCTATGCAATCGTTTGCGGCCCCCCGGTGATGTTCAAATTTGTCTGTTCCCATTTAAATAAAATCGGCGTGCCCATGGACCGGATGTTTGTAGACCTTGAAAGACGGATGCACTGCGGCATGGGCAAATGCTGCAGATGCATGGTAGGCTCCACCTTTACATGTGAAGACGGCCCGGTCATGGATTTCTGGACAGTCATGAATTTAAAAGAAGCCATATAAGGAGAATTCAATTGGAGTATCTGGGAATAAAAATTGAAAAACCAAAAGTCGCGTTTTTTGACTTTACCTGCTGCGAAGGGTGCCAGCTTCAGATTACAAACAAAGAGGATACATTAATAGATCTTCTATCTTTGGTAGAGATTGTTAACTTCAGAGAGATATCTTCTGATAAAAATAACGACTATGATATTGCGTTTATTGAAGGGGCAATCTCCCGTCAGGACCAGATAGACAGAATTAAAAAAATCAGAAAAAATGCCAAACTTCTCATTTCCCTTGGCACATGCGCGTGCAGCGGCGGTGTAAACAGTCTTATCAACACCCATGATACCAAAGATGCAGTGACTGAAGTCTATGGTAAACATAAAATAGATACGCTGCCGGTGAAGAGTGCCAAAGAGATTGTAAAAATTGACTTTGAAATCCCCGGATGCCCCATTAATAAAAAAGAATTTGAAAACATTGTGGTGCATCTGATTACCGGTGCTGATTTTAGTTTTAAAAAATATCCGGTTTGTGTGGAATGCAAACAAAACTTAAATCACTGTCTCCTGGATGAAAACAAAATCTGTCTGGGGCCGATTACCCGCGCAGGCTGCAACGCACCCTGTCCCGGCGGAAAACTTCCCTGCTATGGTTGCAGGGGACCGGCTGAAGAACACAATTGGCCGGCCCTTAAACAAACCCTTATTGAATACGGGTTTACGTTAGAACAGATACAGGAAAAGACTTCTTTTTTTAACATGCTCACAGAGGTTACCAGCAATGAAAGTTAATATGAATATCAATGTCCATCATATTGCAAGAACAGAGGGACATGGGAATATACACATCAAAGTAAAAGATGGAAAACTGGTTGAATCTCAATGGGAAGTGGTTGAAACCCCAAGATTCTTTGAAGTCATGCTCAAAGGCATGTCCTATGAAATGGCGCATCTTTTAACCGCACGAATTTGCGGTATCTGTTCCATTGGCCATGCATTGGCATCACTGCGGGCAACAGAAAATGCATTTGGCATTGACCTCCCGGAAACCGCAAAAAAGCTCAGGCTTCTTGCCAAACATGGAGAAACCCTGCAAAGTCATTTTTTACATTTATTTTTCCTTGCAGCCCCTGATTTTTTTAATGTGGGCAGTGTCATCCCATTGGTATCATCAAACCGGGATATTGTGGAAATTGCGCTGCGGCTGAAAAAATGCGCCAATGATATGTGTGATATTCTGGCAGGAAGAACCACTCATCCCACAAGCTTTTGTGTAGGGGGGATGAGCAAAGCCCCAAAAAAGAAAGATCTGGAAAAAATCAAAACCGCATTATCAGATCGAATTTTTGATGCACAAAAAACGGTAGCGCTTTTCAAAACCCTTACAATGCCTGAGTTTGAAAGGCAGACTGAATTTGTGTCCTTAAAAGGAGAAAAAAGCTACCCCTGGATCGGCGGCAGCCTGATATCAACAGACGGCATCATAAAGGATGAAACTGACTATCTTGCCATGACCAATGAATATATTGTTGATTTTTCCACCAGTAAATTTGCAAAACTCAGTCGTGAATCTATTGCCGTGGGCGCCCTTGCAAGAATAAACAACAATTATGAATTTCTAAATCCCCCGGCAAAACAGATTGCTCAGGAATTCAATCTAAAACCGGTGAACCACAACCCATACATGAACCACATTGCCCGGCTTGTGGAATGTGTGCACACCATAAATGAGTCAATTCAAATGATCGATGAACTGCTTGATATGTCATTGGATACTATCTGCGCGCAATATACAGTAAAATCCGGACAAGGCATCTCAGCTGTGGAAGTCCCCCGCGGCATTCTTTATCATCATTATGTCATCAATGATTCGGGCAAAATAGAAAAAGCCAATTGCATTATTCCCACAACCCAGAACCATGCCAACATCCACCATGACATGGCCGAACTTGTCAAACAGGAAGTAAAAAAAGGAAAAACCGATACACAGATCACAAAACTGGCTGAAATGCTTGTGAGGTCTTATGACCCGTGCATTTCCTGCTCTGTGCATTAAACTATTGAATATATAGATCATTCTTTCCCGGGAGAAGCAGGATAGGGTATCTTTCCATTTCATTTGCATTTATTATTTCAAAAACTGTTCAAATTATTGTATCCTCTGAACAAAAAAGGAGGAAAAATAATGGAGACAAACCGTGCTGCTAAATTATTAATGCAAGGTTACGTTTGAGCAGAGGCCGTACTCCTGGCCGTGTGCCAGGAATTTGAACTAAAAGTTGATAATGAAATCATCCCTAGAATCGCCTTCGGCTTTGCCGGCGGGATCGGCAACACCGGGGGTGTCTGCGGTGCTGTCGCCGGTGCTGTGATGGCTATCGGCTTCAAGAAAGAGCGGGGTGATACCATGGAGAAATCGTTCCACACTTTGGCGGTGGTTCAGGAGTTTCGCCGCCGCTTCGAAGCCGAGATGGAGACCATCAACTGCCGCGAATTGACGGGGGCAGATCTGACCACACCGGAGGGGATCGAGCTGTTTATGAGTTCTGATATCCCCCAGACAGTCTGCTTTCCGGCGGTCAGCACAGCGTACTGCTTGGTGGTGGACCTGCTGAGGGAAGAAATCTTGTAGTGTTTCAGGGTCTGCACTTGACCCTTTTCCAATTCAGCCCTCATCATCTTCCCTGTCTTTTTTAAGCTGTTCTTCCTCAAAAATTGTAATCAATTCGTTTTTCGAGCCGGTTTCACCAAGCGGTCTATGAATAAACTTTTGCAATTTTTCTTCAAATGACAGGTCATCCTTATTGGAGGGGTCAAAATTCTTATCTGTTTGTGCTTTTTCTTGTCGGTACTGGGCCAGGTCGACTATTTTCTTTTTAGGCATGGCAGGTCACCTCGTAAGTTTTATATACTGATTAAAGTATGTAAATAAAAACACTTGTCAAGAATATTTGTTATTGCAGGTTTTCTTTTAAAAAACATCTTTTGGATAGATGCTCATTATGATAATGTTCAAAAAAGGATTGTGATTGAGGATTGAATACAAATCTTGAATACGGTTCATCAAAAGGATATCCATAAAGATGAGGCACACATGATTATTGTTACCACCCATAAAGGATCGGATTTTGACGCACTGGCATCACTGGTTGCGGCAACCTTGCTTTACCCTGGTGCCAAACCTGTTTTGCCGACATCAATTAATGCAAATTTAAAGGCTTTTTTATCCATTCATAAAGACTTGTTTGATTTTTATTCCCCTAAAGACATTACCTATGAGCATGTGAATACACTTGTTGTTGTTGACACCCATTCATGGAACCGCCTGGAAGACATGGATGCGTTGAAAGATAAAAAAGATCTTGAAATTATTATATGGGATCATCATAGCGAAGGTGATATTGAAACCGATCAGAAAAATATCAAAGAAACCGGGGCAACCGTTACCATGCTGGTACAGGAGATTGAAAAACAAAGAAAGCTGATCACCCCCATACAGGCGACGCTTTTTTTGATAGGACTGTATGAAGATACAGGCAACCTTACATTTCCCTCAACTTTATCGGAAGATGCACATGCCGCAGGGTTCCTTCTTGACAGAAAAGCTGACCTGTATATTCTTTCCACCTTTTTACGCCAGGCCTATGGGAAAAAACAAAAAGATATCCTCTTTGATATGATACAGAAAGCCCAAAGATTGGAATTATCCGGGTTTTCCATCAGTATTTCCAAAATGGAGGTCGAGGGACGAATTCAGAATCTTGCCATGGTTCTTCAGATGTACCGGGAAATTGTTAATGTGGACGCTGCCTTTGGAATTTTCAGAGATGTTGAACGAAACAAGTGCATGGTTATCGGCAGAAGCAATGTCGATGAAATCAACATCGGCCTTTTAATGAGAAGTGTTGGCGGGGGTGGACACCCAGGGGCCGGGTCAGCTCTGTTAAAAGCGGTAAACCCGGATGTAATTGAAGAAATGCTGATTGAACTCATTTCTGGAAATCAGCATTCGTCTGTTTTATTGTCAGATATCATGTCCTATCCTGTGGTCACTGTCAGTGAGGATACAAAGGTAGAAGAGGTGGTCATGATTTTAAGAGACATGGGATGTACAGGTATGCCGGTTGTCGATAAAGATGACCATATCGTAGGGGTGATTTCAAGGAGGGATTTTAAGAAAGTCAGAAGGTCAAATCACATGCAATCGCCTATTAAGGCATTCATGAGCAGGAATGTCGTGACCATCGACCATAACAGGAGTGCCATAGAAGCTGCAAGATTAATGATGAAACACGATATCGGACGTATCCCGGTGATGAAAGATGATAAGATCATCGGCATCATTACCCGGTCAGATGCTATGATGTATTTTTATGATCTGCTGCCGGATTAACAATGCAATAATTTTATAAGATTATACTATTGTCATAAATTGAGTTTTCTTTTTGCTTTAACTGCAAGTTTTTCCCTGAATATTTTTGAGTTGTGCCGAATGTCTACCGGGAATGCCTTTTCAATAAAGATATGGTCTATCTTTGCCGTTAATGGATTTGATTTTGCAAGGGTTAAAAGTTCTTTAATAAACAGTTTTTCATTGTTGATTTTTGAATACGGCTCGATAAACATAACCGGTATCTGCATTTTTATCGGACCTACGCCTGTAAGAGCGCTTCTGAATACTTTTTCATGATTATTGAAGATGGCTTCAACAGGAATTGTGAAAAGCGTCTCCTCTTTTGTAATGACCCGGTGGCTTTTTCGTCCGCAAAACCATATCCGACCCTTTGAATCTTTCCATCCAAGATCTCCCATCCTGTGCCAGACTTTGCCGTCCGGGTCAGGGATTTTGGCCAGAAGATCTGCTTCACGATTGTTAAAATAATGTTCTGTCACAAGGTCGGCTTTTACGATTATCTCACCCACCTGCTTTTCAGGTGCTTTGAGTTTTTCATGGAGCTGTGTGATGGGATCATCACTGATATTAATGATCTCAACCCGGGTATCGCAGATGGGTCTTCCGATACACATGCCGAATCCCTGTTCGGAAAGTTTTTTTGTTTCAGCAAGGATTTCATTGGACCCGATGGAGATGATGGGAACAGATTCCGTGGCACCATAGGGGGTGTGAATCTGGGCATGGTCTGACAGCAGGGTTGAAAACTGTTCTATGTTGGCAGGGGTTACAGGGGCGCCTGCTGATATCACCCGCCTTAAAGAGGGCAGTTTGATGTTGTTTTCTTTGCCGTATTTACCCACCCGGTTTAAAAGGGCAGGGGAGGCAAACATATTGGTGACCCCATGGTTTTCAACTGCTTCTATGATTTTAGTCGGATCGACAAGGGCCGGTTTGGTCGGGTCCATGTCAGGAATCACGGCTGTCATGCCAAGAATTGGATCAAAAAGGGCGAACAAAGGAAACGTGGGCAGATCAATTTCATCAGGTTCAATTTGAAAATGTTCCTGGATCTGTTTGATCTGGGCCTCAAAGTTTCCATGGGTATATACCACGCCCTTGGCAGGACCGGTTGATCCTGTTGTGAACACAATGGCTGCGGTTTCATCACGGGTCGTCTGAGCTCTTGGAAAGGGACCCTCCTGCTGTGTCATGAGCTGGTCAAGGGTATACCCGCCCCAGAACCACCGTTTGCCAACGGTAACCCACTGTTTTACAGACTTAAAAAAACCGGGTTTCAGTTTTCGTAAAAGATGCGCTTTTTCAATACCGATAAAGGCTCTGGGCTTTCCCTGCTGCAGGCATTGAAGCATCCTTTCAATGCCCATCCCAGGATCAACAACAACCGGCACAGCCCCCACCTTAAACATGGCAAAGATGGTGATAAAAAAATCCATGCCGGGTGGTACCATTAAAATGGTTCGGGTTCCCCTGATAATGCCGATCCTTTCAAGGCCAAAAGCAAGCTTATCCGATTCTCTTTCAAGCTGGGTAAATGTCATCTGGCTGTAAAGAACCCTGTGGTTTTTGTCTCTTCCGACAGGATAAACCACTGCTCTTTTGTAAGGATATTTTTCCTGTGTTTTTTTAAGGCCAAGCGAGATATTTGTATAGATCGTCATAAAAATTTCTTTTTGAGTTTGTAAATGGTTCCTTGGATGACCCCTTCAGGAACCTCTTGGGTTGATTTTAGTTTTTGGGTCATCTCCTGTGCAGGTGTTAAAGCCGTCAGGGCAAGCTCAGTCAGTTCCTTGTTTTTTGTTTGGATTTGAGACAGCCCCTGCTCTTTGTTCACCCGCAAAAGAACATAGGTTTCTTTAACGGGTTTTTCAATTTTTAAAAAGGCTTTTTCCAGGGCATTTTTTGCTTTTTCCCAGGCTTTTTTTTCTTTATCTGCTATTTTTTGTTGATCCGGATATTTTTGGGCAATGGCATCAATTCTTTCAATTTCCTTGTCAAACAAATCCATTTCTTTATTAAAGGTGATCATGGCGACATAAAGATCAGGGAAATAATCAAAGCTGAACTTTATCATCTCTTCGGGAAGGTTGATATGCTTAAGCTCAATTTTTTTATAGGTGGCTTTAAGTGTCTCAGGGTTTTTGGGGGCAAAATAAAACGTATACACCACATAGGAAGATGCCCCAAGCGCTATAAGCACAAGCAGGAAAATAAAAACAAGCTCTTTTGAAAACAGCTTTCTTTTCTTTTTTTCAGGTATCTTTTTTTCAGATGAATCCTGAGGATCAGGTTTGTCCTTATCTTTGTCTTTACCCTTACCTTTGTCTTTACCCTTACCTTTGTCCTTGTCCGGGCTTTCAGGCAAATCCTTTTTAAGGGAGTCTTTTTCCCCTTTTTCATTTTCTTTTTTCTTTTTTTTTCCAAATCCAAGCATGATTGCTTTTTACCCCAAGCGATAGCTAAATGTCAAAACAAAGAATCGTCTTATTTATTAAAAAAAGACGCGATCAGATGGCTTGTTTCTTCAGGCTTATCCTCAAAGAGGTAATGACCTGCATCATGGAAAACATGGGTGGCGGCTCTTGGAAACCTTGACTTAAACTCATTTAAAAATGTCAGATCAAAAACAAAATCTTTTGCCCCCCATAAAAACATCAGATCGGATTCATCAAGCTGGTTAAGCTGTTGATCTACATGATCAACGATTGCATAACTTTGATCTTTTTCACTTATCGGTATGTCCTGGACAAATTTTAAGGTGGCGATCCTGTTTTTCCAGGAATTATAAGGTTCAACAAGACCTTTTTTGACATTTGGAGCCAATGTTTTTTCACTGCCAAGATAGAGGGCGCCTTTGGCAAACGCATTGAGCCCAAGCACTGCAGGGATAGCAAAAAACCGGATATACTTGATAAGCCATAAGAGAAAGGGAAATTGTTTTTTCTTTGGTAAAAAAAATCCTGAAGTATTGGTAATAACAATTTTATCGATTCTATCAAGGTGGTCGACGGCCCATGCAAGACCGATCATACCGCCCCAGTCGTGGAGAATCAGGCTGATTTTTTCATTAAGGTTCAAATGATTGATCAGGCAATCTATGTCTTTAATCCTGGATTCAAGGGTATACGGATATGTTTTTGCATTTGGTTTATCAGAAAATCCGCATCCGATATGGTCCGGTGCAATGGCACGAAAATTTTTTGAAAGGGTCTGTATCAAGTGCCGGTAGTAAAATGACCAGGTGGGGTTACCATGAATCATCAGAACAGGTTTTCCTTTTCCTTTGTCAATATAGTGAAGGGTGTTTCCATTCACATTTGTAAAATTGGAATCAAAGGGATAGAGATGTTCAAACTCTTTTGTGGAGGTCAGTTTGTCATTAAATTGTTTTTCTACCATTCAACACCTAAAATATAGCAGTTCAGTCCTGATCCGACACCGATAAAGGCAACAAAATCACCGGGGTTAAGAAAGCCTCTTTCATCCGCAATTGCGGCTGAGATGGGAAGTGAAACCGTTCCGATGTTGCCAAGAAATGGAAAGGTACAAAAGTCTTTTTTTATATCCTCGTTCAATGCCCGGTAAAATTTCTGGTGGTGCAGCGCTCCTACCTGATGACCGATAAATTTATCGGGCTTACCCTGGGGAAGGTTAAATTCTTTTTTAAATGCATTAAAGGTTTTTCGGGCAAGGTCAAGGCCGTGTTCAAGAACTCCCTGGGCCTGAGTTCTCATGATGACTTTCGAATCAGTGGGCATTCCTTTTTGTTCAAATCCCCAGTGGCAGAGCCCGTGATGTTCAATGGCATTTTTTACCACCCCGCCTTTAAGGGCATGTTTCCGGTTATCCGGGTTGCCAATGGTTCCATTGGTTAACAGAACGGCAGCAGCTCCTGAACCGCCAGTCATTGTTGCAATGGCATCTTTATAAAATTCAAGGCTGCTGTGGGCAATGATTTCATCAATGGTTGAATCAACAATTTGTCTGGCGGTTTCACAGGAGACCACAAGGCCTGCATTAATATTACCAAGTTCTATTTCATTGGCCACAGTGACGATTCCGGTTATCATTCCTAAACAGGCACTTTTAACATCATAAATATGGGCATCTTTTCCAAGATGCAACCGATGGGCAACAGAACAGGAGGTGGCGGGTTCAAATCCATCCTGGCCCACGCCGCAATAAACAAGAGCACCGATCTGATCCGGGGAGATGTCGGCTTCATCAAGGGCTCTTTGTCCGGCAACAGCGGCATGTTCTGCAAGGGTGTGATCTTTATCCCAGTATCTTCTTTCCTTGATACCGGTCAATGCTACAAGCTGTCCTTGTTCAAAGCCCATCTCCTTGAAAAAAGGTGCCAGTTTTTTTTCCAAATCATCCGATGTCACCACATTGGGGGCAAGTTCATAGCCAAATGATTCTATAAATACTTTTGAATATCTCATTGTTTTCTCCAAAAAGATTCCAAATCCTGTTTTGTCAGGCCCTTGATTTTCATTCCCATGTTTTTGTATAGAACAATTCTCAGCGCATCGGAAAACATGTGAGCATCGGCGATAACATAAGGTTCAGGAGCATATCCCATTTCTTTTATCTCGATTTCATACCGTGCTTTTTTTGTCTCGGGTGTCACAGGTCCACGGCATTTTAAATCACTCTCATTGTTTGGCACAACATCATAAAAAACATCATCCCGGTCGCTGATCCAGCCCATCCTCTGGGTAAAAATTCTTAAGGCATGGGCACAGCATTCATACATCAGGGTGCCCGGCATGACACGGTCACCAATAAAATGGCAGATCAAAAACCAGTCATCCGGGTGGATGTCAGCTTCGGCAATTATCGACCCGAGTCCGAACCGTCCACCCTGCGGATCAAATTCAAGCACCCTGTCTACAAGATGCATCCTTCCTCCGGGAAGGATCAGCTTTTTTCCAAGCGTCACATGGGAAAAACTGTTTCCAAATGCGGCTTTTATATTGCCGTGTCTTAAGGCTTCTATCTTTTCATCACAAAAACTTGTTTTTGTAACCGGAACAAAGGGGGAAAATTTAAATTTTGGGGCTGTTTTTTTTAAATCTTGGGTTTTTAGAATGATACCGCCTGAATTTTCAACCTCTTGATCCGTAAAAAAACCCGCACACCCGTCCCGCATTGAAATCAGCAACTGGTCATTAATATACCCCTTATAATGGAAAAAGAACAGGTATACATCTGCCTGTTTTAAAAACCGGTCAATTTCAATGTGGTATTCAATGGTTTCTCCCGGCTGTGGCAAAGATCTGTGAAACGTGACCTTTGCATCCAGCAGCCTGTATTTTCTGGTGCCTTTGATCACATGGTCAATCCCCAACCAGGCGCATAAAAACAGATCTGCCTGGCCGGCTTCAATGGAAATGGAGACAGGGGCCTTACCACCGTCCAGATACCAGGCATTTTCTTTTACATCATGCTGGGTGATAATTTTACCGGAAGAAAAAGACAGCATCTCTCCTTGAATATCCATGATCCTGTCCACCAGCATCAATGGTTCTGCCGGCAGCCTTACCCTGACAGGATAGGTATCAATAATATCAAATTTTTTTCCAAGGACATTTCCGGCTTTTCCAACTGCAAACTCAAGGCACTGGTTTCTGTCCAGAAGGGGGGTCGTTGCAGGTGCAGGAGGGTCTGGTTCAAGATCCCTGTCAGGATTTGCCATGCCCGGGGGGATCTGTTTGTCTGTAGTTTGTATAAGGTTTTCTGCAAGTCGGGTCAGGGTTTTAAATTGTTTTTCATAAAGCCGCATGTTTTCCTGTGAAAACTCAAGAAATTTTTCATGGGCACTGGTTGTGGCAAAAGTGCCTTTGGCAATCAAGCCTGGGTCAAAAGCAGGCAGACCTTCAAAATTGCATATCAGCGCTTCTTTGCAAAGAAGTTCAGGTCTATTAATATCAAGTTGATTTTGGATTTCCTGGATTGTTTCTTTAGAAATCTGACGTGGATTGGTTTTCAGGATAACATCTTTATTTGAATTGGTTTTAAGCACATCCCCTGGATTTTTTTCATCAGAAAAATAAACAGCATGCGCCTGTTTATTTTGATGCCGTTCCTCTTCAAGGATGACATGGGCACAGGCACCATCCATGGTGAGGGATGCAACACAGGCTTTTCTTGTCGTTTGCCCGGTTTGTTTTTTCCAATGAGCAGGAGCGTCAATAAAGCAAAATCTGTTTTTATCAAGGTTTTTGAAACCAGAAGGAAGTGTATTGTTTGAAGGCAGCAACCTGTAATGGAGGCACAGCGCAGTCTTGATAACGGAAAATAACGCAGATGCAGTCCTGGTGTTTCCAATGACCCAGGTACTTGATGTGACATGACAATGGGCTTGACCGGTGTCTTTTCTACAAAGCGAATTTAATACATTGGTTTCAGTTGCATCATTTTGTCTTATCCCGGTGGAACTTGCTTCATAAAGATCAATGGTGTGAAACTGTGTCTTTGAACGGCTCAAAGCAGTTTCAAGGGATCGGGTATAAAGGGCT
>JAHJLN010000006.1 GCA_018821715.1 Pseudomonadota bacterium | reverse complement strand
TGTCATTTTTCCGGCAATCATCCCTGTAAGATATTGACCTTCATAAGACCTTGACATATACGTTCCCACATTTTTGGCTTGTTTATAGCCGGTCGCATGAACAAAGGTTGTCTTCGGGAAAAGCTTTGCCACCTTCAATGTTGGATTCATGTATCCGAAAGAAGTTGTAAAAATAAGGTTATATCCGCTTTTCGCCAGATCTCGAATCACCCGTTCTGCTTCAGCACCTTCTGGAACATCTTCGATAATTTTAGTGGAGATATCGTTTCCCAATTCTTTTTCCATTGAAAGACGTCCCAGATCATGCTGGTATGACCAGCCAATATCTCCAACAGGACCGACATAAACAAATCCTACCTTTAGTTTGTCTTTGGCAAATGTCAGAGGAATCAATCCCGTTAAGATAAATGCCATAACACTGAAAAATAATACGGTCTTGAGCAGCCTGCTTTGTTTCATGAAAACTCTCCTTTTATTTATTGTTTTCTGGGTGGAATGTTATTCCCGGCAAAACCGGGCACTTAAGTCTGACTGTGCGGTTGTTCACTGTAATGGATACCGGCAGTTCAGTCTGCAAACAATGAAGTTACCTTGAAATTCTCAACATCTATCAGTCCAAGATCTGTTATCTTTAGTTTGGGAATAGGTGACAGGCATAAAAAAGACAAGATCATAAAAGGTGACTCGTGCGTTCCGCCTAATATCTTGACTTTTTGTTTCAGGTTTTTCAAATCTGTTGCGGTTTCTTCAAAACTCTTTGTTGATAACAAACCGGCAATAGGTAAAGGCAATTCAGCTGCCGATTGACCGTTGTTGATAACGACAAACCCGCCTTTTAATCTCCTAATCCGCTCAAATGCTGCAAACATGTCTGCATCATTGGTTCCAACAATTACAATATTGTGCGAGTCATGGGCAACAGTAGATGCAATGGCACCCTGTTTCAACCCAAATCCCCTTACAAAGGCTTTCCCAATCCGTCCTGTAGCTTTGTGACGTTCTATCACCACAATTTTCAGGATATCCTCAGCAATGTTCGACTCAACAAATCCGTTCTTAACTTTAGCCTGTGCAATGAATTCATCTGTAACAATCTGATTCGGCAGGATATCAATAACACGTATTTTTTTCCCTTTTGCTGGAATTTTTAATTGATCCAGGGTAACATCATCCGGATTCATTGCACTCCTCACAGTCGACTGTATATTGCTGGGAAAGTGAATCAACTTGTTATTATTAAAAACCGGGATCCCTTTTTTATATACCGATTCAATTTTCACGTTTTTGTAATCAGACAGGAGAACAAAATCAGCCCAGTATCTAGGTTTTATGGCACCGACATTTTTCAGTCTGTAATGATTTGCAGGGTTAATAGTGGCAATCTGATATGCTGTAATAGGGTCTAATCCTAATGAAATGGCTTTTCTCAGTGAATAATCAATATGACCTTCTTTAAACAAATCATCTGGATGTTTGTCATCAGTTGAAAAGGAGAAATGCCATGAATTTTCCTTGGTAACAATCTTGATTAACTCTGAAAGGTTGCGCTCTGAGGTTCCCTCTCTGATTAAAATATGCATGCCCTTGCGCAGTTTTTCCTTTGCTTCCCGGGCTGAAGTTGACTCATGATCACTGTCAATATTGGAAAACACATAGGCATTTAAATTTTTTCCGGAAATACCAGGCGCATGTCCATCCACTTTTTTCCATCCGGCAACAGCAATTCGTTGATGAACTTCTTTATCACCTTTAATCACAGCCGGAAAATTCATCATTTCACCAATCCCTGCAACCCGTTCTTCCTGAATCATGTAATTGAGATCTCTATGTGTGATGGTAGAACCGGATGTTTCCAACGGTGTGGCAGGGACACAGGATGGCAGCATGACAAAGACATCCAGAGGTATCTGACCGATGCTGTCCAGAACATAACGGATACCATCCAAACCTAGCACATTGGCGATTTCATGCGGATCTATAACAACGCAGGTCCCTCCTCTTTGTAATACTGCACGGGAAAACTCAGGTAATGTGAGCATGGTACTTTCAAAATGGATATGCCCGTCGATAAAACCAGGGGACATGAAAAGGCCATCCACATCAATGACTTCTTCTGCTTCATAATCACCGAATCCGATAAACCTTCCATCATAGATTGCAACGTCTTCTGTATGTATTTCACCGGACAGAACATTGATGACTTGTGCATTTTTTATTAAGGTATCTGCCTTGATCTCGCCTCTGACTGCAGCCAGTTTCAATAAAAAATTTCTCATGTGCTTTCTCCCTAGTTGGTTTAAAATTAAGGCTTTTTTCTTTTACCTTTTACCTTTTATCTCTGGATACAGCTCTTTTTTTGTCGATGATCTTTTAGGCAAGTGTCGGAATTGAATTATGAACTTAAAATACTGAAAATGTTCTGAGAAGATGAGGGATCTGGGGCAGAAAAACTGTTTTTTCTGCCCCAACTGTATTTTATTTACTTTGGCATGCTTCCGAGCACACCTTCAACATAGTAGTTCATGCCGAGAAGATCATCATCTGTCAACTGTTTACCCGCTGCAACAACCAGGGTTCCGTCCTGTTTTTTCACAGGACCTGAAAAAGGATGGAAAGAACCGTCTGCAATGGATTTTGTTGTGGCTTCCACCAATGCCACAACATCAGCCGGCACTTTTTTATTGATGGGGGCAAGCTTGATCATCCCATCTTTAATGCCACCCCAGACAGCGGTGGATTTCCATGCTCCATCCAAAACTTCCTGGGCAACTTTTGTATAGTAGGCATCCCATACATGGGTTGTTGCTGTCAGGTGCGCATTAGAGCCGTATTTGGACATATCGGAATGATAGCCAATGGAATAAACACCTTTTTCTTCTGCTGTCATGGTGGGTGCTGTGGAATCGGTATGATGGGTTAGAACATCAACACCCTGATCAATCAAGGCTTCGGAAGCCTCACGCTCTTTGCCCGGATCAAACCATGAATTCACCCAGATGACTTTTACCTGGATGGCGGGGTTGACACTTTTCGCCCCCAGGGTAAAGGCATTGATTCCCCTGATGACTTCCGGGATGGGGAAGGCTGCCACATATCCCAGCTGATTTGATTTTGTCATTTTTCCGGCAACAATACCGGTAAGATAACGGCCTTCATAAAACCTGCACATATAGGTTCCAACATTTTTGGCTTGTTTATACCCGGTTGAATGTTCAAATGTGGTATTGGGGAAAAGCTTTGCCACCTTTAAGGTGGGATTCATATAGCCAAAAGAGGTGGTAAAAATCAGATCATGCCCGCTTTTTGCCAGATCTCGGATCACCCGTTCTGCTTCAGCGCCTTCTGGAACACTTTCAATAAACTTGGTAGATACCCGATCCCCTAAATTTTTTTCCAGATCGATGCGGCCCAGATCATGCTGATATGTCCAGCCGGCATCCCCAATGGGGCTGACATACACAAATCCAACTTTTAATTTATCCTTGGCA
>JAHJLN010000429.1 GCA_018821715.1 Pseudomonadota bacterium | reverse complement strand
GGGTGGTTAATATTGATAAGGTAGTTATGGCCATCGGGCATTATCACGCTGGGAACTCTTAAAACAGCAGAAAGGCCTTCTTTGATCCATTGCTCTCCAATCGTTTGAGAAACTTTTGAAATCGGTCTTTCATCCCAACCATCAATTAAAAGGGCATCCGTAACCAATTCAGAATCAAAAATCACCGCCATATAAACATAGTCTGCCAATAGTATATATGACGGAAGATGCACAAATATTTCAAGAGAACATAAGGCCAGGGAGTCTGATGTATAAACGACAGACACGTCTTTGCTGTTCCACCGCCCGCCATAAAGCCTTGCACCCTCACCATCAAACGCCGAATCCAAATATTTTTCTTTTACTACGCGGTAAGAAATGATGTCCATTAAGAGAACACTCCGTGTTCAATACGCCCCAACAGGTCTTCAACTTCTCTGGCCCCAATCTCCGTTGCGGCATATTCAAGCGGAGATACATCTCCTAGTCCATATGCATCTTCTTTCAACCATTTTTTTGCCAGGCCGGCATCCTCAAAAACAGCAAGTGCTTTTGCAAAAAGACGTTGTATCCGAAAAAGTCTTTCAGACTCTTCAAATGAAAATCTCCCCCTTTTTTTTCTAATAGCCAAAGTGCTTTTTGGGATTCTGATATATTTCGCAAGATCTTTGTCCGGCAAGTCCAAACTATCCCGGAGCTTTTTAAAATTAGAAATCGGCAAACCGTCCTCTATTGATTTAATCATTTGGGTGAGATTTGGTTCCGGTTCGATTAAATTTGGTGCTGACATTTTAAGGCTCCTTTGAAGTCTAAGTTTAAACTTATAATATTACAAAAATAGACTTGTGTCAAATGTCCAAATATTTTTTTGTTTTTCCCTGCCCTTAATTTATCTTGAATTTTTAGTTAGACATAAAAGGCATTATGTCCTACAAAAATTGTTGATTATTTTTTGCCCCTCAAGTATGGTTGAACAAAAAATCACCTTATTAATAAGGATAAAAAAATGAATCAGGAAATTGTATCCGGATCACAACATAAAATTTCTGTTTTTAAAGCCCTTAAGGAAATCCCGGAAGAACTTCTTTGGAAAGCCAATTTTAATTCCAATAACTCCATTGAGACCTATGACAAAGCCATTCATTCTTTTTTATCCTTTATCGGGATTTCTTCTCCGGAAGAATTAAGAGAAATTAATCACGGCCATGTGATCGCATTTAAAAAATTTCTCCAGGACCAGGGGAACAGTCCGCGAACGATCAACAATCGGTTGTCGGCCATTTCGTCTTTGTTCAATCATCTGATCGACAAACAGGTGGTTAAAATTAATGTGGCCCAGGGTGTTCGACGCATGCGGATCAACACCGACCGGGTGGAGGCAAAGGTGCTGATGCCGGAGGAGGTCCGGAAGATGCTGGACGCCCCGGACCCGTTCAAGCTTCAGGGAATAAGGGACAAGGCTGTCCTCAGTACACTTTTCTTCACCGGCTGCAGGGTCTCTGAAGTCTGTACGCTGAAAGTCAAAGACTTTTACCAGGAACAAGGGTTCTATGTTCTGGATTTCTGGGTCAAGGGCGGCAAACGGAACCGCCTGGCCATTCATCATGAGCTGCAGATTGCGCTCAGGGAATATCTGAGGATGGCCGGCCATGAAAATGATAAGGAAAGCTTTTTGTTTTTGCCGGTGAAGCATGCTCCCGGGAAATCAGATAAAACCAGGAAAATGAGCCGGAAGACCATTGATCATCTGTTTCAAAAATATGCAAGGCTGGCGGTGCTTGATGGGGTTACGCCGCATTCTGCCCGGGCGACGTTTATCACCCAGGCCCTGGAGAACAATTGTCCCATTGAAGCGGTGCAAAAAACCGTGGGGCATTCTCAAATTAAAACCACGCAGATGTATGACAAGAGAGTTGCCAAATATCGGGAAAGTGCCAGTTTTGCGGTGCGGTATTGAGCCTCTATTTCTATCCAGCACAGCTCTCTAATGTTGGTTTTATTTGTATTTGTAACCTTTAAAAACGATTTTTCATAATGAGAAAAAATGTTTTTGAGAAACATACGATTTGTTTAAAAACTTTGATAGAAAGCGTCTTGAGACGTTGGAGCATTTGCTAAGGGGAAAATAAAAAAACTACATTTTTTAGATGGCTAACAATTTTTTGTATTGTTTTCATATAAAGCGGGTACAAGTTAAAAATATAAATGGCAAAATTTAATCTAACGCCCTATAATTAATTAAGTAGTGTTCTGGCAATCAGAAAAACAGGGCCAAATACGCCAATAAGTGTAATCAGTACAGAATTGGAAAGATTAGTAATTCCAAAGGCATTAGAAATAATCAAGCCGAGTGTAACAATAAAAAAAAGCACAATCAAAAAGATTTCCATGAGCATGAACCATTTTCGAAACTGTAACTGTGTTTTTTGACCCTCAAAATAGACCTCGGAAAAAAACTCTTCCCATTCAGGTTTTTCAGGTGGTCCTATTTTGATAAACTGCCTTTCAGGGTTTTCTTCTGTGCCATGAAGAATTCTGAAACTTTTTCTTTTTTTTAATTGGAGCG
>JAHJLN010000428.1 GCA_018821715.1 Pseudomonadota bacterium | reverse complement strand
CGGTGGTTTTATAACTGCCGGGCCCTACCTCTATCCTGAGCAGGTAAAATAACCTGACATATTCTTGGGATCAGACCGCGACAATCAACAAGACAGCAGACTCTTTCTGCCAAACATGGGATTGAGACATATTGAACAGGGGAGTTATCTTATTTATTTCGTCATTGGGATTATATAAAGTTTTAAGCTCCTTATTGGTTGGCATTCTCCAGCCTTCACCAGCAACTGATAGGCTTGAAATCCACGCTTTTGCCGAATACCATCCCGTGGCTTTATCAGGGCCTGCTATCCATTCAAGCCCTGTATTTTTATCATAGACTATCCCATTCTCATGTTTCTCGTACCGGCCTTCTCTGGCAATTATTCTTGCTTTCTTGTCGGCTGTGTCTATTGAAGCAAGTGTGGCCGACTGTTTTTTCTGCTCAATTTTGCCTTTTGGGTTTGCAACTTCTTTTTTAATGGATGACCGGTTTTCAAAATAGGAGATTCTTTGTCCGGCATATGCTCGCATGTCGTCATCCCGATTGGAAAACGGATTGTCCTGGGACACACCGGACGAGAACCGCAACCAGGCCTCTTCTTTCTGGGAGGCATCCAGACTGGTATTCTCGTCCAGTCTTTTGACCTGGCTGTATTCATCTTCTCTGTCTGACTGCCAGTCTGCCCATTGTTTTTTAATCTCAGCCTGTTTTTCCCCGGCTTTTATAATATCATCAAAGGAAATCTTCTTGCTTTCAGGGGCCGGCACCTGAGATGCTGATATTTTTTTGGGCTGGTATTGATTGGTTGAGGCAGTTGTGATGAAAATAAATTCACCCCCCTGGTCACCGGCTCCCTTAATAGGTCTGCATAAAGGCGTCTGTTCAGAATTGTTGGCAATAATGGGGGCAATATTGATATAAATCTCCTGGGTGCTGATAAATGGCTTATCATTATTTTTCAGTTTTTTAATCAGCTGATAAGCAAACACACTATGCCCGCCTGTCCCAGAGTCGGACACAGGTGTTTTATTCCCTGACGTCATACCCCACCGGCTTTTCTCATTGTAAAGACTGAGGTAATATTTATCATTTATAACTAAAGGCATTTCCCTTGCCTGACCAAACAGGGTGCCGGAATAGCAGGAATCTGATATCAATAGCACATGTTTGGCCTTCATGCTCCGCATGGCTTTCTGAATTTGTACATTGTCCAGATATGTTACAGGATCTCCCCCTTTTGCATCTACTGGAATCCACCATCCGTCATCATACTGTTTGTCGAAATCGCCATGCCCTGCATAATATATTAAAACACTGTCTTCAGCCTTTGACCTTGAAGAAAGATCTCTAAATGAATCGTACATGGCTTTTTTTGTTGCAGCATGGTCTAGTAAGGTTTCGACCTCAAATCCATATCGGGTTTGGAGAACATCTGAAATCGCCTTTGCATCATTTAAAGGGGTTTGGAGATCAGGAATTTTAGGATCGTCATAATTTTGTATCCCAATAACCAGAGCCCGATATGTTCCGATCTTGCCTTTTTTATGATCAAGATCAGAGACAACTTTTAATGCGCGATTGGCAACAGCTTGCGGTACACTTATAAAAATGGTTGAACAAAATAAAATCGTAAAAAACAACCTTTTCATAGTATCCTCACTATCCTTCAATTATTGAATTCTTTTCTAACTTCAACAGATACAGGTTGCGAATTATAGCCGATACTATTTAAACATAGGCTGGATTAAAGGTCAAACGCGCATGAATTAAAATTCTTTCAAAATTTTATAACTATCCGACTCAACCTTCCCAGGAGCAGGTTCATATCCACACCTGCCTTAATTTTGATTTCACTCTGCCCATTGAATGATATTGTTGGCATAATCAATGGTATAGCTGAACTGCTGTAAGAAATCCTGGCCCAGCAGTCCGTGAAATTCCTTGGTCCATCCCTTTTCTTCAAGCACCATTATTTTATGAAATTTTAATACTTTTGGGCCGACGCTAATAGCGTCAACATCCACAAGCCTGGTTCGCAAGACGCCACCGCCAGCCACAACCACTGCACTGTTTTTCCCCTCAGTGATGTTCAATTGCTGCGCTACAAATTGATTTACAGACGTAATCGATGCACCGGTATCCAAAAGCAGGGTTATTGAAACTTCCCTGTTTGAATATTTAATATTCACCGGAACCAGAATTCTGTTTCGGGCTATTATGACAGGGGTTTTTAAAGCTTCTTTTCGTTTCTGTTGTTCAATTTGCTGTTGTTTTCTTTTTTGCGCCTCTTCTTTGAGTTCATATCTTTTAAGATCTTCACGGGTTTTCATTTTCAACAGTTCAATCTCTTTTCTCTCTTTTTGAATCAGTTCCTTTTTCTGCTGTTCATCAAGGTGATCATATCTTTCCTTGTGAATTTTCGTTTTTTTGTTCTCCCTGGAAGGAATCAGATGTTTATCATCGGTAAAGGTCTTTACTCCATTTTCATCAACATACTCATAGAACTCACTATTTAATACAGACGGCTGGAGCACCAGCAAAACCACTGTCATAAAAATAACAGCCGTCCCAATTTGCCGATACCGGAAAAATTCAATAAAGGGAATAATTGTTTTCATAAAATTCATTCTATAATCGTTTTCAAACTTTTGCAATTGACCATCTGCGATTTTGTTTTCTGCTATCCGATCAGATCGGCGCAGGCTTCTCACCGAATACAAATTTCTTCCATGCTCCGAAAGGCTCCCAAATTTCTTGAAGATCCCATATGGCAGTTCGCGACAAATATGCACAGGATGATTGGGGCATTGATTTTTGAGGCGACAAGAAAAGGTCTTGGTCAAGCATGACGGTTTATTCTTGTCAAACATTTATTATTATGGTTAAATAAAAATTATCCATGAATATGCCAAACTCATGGATTCTATGCCACAAGGAGCGTTTACTTCATTTTTTTTCATAAAAACAAAAACTTTTAGGAGGTTTTTATGCAGACAACGGTTACTTTTAAAAAAATTGATGCCTCAAGTTCCTTAAAATCTTATGTAGAAAAAAAACTGGATAAGATTGATAAAATGCTTGACCGCCCTGCTGAAGCGCATGTTGTCTTATCTGTTGAAAAAATACGACATATAGCTGAAGTCACACTTAAAGACGACAAATTTAAAATTCACGCCAAAGAAGAATCTGAAAGTATGTATTCGTCTATTGATGGCTTGGCATATAAAATAAAATCACAACTTATAAAAAACAAAGAAAAAACCAGACGTCATCTATCTGGAAATAAGCAGAGCATTAAAGACAATTCAATAGACGTCATCACTGCATCAGACTCTCCTGACAGCTTGATTGCTGAATAGACCGGCAACTTGCCGGAATAAAAAGACGTATTGCAAAGCTCCTGAGAAAAATTCTCAGGAGCTTTTTTTTATTTAAATGACGATTTCATATTTGTATGCCTGCACTGTTCCTGCACAGTATGTCCTTGAGAATAAAATTAGGGTTGCTATCCATGTGAACAAACGGTTAAAGGCAAAGGTCGGCAAAAGCCAAAAAAATAGTTTGGGCTCTTGATGTAGATCAAGGAAAATTTAATAAAAATGAGCAATCATAGACTATAAAAAAACTGTTTTTTAAGACTATTCCGGTAAATGGATACTGTTAAAAGTTTAAAGCATGCCGTCCACAAGGACAAGAATAACGACAGGAAGGTGTTATGGAAATAATACAAACAAACCACATGGCCCAGGAGTTTGTTGATCAGGTTGAAAAAATGAGTCACTCCAATTTAAGTCGCTGTTGGCATTGTCTTGCCTGTAGTGGTGGTTGTCCTTTTTCTGAGGATATGGATTATCTGCCCAACAAAATTATCAGGATGATCCAGTTCGGGATGAAAGAAAAAATATTAAAGAGTTCTACGATCTGGTTGTGCGTGGGGTGTAACACTTGTTCCATGGAATGCCCCAATTGTGTTGATATGGCAGCCATCATGGACACCCTCCGGCAGATGGCAATTGCCGAAAATATAAAGATTGCCGAGCCTGGAATTCTATCCTTCCACAATGCGGTTGTGGATTCTATTTCCCGGTATGGCCGTACCCACAAGCTTGAAATCATGATGCGGTATAAATTGTCTGAAAAAGACCTGTTTTCAGATATTAACCTGGGACTGAGAATGCTCTCCAAACGGAAACTTGATCTTTTGCCATCAAAAGTAAAGGATAAAAAAAGCATACAATCTCTTTTTGAGATGGCAGAAAGGCTATCATGAATAAAATTGAAAACCAATTGAGTTATTTTCCCGGCTGTTCTCTGGCAACGACGGCAAAAGAAAACAATGCTTCTTTAAATTCATTCCTGAATCATTTTGATATCCAACTGACACAAATTGAGGATTGGAATTGCTGTGGATCTTCTTCTACTCATAGTGTCAATTCAAAACTGGCCCTTTCCCTTGCCGCCCGTAATCTTTTCCTGGCACCTCGGGACAAGCCTTTGCTAATTGCCTGTCCGGGTTGTTTCCTGCGTTTGGGCCATGCAAAAATGGAACTTAATGAGTCAAGAGAAAAACAACGCCAATACGAACAACAATTTGACAGACCTCACAATCCTGATCTCCAGCTGCTTCATTTTTTCGAGTTATTGGTAACAATGAGCAGGAACGGGGTTTTTAAAAACCTGACAGGTCGTTTAAAGGGATTAAAAATCGCACCCTATTACGGTTGCATGCTGGCAAGACCGCCGCGCATGAACAAGGGAAAGAATCATTACGGACTGATTGAAAAAACCATGTCTGCCCTGGGAGGAGATCCGGTTCAATGGGCTTTTCCAGCCAGTTGCTGCGGTACTTTTTTATCCGTCAGCCGCCCTGAAATTACTGAAAAGCTGGTGAATCGAATTATGAAAGGCGCTATAAGGTCAGGGGCAGAATGCATTGTAACCGCCTGTGCCATGTGCCATTTAAATCTGGAGATCCGCTGCAGAAAGGAAAACAGGTTGCCCATCTTTCATTTTTCAGAATTACTGTCACTGGCCTTAGAGGGAAAAGCTTCCAGAGACTGGTTCAAACGACACTTGATCAACCCTGAGCCGTTATTGGAACAAAAACAATTGATATCTTGTAAAAAAGCCGGAAACCCTAACGGATTTTTCCGATGACCAGGGTAATATTGTCATAGCCGCCGGCATCAAGGGCCAGGTTCATAAGGTTTTCCACCGCCTGCTCACCGGTAGCGGATTGATCACAAATCAGAGACATTGTTTTCTCCTTTACATAACGGTAAAACCCGTCAGACGCCAAGATCAGCCTGTCTTCCGGTTCAAGCCGGAATTGTCCTGTTTCAGGTGTTAGATCCAGGCACCCGATGCATTGATCCAGCACCTTACTTGAGTAATGGGTTTTTGCCTGGTGTGTTGAAAGCTCTCCTTCTTGTATCAAAAAGCGGGCAAGGGTCTGGTCTTTCGTTATCTGTGTTAATTTGCCGCCGCTTAAATGATAAAGACGGCTGTCGCCCGAATGAACCCAGAAAGCCATATCATCTTTGACGGTAAGAGTGATCAGTGTGGTTGCCATCCCGTCCAAAGCTGTATTTTTTTTTGCCAGACCAGCCAGATCCTTATCCATTTTTTTAAAAAAAGAAACCATCGCCTGATTATTTTTATGATGAAAAAATGTCAGATCTTTCAGGCATTCCATAACATACCCAGAAGCGGTTTCACCGCCGGGCTCTCCGCCGAGGCCATCAGCAAGCGCCATTAGAACCGCGCCGTCTGAAAAAGAATGAGCCGCATACCTGTCCTGGTTTGTTTTTCTTTTAAATCCAATATCTGTCTGTGCTGCGATATCAATTTTTTCGGTTTGGAAAGTCATCTGTTTTTTGTTCCAAAGAGTGTTTTTGTCTGTTTCGATAACAGGGTGTCCTTTGCTGATAATCTTAATACTGCTGTTCATCTTATCAAGTTTTAGTTTTATCTCTTTCATCAGCAATGAAAATTCTTTTTCATTGCCCCGGGTAATTTCAAAGGTAACCGTCCGCATGTTTTTCAAGTCTGCCCGGGACAGGGGGTTTTCTTTAACCAGCCGGCTTGAGCCAAGCCAGTCTCTCACCTCTTTGGGTGTTTGAAATCTTTGTTCCGGATTATTTTCACAGGCCTTTAAGATGAACTCCCGAAGGTTTTCAGGCAGATTGTCAACTATCTTTCCAGGGTCGGGTATCTTTTCTTTACGCATCATTTTCATCAATTGTGCTTGATTATCAGATAAAAATGGAAGGTGTCCGGTAACCATATGAAAAGCAGTTACACCCAGAGAAAAGATATCACTTCTAAAATCAGCCGGTTCACCATCCAATAGTTCCGGGGCCAGATAGTTGAAATTACCATCCATTTGAAAATCGTCAGCACCAATGGTACAGGCCAGGCCAAAATCAATTAATTTGATCCGATCATTGGGCAGGACAATTACATTAAATGGATTAAGATCGCGGTGGATCAAGCCTTTTTCACCGGCATAGGCTATTGCCGACACTATCTGGCGAAGATATGTCAGCGCCAATCTCGGAGGAATTTTTTTCAACCGGTCAATCAGGTCGTTCAGGGGTTCTCCTTCAAGAAACTCATAGATAATAAATAGGGTTTTATATCTGGATTCAATGTCAAAAATATTGACAATATTTTCATGGTTCAACCGGGCTATGATTTTTGCCTCATTCTGAAAAGTCTGTTGGAAGTCAGCCTGCATGGAAAGGTGATGCCGCATCATCTTTATGGCTACCGGCCGTTCAAGTTCAGAATGAATCCCTTTATATACAATACTGTATCCTCCCCTGCCGAGGATGTCCGTGATCAGATATTTGCCGATTGTTCGATCGGCTATGGGGCCTTTGCGATCAAATCGATCTGCTACAAGCTCCGTTAAAAAGGTAAAAAGATCAGGGTTGTTTTCCGGGATATTTTCAAAATCTGCTTTTTTAATGGACCAGACGTCCATGTCAGATTCCGCTTCAACATGAAACCCCATGGGTTCACCGGTAAAAAGAGAAATCATTCCCACAATATCTCCAACACCTCGATGACCCACGGGAAAAAGCTGGTTCTTTTTTTCGACCAGCTCAATGCAGGAGCCTTCCTGGATGATATAGGCGGTATCCATAATCCTTCCCTGAGCAATAAATCGATCTCCTTGATGAATTCGCTCAAGTTTAAGATTGTGGAGAAAAGAAACCTTTGAATAGGGCTGGACAAATCTGAGAAATTTTGTCCGTATATTCAGACTGCCTTCTTCTGCCCTCACCTGTTTATAAAAATGGCACTGGGTACAGGTTTTTCGTTTTTCGGCAAATGATCCCTGAATTTTCCCGTTGCACATGGTTCCGGCCACGGCCCAGCAAAACCTGCCTGCGCAGGTGCCGGAGTTAATACCATCATGGGAAGTATCAACCGCAGCCGGGCACATACCCATTTCAGGTACATTCTGCCCGTCGGGTCCACGTCCGCACTGCATATGCTCCCAACAATTTTTCTTATCAGCCATTTTTCTCACCTGAACTTCATCATCTGGACAAGCTCATCCGCAATGATTTGATTTCTTTCAAAGACTGATCCCTTAAGATCATTTCGGTTCTCTTCATTTGCAAACTGTTCTGCCAGGGACTTTTTTTCATCGATTGAAAGGGCTTTTTCCGCCATGGGAAAAAATATCTGATCTTCCAGATAGATATGACGACGCAAAAGCGATACATAGACGGCAAGGCTTTCAAGAAGCAAGGTGATCGCCATCTCGTCGTTTTCTTCATACTTGTTTAATGCCTGTCTGATTTTAGCAATGCAGTGCCTGCAGCTTTCATGCTGATACCGAAGTGTTCCCATGACTGAATCCAGCGCTCCTTTTTTTTTGTACGAGAGAAGACCAAACAATAAAAACTCTTCCTTAAAATGATGGAATTGATCTGCAAACTCGGAACAAAAATTCATGGCTTTTTCATAAAACAATCCTGAAATCATCCTGCCGTTTTCCAGTTCTTCTCTGGATTTTTTAAGCAGGTTAAGCACCTTTAAAATCAACTGATGTTCGGTGGTTAAAATCTGTGTTACAATCATCATAAATCCCTTTTATTAGGTTAAAACCAGAATTCAGGATATTTTCTTGATGGGGCAAAATTATTTACGATCAGCGCCACTAAAAGCATTATCATTACACCCGTCCCAACAGGGACCCATACATAAAAAAAACCAAGTGCATGGATTTTTTCACTGCCGATAACCGCGATGAGTGCAGTGGCACCTCCGGGTGGATGCAGTGTTCTGGTGGCATGCATCAGCGCTATGGCCGTGGCAACGGCAAATGAAGAGGCAAACCAGGGATAGGGATAGAATAATTTATAGGAAACCACACCGATAACAGCGGAAAGGACATGTCCGCCGACAAGATTTCTGGGTTGCGCCAGAGGACTTCTGACCGCACCGTAAATCAATACGGCAGAAGCACCAAAAGACCCGATGATAAAAACAAGATCATCGCCTGAAAAAAGGTTGTAATTTAAAAAAGCAACCGGCGTTATGCCCAGGAAAGCACCGATCCAGGACCAGATGATTTCTGAAAGATTCACTTTTGGAGGGCTTTGCTTACCGCCCTTCATTTTGCTGAAATACTTCACAGGGTTATGGCTCCTTGTTTCAGGGGTTCAGCACATTGCCTTGACCAGGTCTGATCTGGCAATAATCCCGACCAGTTTTAAATCATTCTCTATCACTGGAACCCGGTTGATGTTGAATTGATCCATTGTGTTTGCCACTTCAAGGACAGGCATTTCCCCCCGGACTGTTATGGGAGGTGACGACATGATATCTGCTACAGAAAGTTTTTTAAAATCTGCTGCAATGCAGCCGCTGTTTTCCATGCATTGCAAAACAACCCGCATAAAAGACGGTGCCTTGTCATCATTCATGTGTTTTAGAAAATCTTTTTCTGAAATCACACCGGAAATAGTTTGATCCGCTTTCAGTACAGGCAAGCCTGAAATCTCATGAACTGCCATTTTTTTTACCGCATCCAGAAGCGTGGTATCTTCATACACGGCAATGACGGTTTGCGTCATGATCTGATTTGCTTTAATGGCATTTTTTAACCGGGACATGGCATGGGTGAATGCGACAAGGTAAACTTCCATAAAGTCTGAAGGAGTAATGTCCAGATACCCGGGTATTTTTTTCATGGCCTGAACAATATCTTCATCTGTAATGGCCAGTGTGCACTCGTTCAATGAACTCAATTTCATTGTGCCCCCTTATGAATAACCGTTGTTTCCTAAAAATAACAGGCCGGGTTCCTTCAGTCAATCAAGCCGGATTCACAGGCCGTCTACTTGAAATAGCGCATCCTTGAAAATTCTGCTTTACATTTATCATGGAGTATAAACAATTAATTTAGCTGAGTCCTTGATATAGATCAATTTATTTTTGATCTGAAAACGATATACAGAGGGTGGTGTTAAACAATTAATATAAACAGAAAAAATGAGAGAAAAAATCCTGCTTTACATTGCTGAATATCAGTATCTTGCAAGAAGGTTTGTGCAGATTTTATTTTTAATGTTAGTGATCAACATTGGAATAAAATTTTATCTGTTTGTTTCTCAAATCGAAGCAGGAATATTGCCGAACTTTGAAAGGCCGCCAGGTGTTGAAGCGTTTCTTCCCATCAGCGCACTGGTCAGCCTGAAGCACTTTCTGTTTACAGGAACGATCAATGAAATTCATCCGTCTGCGCTGGTTCTTTTTTTAATTATTTGTCTGACAGCTCTGATCGCAAAAAAGGCTTTTGCAGCTGGGTTTGCCCCTTTGGTCTTTTGTCTGAGGTTCTTGGAAAAATACATTCCCATGTTTTTAAAAAAGGACTTTCAATTCCTTTCCAGCTGGATTTGATATTGCGGAGCTTAAAATACGTTATAGCGGGATTTTTTATTTATAGCATTTTTTATAAAATGCCGATGTTCAGTGTTGAACAGTTCATTCAAAGTCCGTACAATCGGTTTGCCGATCTTAAGATGCTCAAGTTCTTTACCCGGATTTCCGGTACGGCGTTGACTGTTATCCTGGCCTTGATTGTTATATCGATAGTCATCCGGTATTTCTGGTGCCGGTACCTTTGCCCTTATGGGGCGATTCTGGGTATCATCAGTTTTTTAAGTCTGGGCAAAATCAAACGGAATGCATCAAATTGCACTGACTGCGGCAGATGCGAAAAAACCTGTCCCAGCAGTATAAAGATCAGACAAGACCGCTACATCAATTCATCAGAGTGCACGGCCTGCATGGCCTGCATTCAAATCTGCCCTGAAGAAAATGCCATTGGCTTTTCATTTTTTTCAGGTAAACTTCGCGTTAATCAGACGGGACTTGCTTTAATACTGGTTTTAATGTTTACACTGGGGATTTTTATGGCAAAAATTTCAGGGAACTGGCAGAACAAGGTTTCAAAAATAGAGTACCTTGGTTATACTATGCAAAGCAACCTGCAATTGCGCAATAAAGGACAGGCGGACCTTAAAAAAATAGAAAAAATGATTGAGATAATGAAGCGGATTAAAGCACAAAAAACCGACATGAATCACTCTTTCAAAGGAAAGGAAATCAAGGATGACCATTCCTGGTAATTTATTAACGACTGCAATGGCTGTGATGCCCCACACAGATGTAGACCAGGCTCTGAATACCGCACTTGGCCTTGATATCCCCTTTTGGCCGCAATTGCCGAATTATAGTTATTATGAGGACATGTATGTCCAGGCTGCAGAGCATTTCCCAGGGATTGTTCTGGATATGGAAAAGAAAACATTACGATTTTCCATTGACAGGTTCATTGCTGAATTCGAAGAAACCATGACCCATTTTGAAGATCCCCGATATTTTGATGTCAGCACCACGTATTCTGCTGTTTACCACCGTTTTTTAGACCTGGAGTTATCGGATCGGCCCGCCATCCGGGGGCAGCTTGAAGGCCCGGTCAGTTTTGGATTTAATATCCTGGATCAGGATAATCGGCCGATTCTGTTTGATGATACGGTCCGCCCGTTCATGTTTGAATTCATGGCCAAACGGATCAATATTCAATTAAAAAGGTTGAAAGAAAAAAATCCAAATGCCTTTATGTTTATAGATGAACCCGGCATGCAATTTGTTTTTTCTGCTTTATCCGGTTATGGAGAACAAAAGGCAAAACAGGACCTGGACCTCTTTTTCTCCATGATTGACAGCCCCAAAGGGATTCACCTTTGCGGCAATCCGGATTGGGACTTTCTTTTAGGTCTTGACATGGATATTTTATCCTTGGATGTGTATACAAATGCTGAAATATTTGCCTCCTGCACCAAATCCATAAAAAAATTTCTGGATAAGGGCGGTGTCCTGGTCTGGGGCATTGTTCCCACCGGTATTGAGACGTTTGAGAAAGAAAATCTTGATCTGCTTGCCTTTAAACTGAATGGTGTCTGGAAAGCATTGGAAAAAAAAGGAATCCCAATCGATCAAATCATCAATCGCAGCCTGCTCTCCCCTGCAACTTGCTGTTTAATTAATCAAGATAAAGATAAAACTGTTGAAAAAGCATTCCGATTGACAAAAAAGTTATCCCAAAATCTCAGGCAACACTATAAACTTATGTGATTTGGATTTATCAGAAAATAAAACTATTTATCCCTGATTGAAACCTGGGAAAAAATTATTTCCGATCAATCAATAATACACCGGTTTAGTATATTCAACACCATATCCATACTGCCCGCTGGGAACCGACGTGCCAAGTTCATCGGACCATCGGATATATCCGGAATAATTTTTATATTTTTCAGGTCCTTTTGAATCTGCATAATAATTTTTTAATCTCACGTAAACATGCTGGCCAACGGTCATTTCTTCATTGGTTCGCAGATACATCCCCCCACTGCTGTAATTATACATCTTTGCAGCATAAAATTGATCTTGGGATTCATATCTATGAAGGGATACAGGCTCTTGGTAATCGTATCTTTCATATAACCTTTTTTCAGAATAGTCTTCCACTTTTCTCTCCTTTTTCAGGGATAATAATATTTGGAAAAAGCCAGAACAAACTTCATAAAGCACTGAGGATGAAAACAGGATACTCTTTTTTATTTATTGATATATAACAGTTTTCATAGTTGCTTACAATGAT
>JAHJLN010000427.1 GCA_018821715.1 Pseudomonadota bacterium | reverse complement strand
TCCTGAGCAGGTAAAATAACCTGACATATTCTTGGGATCAGACCGCGACAATCAACAAATATCAGGATAAGATTTCTCTTATTCTTTAGTGTGTAGTAAGTTTAATATTGTGTTTTCAGGTCAGGATTGAGTATCTCCAATTTAGTTGAATCGAAATTTGAATATTTTGATTTTAATTTCGGTTATATAATTGAATTATTATATGAAAATTTAGCCAAAAATCCATGTGCCTCAGTATATAAGAAAAAAGTTACCAACAAGAGTAACATTTTTTATCTATTTTATTACATTTCTTTCTGAGAAAAAAAGTTTCTAAAATACCTGCAAATACTATCAAATAGGGTTCTTAGTGTTGCAAAATTATAGGCATATTTCTTGCTTCTTTTAGTTCCAAAAAAAGTCAAAGGGTATCATAGAAAAACAACATAACTAAAGACACTAATTTAATGTAAGGAGATTTTTGATGAAAAAAATCAGCAGTTTACTAACCGGACTGTTTTTATGTTTAGTAATGATAGTTGGTTCGGCTAACGCTACAATGATGGATTACACCTTCTATACCACGGCTGCTGAGAAGGTAGGTAGTTTCACCCTTGATGACGTTGATTTAATCGTAGGTGTAGAGCAGAGAAATGAAAACACAATAATAGTAGACCTGTATTTCGAATGGAAGGGGAACATAGCAACATTTGCAGATATAGTTTTAAGTGACGCAACCCAATTGAGTTTCGATGGCACGACTTCTTCGGTCACAGATGGCTACGGATTCCTCACTGGAAGTTATGGTTCAGCGAATGAAGTTTGGATATACGGACCGAATGCTATAAGGGGATTAGGCGAAACGGAAATGATCGGGGGTTATTGGGTTACCACAGTAAGTGACTCAGGAGGACCCGTACCAGAACCTGCCACAATGCTTCTCTTCGGTCTTGGGCTTTTAGGTCTTGCAGGAGTTAACAGAAAGAAGATTAAATAGAGTTTCAGCATATTTAGTATTGTAGGGCAGTATTTTTTCAACCAGTACTGCCCTACAGATTTTACCAGCCCCAAGATGTCCTGCCTTTGCCCATCCTATCCATCTTTTAACATATTCCCTAATCCGTTTAGAATCTGTATCTTGCTCATAAAGCCGGGCAATACGTTCTATTGTATAATGTAGCACTTTAAATTAGAAGCTTCCATTCAATTATATAAACCAAAACCATTGTCAGGAGCCATTCTTCCGCAGTTTTTTTTATGATATATTTTGTTGAAGATAGTCACCCCTCCTGAAGTTAAACGTGATTATCCCTGTTCAGATAATTTCGAAGCAGAAATCCTTTCAGATCCAAAAAATATCCTTGATGGTTCATCTCATTTTAGAATGCTGTCAGATTTTTAATGCGGCTGGCTTGCGTGTCAGTTTCAAGTCATTGTATTTCTGCCATACAATACCGGATATAATGAGCATAAATCCAATATAGGTCTGCAGAAGGATTTCCTCACCGAGAACGTTATGGATGAAGATTAATGAAATAAAAGGAGTCAGAAATATGAGATTTGTAACTCCATGGGTATTTGATGATGATCTCAAAGCGCTTATCCACGTAATAAAAGCAAAACCGAATTCAAAACATCCAACCCAGACCGCCCCATAAAGACCTTCTAAATGTTTGAGTTCAAAAGAGGACAATGAAAAGCAAGCCACTCCAATAAACGGAATACTGAAAAAGAAATTCAGAAAAATGGCAATTATCGGGTCGTGTTTTGACCGGACATTATAGATCCAGTACAATGCCCAGATGATGGTGCAGGAGATTGCCAGAAACACACCAAAATAATTTATCTCAGAGCCGGGAGCAGTATTGTTCCGATAAGAAAGCACTACCACGCTTGCATAGCAGATCAGGGAAGCCGCAATCTGAATTTTTGAAACTGCCTGTTTCAAAAATGGAATCGATAACAGAGAAAGGGTGATCACCCATGTATAATTTATGGGTTGAACGATCTGAGCCGGCAATAGATCATAGGCTTTAACCGCCATCCAGTAATATACGAACGGATTTAAAAATCCCATTACCAGATAGAATACATATTCTCTGGGTTGAAGTTTGAATATTTCCCTGAACTTTTTGTTCGCCACCAGATAAGTTCCAAAAATGACGGTTGCAGTGATTATTGCATAGAACAAAAGCTGAAGCACGTCGATATACCGCAGCGTTATTTTAAAGGCGGTCGCTGACGTAGACCAGAACAGCACTGTCAGAAAACCCAAAGCTAATCCATGTGAATTCCTCATAGTCTTGTTCTTATACATCCTAACTTGGTGTTTTATTGACAATAATTGATTTTTGACAATATATGCTCCAGCTTATGTGGCTGAGTAGAGCTGTAAGAACAATTATTCCGCCAAGCATCGTTCGAATTGTAGGGATTTCATCATGAATCAGCCACATCCATATCGGCCCCAACACTGTTTCGGTAGTCCCCAAAAGTGCGGTGAGGGCCGAAGGAACGAGGCGTGCCCCCGTAGCAAACAAGGCAAGGCCAAAACCAAGATTTAAACTTCCGAAAACGATTAGGATTCCCATATCAGGTAGTGTCACTATAAAAGTACTCACGAAAACTCCAGAAACACAAGCTGCCATTACCGTACCCAGACAAACTGCCGGAACCATCCGTACCTGTGCATACCGACGGGTAATTACGGTTGCACAAGCAAAAGCAAAGGCAATCAACACTGACAAGGCATCGCCTACTGGAGATACTTTGCCAGTAAAAGAATCGGACACCATGACTGCGACCCCCATAATAACAAATACGATGGCAATCCAAGTTGGGAAAGTCACTCGTTCACGAAACAGTATCCAAAGAATCAAAGCTGCAATCAATGGTACACCTGCTTGCATCAATAGAATATTGGCTACTGTCGTGTGTGCCAATGCGACGATGAAACAGATTGACGCAATAGCAAAAGAAATAGCAACGCAAATTCCAGGTAATCCCATGTTTGAAAATAATTTAAGGGTGCCATGTCGTCCTTCTCGGACAAGCATAAACATCAATAAAAACAGTGCAGCCCAAACGGACCTCCAGAAGACAATCGTCCAGCTTTCTCCTGTTGCAATAAAGTGTTTAAGTGCCCCACCAAAACTCCAAACGATTGCAGAGGCAAGAACCAAAGCAAAACCCAAACGATTTTCAAGATTACTCTTGGTCTTGTCATGGTCTGTAATTGGAGATGATCTAAGTGGGTTTTTCAATGGTTCATCCTGAAAAAATATGGTTATAGAAATTTTTTGAGCATCATAGGTAGGAAGCTGCTTATTGTCAATAAAATCTAAAGGCAATTTCAAAAGATAGAATATATGGTGTCTGAAAATTTTTTATATTTTGGAATTTTGATTCCACTTTATGAGACACGGACTCATCCCGAGCCATGTTTCCACAATCAAGTTGATAATATAAAAGGCATCATATTTACTGAATCCATTCAATCAGCTTTATAGGATATAAAGAACAATAAAAGCCGGTTTTTGACACTACTGTAGATAAATAGTCTCCTGCCTCAAGCTGAAAAAGTCATGGAACCATATGTTTAAACATTTTTGAAAGAACAGCCAGGGAACGGTTCAGGTTTTCAAGATTAAAGACTTCAAGGCTGACCACGCCTGTAAATTTTTCCAGAATGGTTTGAACCTGCCCCAGATATTTTTCCGGCAGTTTGTCAAGGCTGGTGTGATCTTTGATGTTTTTACCGGAAAAGTCCACCCCGTGCAGATGGATGATGGACGTTCTTGATTTATGTTTCTCAAAGGTTTCTATAAGATTGAATCCGTATTTTATCTGGTGCCCGGCATCAATACACACGGACAGGTTTAATTGTTCCACTAAAGTGTCAAGAAACGCAAACGGGTAATCAAGGGTTTCAATAGAGAGGATACCCGGGCTGGCAAGTTCCGACAGGAGGGTGTTAAGGCTTTGCCGGGTCTCTTCTCTCCAGATTTCCAGCTTTCTTTCGTCAGTTCTTATATCCTTGGGCATCTCAAGGTGGAGGGTATGGGTTGTGGGAGCCAATGGGGCAAAAAGATCGATGATGGCTAACAGTGTGTCTACAGCTTTTTGCCTTTTTTTCAATGATCCGCAGGTAAGGCTCACATCAATTGGCAGATGAATATTATATGTCAGATCCAGTTTCCCGGATAAATATAAGAGTTCTTTAACCTCGTCTTTTGACGGCAGTACACCGGCGGCCTGGCTTTCAAAAACAAGGAGTTCAATTTCATCGAACAAGGGTCCCAGTTTTTTTACATTGGGGATGATATGATCCGGAAAAATAAAAGAGGTGGTGCCAAGCTTGAAAGGTCTGCCGTGCAGTGTGGAGTCCTTTGATCTTTTGTCCGGCATTTTTATAACGCCAGCACCTGCCGCAGAGTGCTTTCAAGTTCATCAATTTCAAAGGGCTTATTTAAATAGTTTTTGGCGAACTGAATAATCGGGTCATTATACTGCTCTTTCATGTGACCGGAAGAAATAATGACTTTAACATCCGGATCAATTTTCAACATTTGTCTTAACACGTCTTTTCCTGACATTTTCGGCATAATCATATCCAGAAGTACTGCATGGATGGTTTTTTGATTTTCCTTAAAAAGGGCCAGTCCTTCTTCCCCGTCACACCCTGTGATCACCTGGTACCCAAAATCTTCCAATGCTGTTTTAATCGATTCCCGGACAGAAACATCATCATCCACCACCAAAATAGTTTCTGTTCCGCCCTGAACAGTTAAGGTTGAGTCCGGCATGCCGCAGGCATCATCTGCTTTTGGAAGGAAAAGATGAAAAACGGTTCCTTTGCCAAGTTTGGAAACAACCTCAATATGGCTGTCATGCCGTTTGGTTACAATATCGTGAACCATTGCAAGGCCAAGCCCCTGGCCGCTGTTTTTAGACCCGTTTTTTGTGGTAAACAGCGGGTCAAATGCTTTTTTGACCACATGCTCAGGCATTCCGCAACCCGTGTCTTCAAAGCATAGATGATAGAATTCTCCCTGGGAAAGATGCTTGAGTTTGGATCTGTTTACAGGAGAAGGTTTTGCACTCAGTCGAATATAGTCTCCTTTTTGTACGCCCTTTTCTTCTATGGCATGAATTGCATTGGTACCCAGATTCATGAAGACCTGGTGGATCTCATTTATGTCTGCACAGATAAAAATTTGGCCTTTTTCAATATCCAGTTTTTTTTCGATCATTTTATCAGTGGTTTTTTCAAGCAGATGAAATACTTCCCTGGCAACCGTATAAACATCAATGTTGGCTTTTGCCGAGATGGTCTTACCGGACAGTTGTTGAAACTGCTTAATGGTTGCAGCACCTCTTTTAACGGCGTTGCTGATATTCTGGACATAGGTTTTCTGGGAGGGTGAAAAATTATCTGCCGTTAAACTTAAAATATTGAGGTATGCCATGATCCCGGACAGGATATTATTAAAATCATGGGCCACACCCTGGGCCAGCGTTCCCAGAGAATCCATGCGCTGTCGCTGTCTGAGCTGTTTTTCAACCTGGGAAAACTGGTTTTCAAGATGCCTGAACTGGGCTTCCAGGTGTGAGATATGACCTACCTTTTGCTCCAGAGCGGTTACTTTTTTTTCCAGTTCTTCGTAGGTCGGTTTTGCCATTGATTGCTTCCTGCAACTTATAAAAAATTTATCAAGAGTAACCTAAAAAATGAAAACAATAAAGCATGAAATAAGAGTAGATAAAAATGCCCCGAACATCATCAGGTCACAGGCCTGTTTTATTTTTTCTTTTTCAGGGTCTTTAAACTCTTTTCCGATAAACGGTTTTTCAACCATTTTACCATGATACATATTGGGACCGCCAAGTCTTATTTCAAGGGCGCCTGAAAAAGCGGCTTCCGGATACCCGGCATTGGGGCTTTTATGATAAGATCCTTGGGTAACCCCTGTCTTTAATGCCAAAACAGCTTTTTTAAACGACATAAGAAACGCACTCAAAGTGATGATTAAAACAGATATCCTTGCCGGAATAAAATTGGCCACATCATCAATCCTTGCAGATGCCCTGCCAAAAAGAAGATAAGTGTCATTTTTATACCCCACCATTGAATCCAGGGTATTGACCATTTTATAGGCAACCGCCAATGGCACGCCGCCGATCACTGCAAAAAACAAGGGAGATAAAAATCCGTCTACAAAATTTTCAGCCACTGTTTCCACACTGGCCCGGGTCACCCCTTTTTGATCCAGCGCCTGGGTTTGCCGTCCCACAATCATGGAGACAGCTTTACGGGCTTTTTCAATGTCATTTTCTTCAAGGGCGTAAAAAACGCTTAAAGCTGCTTTTTCAAGGCTTGCGGCGGAAAAACAGAAAAAGAGCAGGAGGATCTGGACAAGAATTCCCAAAAAAGGATGAATGGCCATGCTCAGCTTTATTAGGATACCAGTGATCAGCCATGTCGATATAATCAAACTTAAGGCAAAGAAAAATCCTGATATCAAAAGGTTTTTGATATATTTTCTAAATTTTTTCTCGAAAAATTCAATGGCCTTTCCCATATAAATGACCGGATGGGGCAAATGTCTGGGATCACCAAGGATAAAATCCAGGATAAATGCCGCAAGAATGACGTACCATTGGATTTCAATCATTTTTAAGCGCCTGTTTTATCAGGTCCGACAGACACTGATTGATCCGTCTGTTTTTTAAAGAGAATCTGACATATTGGTCAGACAAGCCGAAAAAATTGGAACAATCCCGGATCAATATTTTCTGTTGGCCGATCTTTTTACAAAACTGTTCTGCGGTCATGCCGTTCGTCAATCTTGCCAAAACAAAATATGTGCTTGAATCAAATAGCTTCAACCCTTTAATATCCTTAAGGCTTTCAAGGAAGTGTTGTTTTTCAGTTTTGATATAGTTTCTTGTGTTCTGATAAAAGGGTTCGATTCTTTCAGGATGATCAAAAATATGTTCGATCACTGCCTGGGCCAGGGCATTTACGCTCCAGGGCTGGTAATAGGCCATGATTTTTTCAACCATTGGTTTTCTTGCACTTAAAAACCCGGTACGAAGGCCCGGTATCCTGAATATTTTTGACATGGAAGAAAGAACAATCAGGTTTTCATATCCGGTTTTTGATACCAGGGTGACTTCGTTTGCCTGGTCCACAAAGGGAAGATAGGATTCATCAACAATAAAAACCGTATGGTCATGTTTTTGGATCAGGTACTCAAGCTTTTGCCTTGAAATAAGTGATCCTGTCGGATTATTGGGATTACAGATAAAAACCGTGTCTGCCCATTTTGCCATTTGCGACAGGTCATCAATATCCGGGTCAAAACTGGTCGAATCCTTTGCAATGCAATTCTGAAAGTCAATGTTATACATGAGACAGGCATCTTTGTAATCCGAATAGGTGGGGCCTAAAATCAACACCTTTTTTGAACCCAGCGCCTTGGGAATGGTATAGATAAACCAGGTGGTGCCATTGCCGGCGATAACGTTTGTCTCATCAATTGAGTGAAACCCGGCAAATCCTTTTCTCATGGTGACGGCATCCGGCTCGGGAAGGGATTTTATTTTATAAAGGTTGTCACAGATAACTTTTTCTATTGTTTCAGGCGGTCCCAAAGGGTTTAAGTTGCTGCTCATGTCAATAATATCATTTGCCGCACAGCCCAGTTCTTTTGCCAGATCTTTAATATTTCCGCCATGGCCGATAATCATTGAATTTATTTCCTTCTATATGAAAAATGCCCCGGCTGCCAGAAATAAAACCGCTTCAATGACCTCATTCATGGCGCCCAGCATATCCCCTGTAATACAATTGAGTTTCTTTTTGTAAAACCCTAATACCAGGACCAGGGTCATTAGAAAAACAATGTTCAAAACCAGGCCTTTATAGCCCAAAAAAAGAGAGATGGCCACTGGAATCAGCACAAAGGAGAAATCTTTTATCCCAACAGGCTTTTCAAACAAGTCAAGCCCGGTTCCAGTCCCTTTTCT
>JAHJLN010000426.1 GCA_018821715.1 Pseudomonadota bacterium | reverse complement strand
ATGAAACTTGTAACACAAGTCAGATACAGTGTTCGAATATTGCTTGACCTGGCCATGCACCAAAGCAACGGGGTGGTTCAAATGAGTGATATTGCTGCCAGACAGAATATTTCCCTCAAATATCTTGAACAGCTTATCAGGCCCATCAAGGATGCCGGATTTGTTACAAGTAAACGGGGTAGAAAAGGGGGGCATTGCCTGGCCAGAAACCCTGAAAAAATTACCCTGGCTCAAATTATCCGTATTTTTGAAAAAGAATATGAACCCGTTGAGCCGGTAAAGGATAGTCAAGGATATTCACAATACCAGGATTCATTGATTAGAGAAGCGTGGGATGAGGCCAGGGAAGCCTTTTACAGCAGGCTGGAAAAAGTCACCTTAGCCGATCTGTCCATAGATACAACTAAAAAACTCTGGAGAAATTCAGACTTATTAATTTTTGGGTAAATGAAATTTGGAAAATAATCTAAATTTTAACCGTTAACAAGGAGATGTAAATGAAAAAGATCGTAATACTGGGATCTGGTGCCGGCGGAACCATGTGCGCCGCCAAACTGAGACGACATCTGGGCCGTGACTGGCAAATCACCATTATTGACAATGATGAAATGCATCATTACCAGCCCGGTTGGCTGTTTATTCCATTTGGTATTTATACGGCAGCTGATTGTGAGAAACCCAAGCGGGACTTTATCCCCTCAGGCGTGAATTTTGTACTGGATGAAGTTGTGGGTGTGAATCCTGATAAACGGGAAGTTGAGTGCAATAAAGGCAAATATAACTATGATTACCTGATCGTTGCCACAGGTTGCCAGCCTGTTCCACAGGAGGTCGAAGGACTTGAGGACTGGAAGCCTGACCCGAAGTCGAATGAGCAGACCTTTTTTACCCAGGAAAGTGCTGTGGCGCTTTATCACAGGATGAAATACTTTGATAAGGGTAAAATGATTTTTAATATTGCTGAAATGCCGCATAAATGCCCGGTTGTCCCCATGGAATTCATTTTTATGGCGGACTGGTTTTTTGCCAAGAATGGCTGCAGGGACAATATCGAAATTGAATTTGTCACTCCCAACACGGGAATTTTTACAAAACCCATCGCCACCAAGGTTATGACTGCTACTGCTGAAGAAAAACAAATTATGGTAACACCAAATTTTGACCTTGAAGTGGTGAATAAAGAGGAAAAATATATTCAATCGGCAAGAGGTGAACAGATTAATTATGATCTGTTTATCTCCACCATGCCGAACCTGGGTGCAGATTACGTTGAAAATTCAGGAATGGGAGACGGCATGGGATATGTATTGACAGATCATCATACGCTCAAAGCTGAAAAATATGAAAATATTTATGTTGTGGGTGATGCCACAAATGTCCCCACCTCAAAAGCAGGTTCAGTTGCCCATTATGAAGCAGACATTATTGTAGACAATATATTGCTTGAAATTGACGGCAAAGAACCCAAGCCTGCTTTTGACGGCCACTCAACCTGTTTTATTGTTTCCGGTTACGACAAAGCCTTTCTGTTTGATTTTAATTACAAAACAGAACCGCTTCCAGGAAAGTTTCCGTTCCCGGGCATTGGACCCTTTGACCTTGTCGGTGAGAGTGCAACCAACTATTGGGGTAAGATGATGTTTAAATGGGTATACTGGAATCTTCTACTGTCAGGACAGGATATGCCGCTTGAGCCTCAGATGGCGATGGCTGGAAAACATTGGCCTAAAGTTGAAACAAAATAGGAGGCTGATATGACAAATGAAGAGTTAATACTGGAAAAACTGGAGCGTATTGAAGCCCAGATCCAGCCTTTGATTAAAACCAGTCAGAAGATCGGAGAATTGAAAAATGATCTGATCCCTCTTTCTAATCAGGCCATGGCTCTGTTTATTGAGCAGCTTACTGAAATTGAATCCGGCTTTCAGCTTGAAGATTTTCTGTCCCTGATGAAAGAGACGGCACGAAACACACAAAATTTTGTGTTTGCCTTAAAACAGATGGCCAGTATTATAGAGTTTATAAAGGATATGGAACCCCTTATGAAATCAGCTGTTCCCCAGATTATTGCCTACCTGGATCAGCTGGAACAAAAAGGAGTTTTCAGGATAATAAAATCAACAGTAGATCTGCGGTCTAAAATTGCAGCAGCCTATTCCCCTGAAGATATTGAAGTAATGGGTGATTCTCTTGTTGCAATATTAGGACTTGCCAAGAGTCTTGCTGATCCCAAGGCAATTAATCTTTTGGAAAAACTGTCTCAGATTCCTGCCAAGGTTGAACTTGAAAATGCAAAGAGCATTGGTATATTCGGACTTGCCTCTGCGGGATTTAATCCCGAAATCAGCCAGGGATTGGGTGTTCTCATGGAGCTGACAAAAGCCATGGGGCGGATCAAACCCGCTGAAGGACAGGCATGAAGTTGGCGGAAACAATAAGAATAAAAGGAAGAAGCTATGGGTAAATCTTCTGAGAAAAAGATACTTGTTGTGGATGATGAACCTGATGTAAGGAATTTTTTAACTGCATGTATCCAGGATGCCGGGTTCATAGTCGAATCAGCGGTTGATGGTCAGGATGCACTTGAAAAAATTGAAAAAGAGATCCCGGATCTGATGACCCTTGATATGGTCATGCCCAGAAAATCCGGTATCGAGCTGATCAGGACCTTAAGAAAAAATGAAAAGTGGTCAAAGCTGCCGGTAATCGTTATTACCGCCCACGCCCGTAACGAGTTTGCCAGTGAAGATATTAAGAGTTTCAATGCCTTCACTTCCGGGCTCAAGCCAAGACGGACAATTGAAAAACCTGTTACGCCTGAAGTTCTTATAAATACGATTTGTGAAATACTTGATGTTGAACCTGAAATAAGTCCTGCGGCAACCAAAGGGGCAACAGCAGACGAGGAAAAATTGCTGAAAATGATTAAGGAAAGCGATTCAGAAACACTTCAACAGATTAAAAATTTTCTTGGGGCGCTTTAAAGCATCTGCAGCCATTACAAAGAGGTCTGCGGCAGATATAAAAATTTCCTGCTGCAGGCCTTTAAAACCCCTTTTGTTTCAGTTACAGGTTTAATCGGAATTAACAGGACACACGGGCAGGCCGGGCGGTTTTTTGCAATTGTCGTCAATCAGGTCTGCAATACTGATTCCGTCAAGTTTTTCGTAGAGTGCGGTTGTTGCATCATACCAGGCATGCCGGACCAGGCATTCGGACGCCATGTCACATTTTTCAGGAAAACTGATACAATCCACAAGGTCGGTTTGACCCTCAAAAAGTCTTACAATCTGACCCAGGCTGATACTGTCCGGATCCTTTGCCAGCAGGTGTCCGCCTTTTGGTCCTCTCACGCTCTTTACGATCCCGGCAAGCTTCAGCGTACGAAGCAGCTGTTCAAGATATTTAACCGGTATTTTCTGGCGGGAGGCAATTTTGCTGACCTGAACTGCCCCCTGATCTAACTGCAGAGCAAGCTCGATCAATATTCTTGCACCATATCTGGTTTTTGTTGAAAGCTTCATTTTTTGCAGTCATTTTTCCATAATTGTATATGTATACAAGGTGCAGTGAATGCTATCCTTTTTTTTGCGGAAGGATTACATTTTTAGCCGGGGCTGTCAAGTTACATAAAGCCTCATGCACCTGTTTGCTGATCGAGCCGTCTATTTTGTTCCAAACCGGATAAAAATTATTCAAACACTTTTGAGATCCTTTTGGAAAAAATACTGCCCAGCCGTCTGTAAAAGGTTACAGCCGCTTCAGGATATTGATTGAATATCTTTTCAATATTCTTTTTTGAAATTCGCTGGACGGTTGTTGCAGACCGGCAAATACTGGTTGAGGTAAACACACCTTTTTCAACAAGAGATGACCAGCCGAACACTTCACCCGGCTGATTAAGGCTGAAAAGGGACATGTTCTTTTCCTGGAAGACAAGATCAATCTCTCCTTGTTCAAGAATATATAGAAAATCTGCCCGGTCTCCTTTTTTAAAAATGGTCTCCCCCTTATTAAATGATTTGGCAGAGCAGCCAGTCTCAATCTCTTTAATGACGATGGAATCAATCCCCTCAAAAAAGGCAATCTTATGAATATTCATCTGGTTTCTCCTTTTAAAAATTAATATTCCGTGAAAATGGTTTGTTGATGCCGGGTTGACAGAGAGGAAACAGGGTTCGAAGCCATAATGCTGTAGTTATGCGCCAAGTCTGCATGAATCAGGAAAATGCATCACCCCTTTATTTCACAATACAAAATTAGTATACATAATTTTAGTATGAATTAAAAGAGGTGATATCATGTCTTTTAATTCAACAGTCAACGAAATATCCTTTTTGAATAATGCTATTTCACTGACTAAGATGACATTTCACAACTGACAATATTTGCCCGGCATAAGACTGTAAAATTTTGTTCAGCCAAAAATTTGAAAAACAGGGAAACCCATGTACAGGACTTGACAGTTTTTGGTAATTGCCGCATACAAGAAAAGCAGGATTTAAACCAAATACAATCAGGAGAAGGATATGGGACATCAGAATATTGTATTTCTGGAAATTCTTGAGTGGTTTGATAAGACAGGCCAGGAAATATTGCAGCGACTGCCGGAAGAAGGGTCTGGTGAGATCAAATACGGAGCCCAGATCATTGTACGGGAAAACCAGGCTGGTGTTTTCTTTTATAATGGAAAAGCGATTCACGTATTTGGCCCTGGACGGTATACCTTGAAAACCGGTAATATTCCAATCCTGAACAAGATTTTGTCCATCCCCTGGGGGCTGTCCAGCCCGTTGAGAGCAGAGGCTTATTTTATCAATATGAAGGTTTTTCCGGATTTAAAGTGGGGAACCCGTGATCCCGTGGCATTCAAGGACAGTGAGCTTGGATTAATTCGCCTTCGGGCCTTTGGCATGTTCAATATCCGGATCATTCAGCCGCTGTTGTTCATTAATTCTTTAATCGGTACCATGGCCAGATTTACAACAGCAGATATAGAGGCCTATCTGGGTAAGGTTATTGTTTCACGATTTAATGATTATATGGGAGACAATCTTGACACCATCCTTGATCTTCCGGGAAAATATGAAGCCTGGGCAGAAGGACTGCAAAAAAGTTTGACCGATGAATTCAGCCGATTCGGACTTTGCCTTGCGGATCTGTTTATCACATCCATCACCCCTCCCCAGGAAGTGCAGAAACTGATGGATGATCGCAGTGCACTGGGTTTGTTTGATGACATGAACAAGCTGATGCAATTGAAAGCAGCCGCTGCCATGGAAAAAGCAGCCGAAAATCCTGGGATGGCCGGTCAAGGGATGGGCATGGGGCTTGGGTTTATGGTACCTTCCATGGTTTCCAAGATAACGGAGGCAGCTGCCGCAGTCGAGTCCTCTTCCGGGGAATCCAGGCCGAAATGTCCGGACTGTGAACAGGCAATTCCTCACGATGCCGGGTTCTGTCCTTTTTGTGGTCACCAGATCATGGTGATCGAGCAATGTATTTCTTGTGGGAAAAATTTATCTGTGAGTACCCGGTTTTGCCCCAAATGCGGGACAAGGGTTGAAAAAAAGAAACCTGAAAAAGTCTGCCAGGCATGCGGAGCAAATAATTTGATGAACTCAAACTATTGTAACAACTGCGGTGAGCACACATAATTTTCAGATAGATATGCAGTGCCCCCAGTGTGGGGCACCCGTGGTTTTAGAAGAAACCGAATGTATTATTCAGTGCCGCTTCTGCAAAACCTGCAATATTATTCATACCCAGCCCTATCCGTGTTATTATATTGAACCACGGTTAAAAATCCCTGCAAAGCTTCAGATAACATATGTACCCTATTGGCGGTTCAAGGGAATTGAATTCAGTTTGGGAAAAAAATGGCCGGGATTCAAGGTGATCGACCAATCCTATCTGGCGGTTGATGATAAAAGTCTTCCTGTATCCATGGGACTTCGTTCCCAGACTCAGAAACTCAAGTTTGTCCGTAAAGGCATTGAAGGTTCGTTTCTTCCCCCTGCTGTTTCCAGAAAAGATATCCTCAAACAGATTGCAGGCGGCAGTGAAAAAAAAATACATATCGGAGAGATACTGAGCCTTATTTTTATGCCCTTTTACCAGGACAAAGGGATTTGTTATGACGGGTTATCAGGAAAAGTCACGTCCACGGAAGTATCCGGGTTTATATCAAATGGAAAATCATTGCCATACCATCTTGAATTTACGCCCAGTCTATGCCCGGACTGCGGGTGGGATCTGGAAGGGGAAACAGATTCCCTTGTGCTGTGCTGTAAAAACTGCCTATGCTTCTGGTTGATCCATCAGAAGACATTAAAAAAAATAAAGGTCAAATGTTATGGCACACCAGAAGATGCAGAGATGCTGCTGCCGTTCTGGCGGTTCGAGATTGAATTTCAGATCTTAAATTGCTCAACCTATGCCCAGTTGATAAAGATGGCCAATATTCCAAAGGTGGTCAGAGAGGAGCACAGGAAACAGCCGGTATATTTTTTTACCCCGGCATTTAAAATTAATCCCAAACTGTTTTTGAGAATCGGCAGGCAGATCACTCTGGCGCAGATTGTGCCGACTCGGATTGGAGCGCTGTCCAAATGCCGGTTCCATCCGGTTGGGTTGCAGCTGGAGGAAGGCTTTCAGGCGGTTGTTCCTATTGTTATGGATCTGTGTACAAACAAGGAAGAAACCGTGAAAATTCTGATAAAAGAAAGGCTGAAATTAACATCATTCAGCCTTGCCTATATTCCGTTTCGTTCATCCGGCAGTGAGTATATTCAAGATAGTCTTGGCATAAGTCTTCCGAAAAATTCAATTAAATTTGGCCGGCAGTTATGACCGGTAAAAACAGGCTATATCTTGAATTCTTCTGCCCAGATTGAAAACCTTTTTGCATGATCCTGGTCTATCTTTCCAAGATCTTCAATGATTTGAAGGGTGGTGGTTTTCTTTGCAGCATTTTTGGGATTTTTTGAGTGATATTTATCTGCAACGCAGATAATTTTTTCTTCAATACTGATGGGCACCATATCCCGCTGAGGCAACGGAAGATTGTTTGACCGGATGTTTTCTTTTGTAATGCCGGCACCGGTATGCCGTTCACACACAAGACCATATTCAGGGGGAAGGCCCTGTTCATCCAGAAGCTTTCGGCCAAGGTATCCATGACAGATATATGGCGCGTCGCCCCTGCAGCCAATGGCATCTGACCGGGTAAAAAATATACCGATATCATGGAGCATGGCAGCTTTCTGGATAAATTCAAGATCCGGGTTCAGGTGCTTCTGGGTTTGAGCAATTTCAAGGCTTTTTTGGGTGACAATAAGGCTGTGCTCAATAAGGATCTGATAAAGTTTTGTACCCGGAGAATAAAACTTTTCAATGATGGTCAAAGCATCCATTTTTTTATGAGAGCAACACTCCTTCTATAAATGGATCCAGATCGCCATTCAGGACCCTGTCAACATCCCCGACTTCAAAATCTGTTCGATGATCCTTCACCATCCGGTAGGGGTGAAGTACATAGGATCTGATCTGGTTTCCCCAGGCAATCTCATCTTTCCCGTCATGAAGGGTTTGCATTTTTTTATCCTGTTTATCCTTTTCCAGCTGGTAAAGCCTTGATTTTAAAACCTTAAAGGCAATTTCTTTGTTCCGGTGCTGGGAAGGCTCCTGCTGGCACTGGACGACCACACCGGTGGGAAGATGGGTGATTCTGACCGCACTGCTGGTCTTGTTCACATGCTGTCCGCCCGCACCACTGGCCCTGTAGACATCAATTCTAAGCTCTGACTCATCAATATCGATTTTTATTTCATCTTTGATTTCAGGATAGACAAATACGGATGCAAATGATGTATGGCGTTTCCCGCTGGCATTATAGGGTGAAATCCTGACAAGGCGATGGACACCGGATTCAACTTTCATAAAACCATAACAGTTTTCTCCTGAAACTCGAAGCATTACCCCTTTTACCCCGGCCTCATCCCCAGGCTGATAATCGATGATCTGATATTTATACCCTTTTTTATCCATCCATCGGGTGTACATGCGAAACAGCATTTCAGCCCAGTCCTGCGAATCTGTTCCACCGGCACCGGCGTTGATGGAAACAAGCGCATCTCTTGCATCGTCCTCACTGTCAAGGGTGATCTGCACAGAGAATTTTTTTATTCTTTTTTCGAGTACGGATATAAGACCTGCCACTTCCATTTCACTTTCTTTATCCGACTCCTCAAGCGCAAGCTCGAGAAGTATTTCTGCATCTTCAATATCTTTGTAAATACTTTCCCAGTTTTCAAGGAGATTTGAAAGAATGGTTCTTTCTTTTAACAGATCGGTTGCCTTGTCTGCATCATTCCAGAAGTCTTCTTTGGAAATAATATGTTCAAGTTCGCGAAGGCGGTTCAGTTTTACAGGGAGGTCAAAGATACTCCTTGAGTTTGTCGGCTTTTGCATAGATGGATTGAATCGTTTGTTTTAGTTCTATACTCATTTTGATTTCTCCTAGGCTTTTCTCCAAAACTTTTCTCTGACACCTTTTAACATAAAAGCAAGGCAGATTGCAACTATAGAGCTTAAGGCAAAAACATCTCCATGGGCTGTATAAAAACTGATCCGGTTCAGGACAGGGACTTGTCGCGTAACCGCACAGTCTGTGAACAAAGCCGTTGTTTCCAGAATTTTTCCCTTGGGATCAATAAAACCTGAGATTCCGGTATTTGCTGCTCTTGCCACGGCCCTGCGGTTTTCAACAGCCCGGAGCACGGCAATGGAAAAATGCTGCTGAGCAGCTGAGGTATATCCAAACCAGGCATCGTTGGTAATGGTAGTAAGAAGATCTGCCCCGTTTTTTACAAACTTGGCGGCAATGGATGGAAATAAAATTTCAAAGCAGATGAGCACTCCGGTTTTATGATCATTGAATTTAAGGGGGACAAATGTAGTATCTCCTGTGGAAAAATTTCCTGCCTGAGCAGTGATTTTTCCTAAAAAAGTCAGATAATCCCCCAGAGGGACATATTCTCCAAAAGGCACCAGGTGGTTTTTATCATAGGTTCCTGTAATAATAGAAAACCGGTTCAGCATGTAGGCCCGGTTATAAAATCTGACCTGGGTTTTGTCAGAGTCAAATGCAGGACTGCCGATCAATACATTTGTTTTTAATGACCGGACACATTGATCCACCTTTTCCGACAACAGCCTGTCATGGCCATAATAAAACGGCAGGGCGGTTTCCGGCCAAATAACAAGATCCGGTTGTTTTTTTGATTGAGTGTTGGAAAGATGGATATATTTTTCAACAGTCCGGGTCTTAAATTCTTGCGTCCATTTTAAGTCTTGTTTAATATTGCCCTGAACAACTGTAATGGTTGTTTTTTGAGCGGTTTCAATCTGGGAATCTATAGCCTTTATTTTCTGGTGACCGTAAAAAACTGTTCCCGCAATCAGAAGAAGCGTATAAAAAATTGGGATGAAATTTTTTTCCCCTGGATTTTTTTTGATCCCTGTAAAAAGAACTGCCAGAAGATAGTTTACAAGAACAATGAGAAATGATACCCCATAAACGCCTGAAAAATCGGCTATCTGGATCAAAGAAAGGTTTAAATACTGGCTGTATCCCAGCCCTCCCCATGAAAAACCGGTGAACGCATAGGTTCTGATAAACTCAAGGCCTGTCCAGAGACAGGCTGCTAATATAGGGGAAAAACAGGATGCCGGATCCAACTTCTTTAAAAGAAAAGCAAAAATTGCCGGATAAAGCGCAAGATAAAAACATAAAAGCGTGAGGGTGGAAACGGCAAGAATCGGATGCAGTCCGCCATATACATGTACGGTCGGGATAACCCAGTAGATGAGGGTTAAAAAATGGACCAGTCCAGCTGTAAATCCGCTATAGAAAGACGCTTTTGATGTCCTGGGCCGGATGGAGACAAGCAAGGGAACCAGAGCAAAAAAAGCAAGGAATGAAAATCCTGTTTTGGGAAAAGAGAGCGTTAAAAGAAGACCGCTTATCAGTGCCGGAAAGTATTTAAATAAAAAATTAGTGTTTTTTTGGATATTCATTGTTTTCTTATCTTATATTATTAAAGAAAGTTTGCTATACTTATCAGTAAGTGGATAAGCCGTCAAATTATGAAACCATCAAAAGGTGATTTTTAATGGAAGGTCAACATCATAAAACCAGCTTTACAACCTATTCCAAAGGCTGCTCAGCTCCCGAAGACTCCTTTGATTTAAAGATGCAGGCCTTAACTTTTGAGGAAATGAAAACCATACTGGACTTTTCCCCTGCAGGGATAGGAATTGTAAAGAACAGAGTTCTTGGCTGGACCAATGATATCTTTCATTCCATGCTTGGATATGAACCCAATTCTTTGAAAGGGAAAAATACCAGAATTCTTTATGCAGATCAAAAAGAGTATGACAGGGTCGGAAGTGTTCTGTATTCCAGTGTGGACAGGTATGGCAATGGTCTGGTTGAAACAAGACTGGTTCGAAAAGACGGTACAATATTTGACTGCGGGGTAAGGGCTTCAAGACTCGATAAAAAAGATGCATCAAAAGGGATTATAGTCGTCATTACAGATACTTCAGAGTTGAAGTTGCTTCAGATTCAGCTTCAGCAAGCCCAGAAAATGGAAGCCATTGGGGTCCTGGCTGGCGGGATATCCCATGATTTTAACAATATTTTAATGGGAATTCAGGGACATTTATCCCTCATGCAGATAGACATGACTGCCACTGAAAAAGTTGCAGCGCATACCAAGCATATCGGCCGGCTCGTGAAAACCGCAGCAGAGCTTACCAGCCGGTTGCTCGGATTTGCAAGGGGAGGCAAATATCAGATTACAGCATTGAATATAAACGAACTGGTTGCCCTGGCGTTAAATATTTTTAAGCCGACACGGAAAGATATCCTTATCCATGAAGCATATGAAGAAAAACTCCATATTGTAGATGCAGATCAATCCCAGCTTGAACAGGTGTTTTTAAACCTGATAATTAATGCCTCCCAGGCCATGCCGGAACAGGGTGATATTTTTGTGACGACTCAAAATATGTTTATCAAAGAAGATCATGATTATCCTTTTGAGATTCAACCGGGCCGGTATATTAAGGTGACCATAAAAGATACGGGCATTGGTATGGATATGGAAACCCAGAAAAAGATTTTTGACCCGTTTTTCTCTACAAAAGAAATCAGCGATAAAAAGGGAAGAGGACTCGGCCTGTCCACTGTTTTTGGAATCGTAAAAAATCATGGCGGCTTTATTCTGGTTGACAGTGAAAAAGGAAAAGGTGCAAGTTTTCATGTCTGCCTGCCGGCATCCAACAATATCCTGGTTAAAAAAATAAACGAGGAATTGAAACCTTTTGAACATATGCAAAAAGGATCTGAAACTGTTCTGCTGGTGGATGATGAGGAAGAAATCATCAATGTGGGTAAAAATTTTTTGGAAAAACTGGGGTATAAACCCCTTATTGCAAGAAACGGGTTAGAGGCGGTCGAAATATTCAGGCTATACAAAGATGAAATTTCTTTGGTCGTTCTTGATTTAATTATGCCGAAAATGAATGGGAAGCAGGCATTTTCAGAGATAAAAAGCATTCAGGAGGATGCCAGGATACTTATATCTACCGGCTATGCAGTTGATGATAAAATTGAAGGTTTTTTAAACAAGGGCTGCCACGGGTTTATTCAAAAACCGTTCTCCTTGAATGAGTTTGCAAGAGCCCTTCGAAAAATTCTGGATAAACGCTGACACATCATTATTCCATATAGTTCATAGGAAGTATTTTTGCATAAAATGTGAAATGTTTTTCTCATAAATAAATATATTTTTGATTTCAGATGTATTGGTGCAACGTCCTTTAATCATTGATACCAGGTAAGATTCGATAAATTTAAGCGTCCCGTTATTTTTGGCACATAATTTGAATGTCTTAAATTGTTAAAAGAAAGCCGACAAAGTATTTTTAGATAGCCTTTGAAAAAGGGTTTTAGCCCTGATGGAGGATTCGCAAATGAAATTGATATCATCGGATTTGTTGCTAAGCGTGTTTATCATTATCGTTACGATGTCGGTCTCATGTGCCATTACCTTTTGGGTTATTCTGCTTTAAATCATTCCGCCATTTCCCTCAATAATCTGGCCGTGCATGTGGGCATTATTTTTGATCACGGCTTTTTTTGAATACGGCTTTACAACATCTGACTCAAATGGTATCTTTGTCAGATCATCAGATGATCTGATTTGACGGCATCATCAGGAGTTTTATATGAAACATATAGAAATTCGGTTTGGGGATAATATTGAGACACATGCTACAGAAGAAAAATCTTTTGAAGAGATGTTTCAATCTGTCAATCCTATGTTCTGTTTTTCAAAAAGGATCTGGAAGCCCCAGATGGACATATTTGAAACCAGAACCGAGATCGTTATCCAGGCTGAGATAGCTGGTGTAAAAAAAGAAGACATTATTATTGAAGTGAGCAACAAAGCTGTCAGGATAACAGGAAACAGAAAAAGTAATCATCCTGACCGGACAGCAACTTACCGGCTTGCTGAAATTCAATTCGGACAGTTTGAGCGGGTACTGTATCTGCCAAGTGTTATTGATGTTGAAAAAGTATCTGCCCAGTTTTCCAATGGATTTTTAGAACTTATTTTAGGAAAACTGCATAGAAAAAATATTAAGAGCAAGCGAAATGTTTCCATGGATTTCACATAAGTCTCAGATTCCAAAAGGAACCAGACAATAATGGATGATCTCAGACATCCCTCACGTAATATAACATCAGATAACATCCCGAACATCATTCCCATTCTTCCCATTGTTGACACCAATCTTTTCCCGAAAATGGTGCTGCCCCTGGTATTGATCCAGCATGAAGCCGTTGAGCTGATTGACGAGGCCATGGCCGGAAACCGGATGCTGGGGCTGCTGTTGTCCAAGAGATCGGATCTGGACTCCAGACATACGGCTGATGATCTTCACAGGATCGGTACGGTGGCGATTATTTTAAAGATGTCTAAAATGGATGATGATAAGGCCCAGCTATTAATACAGGGCCTGGACCGGTTCAGGGTCAAACGGTTTCTTCTGGATAAAAAGTATATGCAGGCTGAAATCGATGTCATGGAAAATAAAAATGCCGACCGGAACAAAGAAAACAGGGCCTTAATGGCCAATATTGTTGAACAATATGAGAAAATTGTAGAATTGTCTCCCGGGCTTCCTTCAGAAATGGGCCATATGATCAAATCATTGCAGGAACCCAATGTTCTTGCTGATATGGTGGCTTCAACCATTAATGCGCCTGTCAAAGAAAAGCAGAAGGTGATCGAGCTTCTGGATGTCAATAAACGCTTGAAAAAAGTGACCCGGCTGGTCAATGATCAATTGGAAATTCTTGAAATGGGCTCCAGAATACAGAGCCAGGTCAGAGAAGATATGGATAAGCGGCAGCGGGAATACTATCTTCGCCAGCAGCTCAAAGCCATAAAAGAAGAACTGGGCGAAACAGAGGATGAAAGTGTTGAGATAAAGGATTACAGGGCTAAAATTGAAGAAAAAGGCCTGCCGGAAGAAGCTCAGAAAGAAGCGGAAAGGGAATTACAGAGACTGTCGCGTATGCATCCGTCTTCTTCTGAATATATCGTGGCGTCTACTTATCTTGACTGGCTGACATCATTGCCATGGAATGAGAGCTCGGAAGATAAACTCGATATTAAGGAAGCAAGAAGAATACTGAACAATGACCATTATGGTCTTGAGAAACCAAAAAAGAGAATTCTAGAATATCTGGCTGTTCGAAAACTGAAAAATGATTCCAAGGGCCCGATCCTTTGTTTTTCAGGCCCCCCGGGAACCGGGAAAACATCTCTTGGCAGATCCATTGCCAAAGCCCTTGGCAGACAGTTTGTCAGGATTGCCTTGGGAGGGGTCCGGGATGAGGCTGAAATCAGGGGTCACAGGAGAACCTATGTGGGTGCGCTTCCGGGAAGAATTATTCAATGCTTGAGAAAAGCCGGGACTAAAAATCCGGTCTTCATGCTGGATGAGATAGACAAAGTGGATTCTTCTTATCATGGAGATCCCTCTTCCGCACTTCTGGAAGTCCTGGATCCGGAACAGAATTTTTCGTTTTCCGATCATTACCTGGATGTTCCCTTTGATCTTTCCGATGTGATGTTCTTAACCACGGCAAATGTGCTTCATACCATTCCGGCACCGCTGCGGGACAGAATGGAAGTTCTGGAATTGAACGGGTATACGGAAGAGGAAAAATTAAAAATTGCCACCCGGTATCTGATTCCCAGACAAAGAGAAGCCAACGGTCTTACCTCAACCCATATAAAAATCACGTCTGGTGCGGTTAAAAAGATTATTTCAGGATATACAAGGGAATCGGGTTTAAGAAACCTGGAACGACATATCGGATCGGTATGCAGGGGAATTGCAAGCAAGGTTGCCGAAGGAGAATCTAAAAATATTGTTGTGGGTCAAAAAGATCTCCATGAATATTTAGGCCCTGCCTCCAATATGCCGGATCAGACCCTGAGAATAGAAAATCCCGGGGTTGTTGTCGGGCTTGCCTGGACCCCTTATGGCGGTGAGATTCTTTTTATAGAAGCTGTGGCCATGAAAGGCGGGAAAGGCCTTGCGTTAACCGGGCAGCTTGGAGATATCATGAAGGAATCCGCCAGCACGTCACTGAGTTTTATCCGGGCCAATGCCAAAAAATTAAATGTGGATGACTCCTTTTTCAGTAACCATGATCTCCATATCCATGTGCCTGAAGGATCGATTCCCAAGGATGGCCCATCCGCCGGAGTGGCCATGTTGACCTGTCTGACGTCTCTGATGACGGGCCGGCGGGTGAAAAAGAGGCTGGCCATGACCGGCGAGATTACCCTTCGTGGCGAAGTTTTGCCTGTGGGGGGGATCAAGGAAAAGGTGATTGCAGCGCACCGGGCAGGAATCAAAACCATTATCCTGCCGTTGTGGAATCAAAAAGATATGGAGGATGTGCCGGATTATATAAAAAATTCCATTGAATTTCATTTTACTGATCGAATGGAAAATGTATTGGCTTTGGCACTTGACTGATAATCTTAGAAATTGCGGGGTATTTTTTTTTGAAGTTCAGAACCCAGATCCTGATACTGTTTTCACTGGCTTTTCTCGGATGTTCAACCTCTAATGGCATCCCATATGAACCCGCCCATATTCCGCCGCCAAAATCATCAACCGATCAGACAAGTCCGCCACCATCTTCAGGTCAAAAAAAGGTTGCTACTCAAAAGCCTTATAAAATAGACGGGGTTCGGTATACACCCATTGACAGCGCAGACGGGTTTGTCCAGACAGGAATTTCATCCTGGTACGGCAGAAAATTTCATGGCAGAAAGACGTCCAATGGTGTAATTTACAACATGTATGCCATGACGGCAGCACATAAAACCCTGCCCATGGATACCTGGGTCAGTGTTCATAATCTTGAAAACAACAAAAAGATTGTAGTAAGGATCAATGATCGCGGTCCTTTTGTCTCCGGCAGAATCATTGATCTGTCTTACACAGGGGCAAACCGTATCGGGATTGTCGGTCCTGGAACGGCAAAAGTAAGGGTGACGGCCCTTGGAAGAGCCACATCATATTCCCAGAAAACAAAAGATCCCATTGCCTTTAAGCCGGTTGATTACTGGAAAGGTAACTTCACGGTACAAGTGGGGGCATTTCAGGTCAAAGCCAATGCAGAAAAATATCGGCAGGATTTATCAAAAACTCATCAAAATGCCCATATTGCTACATTTACAGATGACAGAGGGACGTTCTTCAGAGTAAGAATCGGCAGGTTTACAAATTTAAAGGATGCCATAGGGTTCAGTGAAAAAATTTCGGCCCAGGGCTTTGGCAGCACCTTTGCCGTTGCAGAATAAAGAAAGCAAATCATGGAACATATCGTTTTTATAGATCGGGACGGGGTTATTAATATGGATTCTCCTGATTATATAAAAAGCCGGTCGGAATTTGAATTTATCCCCAGAAGTCCTGAAGCGATAGCTCTTCTCACCCAAAAGGGGTTTGATGTTATTGTGATCACCAACCAGTCTGTGATCGGCAGAAAGATGATCACCCAGGAAACACTGGATGCTATTTTTCAAAAAATGAAGGTGGGGGTTAAAAAAGCAGGTGGGAAGATTAAAGATATTTTTTTTTGTCCCCATACCCCCCGGGAAAATTGTTCCTGTAGAAAGCCAAACCCAGGATTAATTCTTGATGCTCAAAAAAAATACCAGATTTCCCTTGATCAGTCCTGTCTGGTAGGAGACAGTGCCAAGGATATTGAATGTGCGCTGAATGCCGGTTGTGCAAAAACAGTGCTGGTCAAAACCGGCAATGGCCCAAAAGCGCAACAAGAGCTTTCCTGCAAAGGTATTTCACCGGATTATATTGCTTTGGACTTATATGAAGCAGCCTGCTGGATCATTGAGAATGTGAAGCCTTAAATGATCACCATCAAAGGCATTTTAGAAAAACTCACCTATCAGAATCAGGAAAATCATTATACCATTGCAAAACTTCGGATCGCTAAAATCAGTGAACCTGTTACCATTGTGGGACACCTGGCCGGTGTGGGTGAGGGTGAAAGCCTGGAGGTTTTCGGAAGATGGGGTTCCCATCCCAAGTATGGGGATCAGTTTAAAATAGAGGGGTATACGGTTGTTTTACCTGCCACGGTTTCAGGCATCCGTAAATATCTTGGCTCGGGTATGATAAAGGGTATCGGGAAATCCCTGGCCGATAAAATAGTGGATCATTTTGAGGAAACAACCCTGGATATCATTGAAAATGAACCTGAAAAGCTAGAAAAAATCCATGGTATCGGTACTGCAAAGAAAAAACTTATTGAACAGGCCTGGAATAAGCACCATGCAGTCAGAAGGGTTATTCAGTTTCTCCAGGAAAATGGAGTCAGTGTGCATCATGCTGCTGCTATTCTTCAAACCTATGGATCAAGGGCCCTTGATATTTTACAGCACAACCCTTATGTCATTGCAAAAGATATCCCGGAAATAGGGTTTACCACAGCAGACCGGATTGCCATGAAATCCGGTGGAAAAAAAGAGGATGAAAACCGGCTTCAGGCTTGTTTGATATATTGCCTACTGTCTTTGGAACAGGACGGGCATGTCTATGGAATAAAACAAGACGTGTTCAAAACCTGTTCAAGACTATCGGGTGTGGAACCAGAGTTGTTTGAACAGGCCCTGGTATCATTAAAAGCGCTTGATGAAGTAAAGACAGAAACCAGCAAAGAGAATACAAACATCTATCTTTCAAGGCTTTTCAGGGCTGAATCTAAAATCGCATCAAGGATAAAAGCCATTTTGTCCATGCCCAGAACTCCCCTTCACCTGAGCAAAGACCAGATTCTTGAAACCGTGCTGACAAAACTTGCCGTTAAATTATCCAAAGAGCAGTTGAATGTTGTCTACAAGGTATTGCAAGAAAAAATTGTCGTGATCACAGGGGGGCCCGGAACCGGTAAAACCACTCTGATACGGGCCTTGTGTGAAGTTTTTAACCTTCAGAAGTTAACAGTAGTATTAAGTGCACCCACAGGAAGAGCTGCCAGGCGCATTTCACAGGTAACAGGCAAAAAAGCTTTTACCCTGCACAAGCTATTAGGCTTTGACCATGAAAGCGGGACATTTGACAAGAATTTTGCCAACCCCCTTGAACTGGATGTGTTTATTGTGGATGAAACCTCAATGGTGGATACCCTTCTGATGTACCGGCTCATTGAAGCCATGCCGGCAAGCGCAACCCTTATTATTGTCGGGGACACCTTCCAGCTTCCTTCTGTGGGCCCTGGAAATGTATTGTCTGATATCATTGATTCTGAACAGGTAAAGGTTTTTTCTCTGACAAGGATATTCAGGCAGGCCAAGGAAAGCCCAATTATCATGTATGCTCACAGCATTAGAAACGGAGAGATGCCGGACTTCCAGAAAGCCGCAACAGGTGAGCTGTCTGAATTTTATTTTATTGAAAATCATGGACCTGAAAAAGTAGTGGAAACCATCCTTGAACTTTGTTCAAAAAGGATACCCAAGGCTTTTCCCCATATTGATGAAATACAGGTCTTAACTCCCATGCACAGAGGGGAAGCCGGCACCATCAATTTGAACCAGCAGCTCCAGAAGGTATTAAATCAATCTGATGGCGGGATAGATGCAAGGGGCATGACATTTAAACAAAACGACAAGGTCATGCATCTGAAGAATAATTATGAAAAAGATGTCTTTAACGGGGACATCGGCATTGTACACGATGTCATTAAAACTGAAAACAAGGTTCTGGTAAATTATGACGGCCGTATTGTAGAATATGATGTTCTGGATTTGGATGAACTCACCCTGGCCTATACCATCTCTGTCCACAAATCCCAGGGAAGTGAATATGCAGCGGTCATTATTGCACTGACAACCGCCCATTTTCCCTTGCTGCAAAGAAATCTGTTATATACGGCCATGACCCGCGGCAAACGCCTGGTGATTATTGTGGGATCTTCAAAAGCCCTTGAAATGGCCCTGAATAATAATAAAACCGCCTTGCGCCTCACAGGTCTTAAACAAAAATTGATGGGTCTGTGACATCAATAAATTATTTTAAATTAATGTCTACATTGAGTTCATTGGCCAGATTATCAAGCCGTTTATCCAATGCCGCCATTGAAACCGAATCCGGAAGTTTGGCTTTTATTTCCATTGAATAAAGCGCTGTTCCGCTGTTGGGTGAAAATTTCTTTTGAGACTTTAGCGTTTCAATGTTGATATCCTGATCTGCTAACAGTCTGCTGATTTTATAGACAATCCCGGCTTGATCAATCCCTTCAACTTCAATGGTAAAATAGGAATTTCCGTTTTTCGTTTCAGGTATTTGATACTCCAGCGGTCGGATAAACACAAAAATATCTTTTTCTCTTTCCAGGCGTTTACAGTCCCTGGACAGTTTTTCCTGGAGATCCTCTCCCTTTCCTGCCAGCAGCAGTATCAGGGTGAACTCATCCGCGAGTCTTCCCATGTTGGAATCTTCCAGGTTGCATTTGTTTTCAAAGATAATTTCGGCAATCTCGGCAACAACACCGGGGCGGTCTTTTCCAAATGCCGTCATAATGAATTTATTTTCCACGAGGTCTTCCTCCAGTTTTAGGTCAACTCTATTCAATTTCTATAAGAAATGACTTTAGCAATGTCAATACATATTCAACAAGCATTAATAGGCAATCGAATATCAACAATCAAATCTTTCCTCGGATAGGGTTCCTTTTGGCAGCTTCCCAGACTTTTATCTGAAAGTTGGTGCCCTTGATATAAAGATGAAGCGGTGCCCGGGTCAATTGATTTTTAAATGGAAAAACAGATTGGGAAACTTTATGAATGGCGCTGTTATCCAACCTAAGAACTGCCTTTGGCCACTGGTGCTGAAGCCATAGGCAAAGTTCTTCTTTGGTGTTATCCCTTACAAATTTCAGTGCACAAAACCCTCTTTGGGTATTGGCAATCATGCATGTCCCAAAAGGGGAATAAGAAAATCCATATACAATTTCAAGCCCTGTTCCCTTTGATTTATATTCACCAGGGGTGCCGGCTTCACAATGGATAAATAAATCATGCAGCCGCCCGGGACTGGACAACCCTGCATCATAGGTTACATCCAGTATTTTTTTTATGAGGTGATACCGCTTAAAATACCCGATTGAGTCGGCCCCTCAAAAGAAAGCCGTTTTATGTTTTTTATCCCGTTTTTTTTGAGCATACCCGAAAGCTCAGTTTCACTGTAAGACTGTCCTTTGGGTGTGCCAAGATACATATTAATGGAAAAAAGAGCTGGAAATAACGGGCCGTCCATACGATCATTCAAGATAAATTCGTGGATAAAAATTTTACTGCCAGGCTTTAGGGCCAAAACTGCTTTTCCAATGATGTCGCCTGCCTGCTGTGGTCCTTCACCGTGAAGGATGTGGGAGAGCCATGCCGAATCAAAGGCTTTGGGGCAGGTTATGTCGTCTTCAATGAAATTTCCGGATATGAAATCGACCCGGTCTGATATATTAAATTTATGGATTGTTTTTTCAGCAAAGGGACGGGTTGTCTCAAGATCATAGACAGAAGCGGTTAATCCGGGGTTGGCAAGGCAAAAATGAATGGCAAAGGTTCCCGGGCCGCCACCAAAATCCAGAAGCCGGTTACAGCCTGAAAGATCAAGTTCTTTTGATAACTTGGGAGCAATGGCCATACCCATATTGAACATGCCCATTAAAAAACTTTCCCGCCGTTCTTCATCGGAAAAAGAAGATCTGCTTCTGGTGGGTTTTCCTTCAAGAATGGCCTTGTCCATCTTATGCCAGGATTCCATCAGATGATGATGGTGAAGGATCATAAAACCAATATACTGAGGTGAGTCTTTTGAAAGAAAGGTCTGGGCAGACAGGGAATTGGCATATTTTTGATCTGTTTTTTCAAGAAGCTCTAATGCCGACAAAGCATTTAAAAGCATGGAGAGCCCACGGTTGTCCACCTTAAGTTTTTTGTTGATTTCATCACAGGTTAAGGTCTGAGACCCTAAAACCGTAAAAATATCAAGTTTTACACCTGTATGAAGTGTGCAGGTTTTCCAGTAGTATCCAGACATTTCAAGAAGGCTTCCCGGGTTCCAGTTAAATGATTTCATGTCGACTCCTTTTTAAAAAGCTATGAATTGTCCTTAGAAAAAATAACGGTTGATCATCTTTATTCGAAAAAAATAGTGAGAAGATTATATCCAACAACCCGGCTTCAGGCAATAAAGAATGTTTATCAGTTTACCGGGATCGTTGCATATAAATTCTAAAAAAAATCTGAAAACATCCATATTTCTGTTTATCAGGAATATTTAATGTGTTACACATAAGAAACTGGCATTTCGTCCAAAAATGTTGTTGGTACCCTTCCCATATTTTTTTGATAACCAGTGTTCTTAAATCAGTTGGTTTTACACAATACGCGGGAAAAAACGATAGAATAAATTTTAGTTGCTGTGCAGGATTGTCAATTTATTTCAAAAGGAGATCAGAATGAAGATTTATGTAGGAAATTTGTCTTATCAGGTCACTGAAGAAGACTTGCGGCAGGCGTTAGAGCCATTCGGGCAGGTTGAATCCGTCGCCATTTTAAAAGACAAGCAAACCGGTCAATCAAAAGGATTTGGATTTGTAGAGATGAACTCTGAAGCTGAAGGTCAGGCTGCAATAGAGGGTTTAGAGGGCAAAGAGTTAAAAGGAAGAGCGCTTAAAGTCAATGAGGCCCGTCCTCGTACTGAAAGTCGCGGCAGTAAAGGTGGATATAGTGGCGGCAGAAGCGGAAACGGCGGAGGACGTGGCGGGCAAGGCGGTGGCAGAAGCGGACAGGATGGAAACAAAAGCGGATATGGCGGCGGCCGTGGTGGACAAGGGGGTGGCAGAGGAGGACAGGGGCGCGGCAGATGAGTTCAAATGGCGGCGCTATCATCTAATCACCTGCATCCAATATATAAAATTATGCTGATCAGGGATGATTTACAGGCTCAACATATTTTCAAGAGCAATCAACGCATCCTTTTTTATGGATTCATCAACAGTTACAAGGTTTGTCTTTCCAATATTTTCAAGACAGGCTAACAGGTTTTTTAAATTGATTTTATTCATGTTGGGACAAAAAGAATCCTTTAAAGGAAGGATTCTTTTGTTTGGATACTCCATGGCAAGTCGTTTGATCAGGTTGATTTCCGTACCAATGATAATGGTTGCGCCTGGCGGAGCATCAGCCACATAGCTGACAATGAAACTTGTAGACCCCACGGCATCAGAAGCCTTGACAACTTCCTGGGTGCATTCAGGGTGCACAACAATTTTTGCATCAGGGAAGTCTTTTCTCATGGTTTCCATGTCATGGGGTGTAAATCGAGTGTGAACCAGGCAATATCCTTTCCATAAAAAAATTTTTGTATTTTTTATGTCGGATTCACTGTTTCCACCCAACGGCTTTTCAGGGTCCCATACCCTCATTTGATTTGTCGGGATGCCGAGACTGTTACCAGTGTTCCGTCCCAGATGCTCATCCGGGAAAAAGAAGATTTTTTCTCTTTGTCTTAATGCCCATTCAAACGCTTTTAAAGCATTGGATGAGGTGCAGACCGCACCGTTGTTTTTTCCGCAATGGGCTTTGATATAGGCATCAGAGTTCATGTAAACCAGTGGGGTGACCCTTTGTTTTCCGACAATGGCTGACACCTCATTCCAGGCCTTTTCAACCTGGTAGGAATCTGCCATATCCGCCATCCAGCAGCCGGCATTCATGTCAGGGATTTGTACGGTCTGGTGATCTTTGGCAAGGATGGCGGCACTTTCTGCCATAAAATGGACACCGCAAAAAATAATATATTCTGCATTCTCATCTTTTGCTGCCCTTTGAGAAAGCCCAAAGGAGTCTCCTCTGTGATCCCCGAGATCAACAATCTCTTTTCTTTGATAATGATGGGTCAGGATAACAAGCTTGTTACCCAGCCTATGTTTTATTTCAATGATCTTTTCCATGCGTTTTTTGTCAATATTTTCCATGTTTATTCCTTGCCGATTAAAAAGATCCCATAGGTGGCAAACAGGTTGGGAAAAAAGGTGACCAGTTGGCCATCTTTCTGGTTATTTTTCGTATTAATAGCAGCTCTCTTCAAAATTTTGAATCCAACCTGTTTGGAGAAATTTTCAAAGTCGTTCAGGCTTAAGACTCTTATATTGGGGGTATCATACCATGAATAGGGCAGCTCTTTTGTTACAGGTGCGCTGCCGGCAAATGCCAGATGCAGCCTAACCTTGATATGACCGAAGTTGGGAAAGCTGACCACCCCCATTTTTGCCACCCGCATCATGGCATGGATCAGGCTTGACGGTTCATAGACCTGCTGAAGGGTCTGGGAACAAATGGCATAGTCAAAGGCATTGTCCGGGTAATCTTCAATTTCTTCATTAATATCTCCCTGTAAAACCGAGAGCCCTTTTTCAATACATTTTACAACCTTTGATTCCTCAATCTCTATGCCGCGTTCTTTGACGTTTTTTTCTTTTTTCAGCCAAAAAAGAAGATCTCCTTCTCCACAGCCAAGTCCTAATATTGTGGATTCAGGTTCGATCCACGAGGCAATGATTTTTAAGTCGTATCTTAAATGGTCAGGTTTCATCGGATACCCCCCTTAAAAAGCCTTTGATCAGATTGTCAAGCCGGTTGCTGGGAAGCAGAAATGCGTCATGTCCCCACTGGGCATCGATTTCACAAAAGCTGACATCCAGGTTGTTCTTTTTCATGGCTTTGACCATCTCTTTTGACTGATATGTGGGATAGAGCCAGTCAGACGTATAAGAAACCACAAGAAATTTTGATTTGCATAGTGAAAAGGCCTTTACAAGAGACCCGGACCCGTATTGAACTGCCAGATCAAAATAATCGGCAGCCTTGGTAATATACAGAAAGGAATTGGCATCAAAACGTTCGATAAACTTGTTGCCCTGATGCTGAAGATAGCTTTCCACCTGGAATTCGGCACCGAATTCAAAGCTTAAGGCAGATCTGTTTTGAAGCTTGCGCCCGAATTTCAACCGCATGGATTCATCGGAAAGATATGTGATGTGTCCGATCATCCTTGCAATGGCAAGACCCATATCCGGTTTTTTGCCTGAATAGTAATGTCCCTGGTTCCAGTTTGGATCCGCCATGATCGCCTGGCGTGCAACCTCATTAAACGCAATTGCCAGAGCCGAATGCCGCGTGGTTGTCGCAAGAGGGATGGCAGATGTTACCATATCCGGATACCGGACACACCATTCAAGCACCTGCATGCCCCCGACGGATCCGCCAATCAGTGACAGCAAAGTGCTGATTCCCAGATAATCCATCAGGGCCTTTTGGGCTTCAACCATATCACCAATGGTTATCAGGGGAAAAGAGGTTCCATAGGCTTTGTTTGTTTCAGGGTTTATGGATGCAGGACCTGTCGATCCGGCGCAGGAACCGATAATATTGGAGCAAATTACAAAATACTTATCCGTATCAATCCCTTTTCCAGGGCCCACCATGATATCCCACCAGCCCGGTTTGGCATCTTTAGGGTCATAATACCCTGCCATGTGGGAATCTCCTGAAAGTGCGTGGAGCACAAGAATAACATTGCTTTTCTCAGGGTTCAAGGTGCCGCAGGTTTCATAGGCAATGGTCACAGGACCGATACTGGCACCACTTTCAAGTTTCAGCCGGTCCGGTGGTGCGGCAAAGGTAAAGAAGCATTTCTCAACAATCCCCACGCTGACTCCTGCCTGATCCTGATCAATATACTCGCTCATCAGATGAACCGCTTCCTAAACTGCTTTCAGTGCCTGGGCCAGATCATTGCAGATATCTTCGGCATGTTCCACTCCAAGGGAAAATCGTAACAGCTGGGGATCTGCAAGTTGATTTTTAAGGTCTGGGGGAAAGGAAATGTACTGGGATGAGTAGGGATGAATAATCAAGGTTTTGCAGTCTCCCAGATTGGCCAGGTTTAAAATCATTTCAAGATGATCAATAAACCTGAAACAGGCATCCTGGTCCTTTAAACCAAAAGTGAGCACGGCACCAAACCCTTTGCCGCAAAACTGTGTTTTGGCAATTTCATGGCAGTTATGATCCTCGAATCCCGGGAAATTAACCCATTCAACTTTTGGCTGTTTTTTCAGAAAATCGGCAATGGTTATGGCATTTTTCATATGTCGTTCCATGCGAAGGCCCAACGTGTTCAGTCCAATGGCCGTCAGAAAAGAATGAAACGGTGCAGGCGTGGTTCCAAAATTGACATGATATTCCTTGAACAGTTTGTGGAGAAATGCAAGATTGCCTTTTTGCGCAACAAAAGGCGCAAAATCAGAAAATTTTTCCTGGTCCCAGTTAAACTTCCCGGCATCCACCACCACACCGCCCAAAGCAGCGCCATGGCCGGAAAGATATTTTGTTGTTGAATGCAATACAATATCCGCCCCAAGTTCAATGGGTCTGCAAAGCCAGGGAGAGGCCAGGGTATTATCAATTAAAAGCGGTACGCTTTTGGCATGGGCAATATCGGCGATGCTTGAGATATCGGCAATTTCCATGCCCGGGTTGGTAATGGTTTCCATATAGACAAACCGGGTTTTTTCATTGACGGCCTGTTCAATATCATCAAGGTTTAACGGATCAACGAGTTTTACAATAATCCCGTATTTTTTAAAAATAGTTGTAAAAAGCGTATAAGAGGACATAAAAAGGGTTTTGCTGGCAACAAATTCATCCCCTGAACGAAGCAGTGTCATGCAGGCATTGTTAATGGCTGCCATGCCGGAACCGGTCACCACAGCACCAGCTCCGGATTCAAGAGAGGCCAGTTTCTGTTCAAGGAACCGGCTTGTCGGATTGCTCAACCGCATATAAATATGGTCCTGGGTCTGGCCGGCAAATGTTTTGCTTAAGCTGTCCGCGCTCTCATGGTAATGGGCAGCGGTCTGAAAAATAGGCGGGAGAGTTGCGCCTTGCCAGGGTGCGTCTTTTAACCCTTCATGAATCGCTCTTGTCTCAAAATGATAGGTCCTTTTTTTACTCATGATCATTCCCTTTAGTCTTACAATTGGTTTTAATAAAAGCAAACTATCACATTGTGGTAGGAATTTGTCAATATTTTCTTTAATTTCTTAATAAATTAAGTGACTATTTGTCAGAAAAATAGTATGTTTAAACCATATTCAGATAGATCTAATTGTGATGTTGTCTTTTTTCTTAAGAATGATAACCTGAATTTCATTTTTCTATTCTTTGTTTTCTTTGACGATGTGGCTCAGCGTGCCTGTTGAACCGGCGATATGTTCACAAATATTGTTGTCCATTTTGCAAAGGGTGTTTAAAAAATAATAACATGCAATGTCAGCCTGTAATAAAACAGGCTGGAAAGGAGAATGTCATGAATATTAAAAAAATACTAAACCCGGTGGATGGATCGGGACATTCAATTAACTCAACCAAACATGCCATTGAACTCGCAAAGCTGCTGGATGCTCAGATCATCCTGCTGCATTGCCATGACCGGTTTCCCATTGTTTTGGCAGAACCCTATTTTCAGCAGGCGGTTAATGATATTAACAAAGCATCTGAACAGCTTGTAGAGCGATTTATTAAACTGCTTGAACACAGCGAATTAAAGTTTGAAGTGCGCATTCTTGAAGGAGCGCCTGGAAATAGAATACCTGAGGTCGCAAAAATTGAGAAAATAGACCTGATTGTTATGGGATCAAGAGGGGTCACGGATTTCGCAGGATTGTTTCTTGGCAGTGTAGCTCACCAGGTGCTTCATAAATCAGACTGCCCTGTTTTTATTACAAAATAGGACTATCGTTGCAAAAGCACCACAGACCTTTGAAACAATATGATTCTTAACAAAAGAGGCTGGATTTGAAATACCCCTCAATTGTTTTGCCGATCAATTGTATCGGTTCGTCTTGGCCTACGAGTTTGACATTATTTTATGTTTCAGATACAAAGAATCCAAATGGGCAGTTGGTGTAACGATCAATCTATAATGGATAGGTTATAGATTGAATAACCTGCGCAAAAATGGAGAGAAAATGAATCAATTATTTACCCTTCGCTCAAAAAACATGCTGGCATTTCTTTGTATTGCTTTTATTACTGCCATTGTTGGTGTTACCGGCTATATCGGTATGAAAAAGTTGGAAAACAAGTTTAAAGTCGTTATTGAATCCACCCCTCTGATTCAATCTGCTATCAACATGAAGCTTGTGGTAAGTCAGGATCTTATGGTTGTCATGAAGCTGATGGCTGCATTGGATACGGATGAACTTGCAGAGACATGGAAAGTGCATGAAGTTTTTACCAAACAGTTTGATCAGTTTAAGACTGCCATTTTAAACGGCGCAACACTTGATTCAGGAACCATATTTCCTGCCAAGGATCAGAAATTGCGAGAAATCGTCAATCTTTCGGCTGAGTATCATTTGAAAAATTTTCTCCCAAGTTTTAAAGTGATTTATGATCAGGTGAATAAAAAGCTGTCTGCAGAACCTTATGATTATAATTTATTGGACACTATTGATGAAAAGACAATGGCCATTGGTACCCAATTGGATAAAGAGTTAAATAAAGTAGTTAAAATCTCACAGGCGGTAATCGCCCAGGCAGAAAAAGAGGCTCAGGAAACCAAGGCCATGGCGGTTAAAATTACCTTGATTGCAACAGTTCTGGGGATTATTGCCGCGGTTGTTCTGGGGGTTGTCTTTTCAGGGATTGTGACAAAACCAGTGATTAAAGCGGCTCAATTTACAAAAATTGTGTCTGACGGTGATTTTACAAAATCCCTTGAAATCAGCCGGAAAGATGAAATCGGTACCATGGCAAAGGCAATAAACAAAATGGTATCAAGCCTTGCATCGATTTTCAGGGATATTACAAAAGGTGTTGTGACACTTACTGAGACGTCTTCTGAGTTATCCGGTGTGTCCCAGGAACTTAAACACCATGCACAGGAGATGTCTGACAAGTCCAATGCGGTTTCCACTGCATCAGAAGAAATGAACCAGCGGCTTTCTTCAGTAGCTGCTCTTTCTGAAGAATCCTCATCCAACCTGGACACCGTATCCGCAGCCATGGAAGAAATGAATGCCACGGTCAATGAAATTGCAAAAAATACAGGCCAGGCCCGCACGATTACAGAAAAGGCTGTGGCAAAAGCCAAAAGCACTTCGGAAAAAGTAAATGAACTGGGGGTTGATGCGAGGGAGATCGGGCAGGTCACGGATGTGATTGGTGAGATTTCAGAACAGACCAATCTTCTGGCGTTGAACGCAACCATTGAAGCCGCCCGTGCAGGAGAGGCAGGAAAAGGATTTGCAGTCGTTGCAAACGAGATCAAGACTCTTGCCTATCAAACGGCAGAAGCGGCAAAAAATATTAAAATAAAGATAGACAGGATACAAAATTCTACCGATGGAACAGTTGTTGAGATTGAAGAGATATCAAAAGTCATCAATGATGTAAATTCAATTGTATCGTCCATTGCAAGTGCTGTTGAAGAACAATCCGCAATGTCAAAGGAAATTGCCCGGAATATTGCCCAGGCAGCAGAGGGTATACATGAAACAAACAGTCATATTTCAGATTCATCCATCGCATCGGGTAATATTGCAGTCGATATTGCAAATGTGAATGAGAATTCCACCCGGGTTGCCGAGAGCAGCCAAAAAGTGACCGATAATGTGTTAAAACTGACAGAGTTCGCAAGCCAGTTAAAAAAAGTCCTGAGTAATTTTAAAGTATAGTTTAATCAATCTCAGGGGAATTACATGATTCTCTCGTCGATGATTTATGCATGGAAATACCAGGCTATATCTGATATTTAATGGGCTTACAAATTGAAAGAATTAAAGTTAAGTAATGGAATGGAAATTTTAGAACTACAGCTGGATGAGTTAACCGGTCGATTAGAGCGAGATTTTGGTAAAGGTCAGTATCACGCATCCGCTCTTTATCGGGAAATTTTAAAATCCGGAAACAAAAGGTTTGATACTGCAAAAGAGTTTGTAATGTCACCTGTTTTTGCCGAAAAGATAAAAAATAAAATTACACTGACACCGGGAATGGTGATTGAAACGATTAAAGAGAATAATTTGATCAAGTTTATCACCCAACTTTCAGATGGACAGAAAATAGAGTCGGTTATCATTCCCATGACCAACCATCAAACCTTGTGTGTCTCCAGCCAGGTGGGATGCAGGATGGGGTGCAGGTTTTGTGAAACAGCTAAAATGGGATTTAAAAGAAACCTTAGGGTTGCGGAAATTACAGGCCAGTTGTTCAATGCAAGATTTTTTCTAAAAGAGAAAATTAAAAATATTGTATTTATGGGCATGGGGGAACCTTTTGATAATTTTGACCCTGTCATACGGGCGATCCGGATCATGAATGAGCAAAAAGGATTTGATATTTCCCTTCGGCATATCACTATTTCCACTGCCGGTCTGACAGGCGGCATTGAAAAGCTTGCAAGTCTTAAAATGATGGGATTACGGCTTGCAGTCTCCATCAACACCCCTGATGACCAGACACGCTCCTGGCTGATGCCGGTAAACAGAAACGCTCCTTTACAACAACTTAAAAAAGCGTTGGAAAATTTTGTTTTGCCCAAACGAGGGTGTTTTCTAT